>CP073261.1:921250-1228333 GCA_019739335.1 Erythrobacter sp.
CCCGCCGACATGGAAATCATCAGCAGGTAGCGGGCCGAAAGGCTGCATTCGGCGCGGCGCTTTTCGATTACGGCGACCTGATCCACCGTGCCCATCACATCCTTGCGCCACCAGCCGGTGAGGCTAGCCATCACTTCGTGGAAACCCCGTGGGGCAGGCTCGATCGCCTCGCTCGCCGCGCTCGTGTTTGGTGTTTGCATTGGCGGCTATTATCGCGGAAACTCGCCAGCACAAAGAGAGGCATGAAAAACGGGCGCGTGAAGGTTGAAACACGTGTCTTGTACGCCTAATACAGTGACCAGAGGCAGGAAGGAAATTCGCCGCGATGGCTACGACGAACCAGACCACCACGCAGACCGTTTCGGATTTGCAATTGACCCCGCCCGATCCGGTTCCGGTTGTTGCGCCCGAGCGCGCAGCAGGTCTCGTGCCCGTGAGCGAAGAAAAGAAAAGCGCGCTTCAGGAAAAGGTCGATGGCTTCGTCAACGAACTGATCGCGCTGGATGCCAATTCGCCCGATTTCGGCAAGAAGGTGGACCAGATCACCAATATGGGCCGCAAGGAAATCATGGCTGCCAGCCAGATGTCCAACCGTTTCCTCGATCGTCCGGTGCGGGCGATGGACCAGGAAAGCGGGGTCGGCACCGATCTGGCTGAACTGCGCCGCACGGTCGAGGATCTCGATCCCGGCCGCAAGGGCAAGATGGCGGGCCGCAAGCTTTTCGGGATCATCCCCTTCGGCAACAAGCTGAAAAACTATTTCGACAGCTACACCTCCGCGCAGGGGCACATCCAGGCGATCCTCGCGCGGCTTTCCAGCGGCAAGGACGAGCTGCTGATGGACAATGCCGCCATCGATGTCGAACGGCAGAAGCTGTGGGAAGCGATGGGCCAGCTCGAACAGATGATCCACATCGCCAAGGCGCTGGACGGGGAACTGGAGCAGAAGGCGCTGGAACTCGATTCGAGCGACCCGCAGAAGGCCAAGGCGATCCGCGAAACGGCGCTGTTCTACGTCCGCCAGCGCACGCAGGACCTGCTCACCCAGATGGCCGTATCGGTGCAGGGCTACCTCGCGCTCGACTTGGTCAAGAAGAACAATGTCGAACTGGTGAAGGGCGTCGATCGCGCCAGCACCACCACCGTCGGCGCGCTGCGCACGGCGGTGACGGTGGCGCAAGCGATGACCAATCAGCGGCTGGTGCTGGGGCAAATTACCGCCTTGAACGAGACAACAGCGGGCATCATCGATTCCACCGGGCAACTGCTGCGTGAGAACACCGCCCGGATCCACGAACAGGCGGCGAGCTCCACGATCCCGATGGAAACACTGCAACGCGCGTTCCAGAACATCTACGACACGATGGACGAGGTCGACCAGTTCAAGCTGCGCGCGCTCGATTCGATGAAGCAGACGGTCGATGTGCTCTCGGTCGAGGTGGAAAAGTCCAAGGGCTACATCGCCCGTGCCGAAGGGCAGGCGCAGGCCGCGAAGCAGGTCAATGACAGCGGATTGCTGAGCCTGAGCTGATGGCGGAAGACCTTACCCGGCAGAGCGATCGCATCCTGGCTGACAGCCGGTCGGTGCTGCGCGACAACCAGGCGGGCGGGCGGCACCGGCTGGCGGCGCGTTCAATCGGCAAGGGTTCGCAGCAAGTGAAAACGAAGAACCTGCTGCGCCGGGCAGGAATGTTCGGCGCGGTGGTGCTGGCGATCCTTGCAGCGATGACGGTGGCGGGGATCGTCCTCAACGGCATCGGCTTTACCGGGGTGATGATGGCCGCTTTCGCGGTAGTCGCGGCGGCCTTCATCTTCGCCAACTACCCCAAGGTGAAAGTACCCAAACGTGCCGATCTCACCCGTACGCAGGACGCGCGGCAACTGGTGGCGCGGACCGAGCTGTGGCTCGAAAGCCAGCGCCCTGCTCTGCCCGCTCCGGCTGTAACGCTGGTGGACAGTCTGGGCGTCCAGCTCGATGCGCTGGGGCGGCAGCTCGAACATATCGATCCTGCACACCCCGCCGCCGCCGAAGTGCGCAAGCTGGTAGGCGAGCACCTGCCCGAAATGATCGACAGCTATCGCCGCATCCCCGATCACCTTCGCCGCGAGACACGCGCCGGGTCCACTCCCGATGCGCAACTGGTCGAAGGCCTCGGCAAGATCGGGCGCGAGATCGATTCGGTGACCCGGCAACTGGCCGAAGGCTCGCTCGACGATCTTGCGATCAAGAGCCGCTATCTCGATTACCGCTACGGCGACGCGGAGGCGATCCGACCCAACCATGAGGGCGCCAAGAACGATTCTGGTGTGCCCCTGCCCGACTTCAACCGCGAGAAGAGCGCCGTCGGCAAGGACAACTGATGGAAGTCGAAATCCCCCACAATCTCGGCCGCGAGGAAGTTCGTCGGCGGCTGAGCGAGAACAGCCACCGCATCGGCGACAATATCCCCGGCGGCATGGCGCAGGTTACGACCAGTTGGCCGAGCGAGGACCGCATGGCAATGGCGGTCAGCGCGCTGGGACAGATGCTCACCGGCCACGTCGACATTGCCGACGACAAGGTGATCTTCCACATGGAACTGCCGCCCGCCTTGGGCTTCATCAAGCCGATCGTCGAAGGCGCGATCAGGCAACAGGGGCAGAATTTGCTGGCCCCGCCGAAGAACTGAAGCGCGTCAGGCTTCCGCTAGACCGGCACGCCCCCCGCCGTCGTGGTGCGATACATTTCCCGCCGGAAGCCGTCGTAATCGTTGGGGCCGAGGTGCATCGTCGCGGCATTGTCCCACATGCAGACCATGCCCGGTTGCCAGCGTAGGCGACACGTGAAACCGTGCTGGGTGGTGTGCGCCACCAGGAATTCGATGATCGGCCGCGCCTCATGCGTTGTCATGCCCTTGATCCCCACGGCATAGGTATCGCAGATGTACAGCGCTTCCTCGCCCGTCACCGGATGCTTGCGCACGAGGGGATGGAAGCTGCCCTTCAAACCCTGCTCCTGCTTGCTCGCGTCACCGAACCCGATCGCTTCACCGCGCAGCTTGTTCTGGGTGGCAAAGTTGTTTGCGGCGCTCATGTGGACGCGCAGCGGACGGAGCATGTCCTGATAGACCGGGCTGAGATGGCGGAAGGCGAGCGCGGTATTGGTCCACACGGTATCGCCGCCATAGGGAGGCCCCTCCACCTGCCGCAGCGTGGTAACGCTCGGCGGTTCGGGCAGGAACGGGCTGTCGGTGTGCCAACCGCCGCCGAACAGGCTGGGCGTGACGACATCGGCTTCCTTGATGATCGGATGCACGTCGCGGTGCCCTTCAACCCCTTGCGTATAGGCATCGACCGCGAAGGGTCCGAGGCGGGCGGCGAACGCCTCGTGTTCGGCGTGGCTGAGGTGCTGATCGCGCAGGAATACCATCTTGTGTTTCCACAGCGCCAGTTTCAGGCTTTCGATCCCCTCGTCCGACAGGTCTGGCAGGCGCACGCCAGTTATCTCCGCCCCCATCGCCGCGCCCAGTGGTTCGACCCCGAAATGGTTCGAGCGGAACGGATGATTGTCGAAATCGCCGCAGGGGGCGACGCGCACTTCCCACATTGGACCTATCCTCTCTTCTCGTCATTGCGAGGAGCGAAGCGACGCGGCAATCCAGTCCTTCCCTTTGCGAACATACGCCACCTAGGGACTGGATTGCTTCGCTTCGCTCGCAATGACGAAGTTAATGTCACAACGTAATCACCGTCTTGCCGAAGCTGTCCGGCCCCCAGGCATGGGCATAAGCCGCCTTGGCATCATCGAAGCCATAGCTGCCGCCGATCGGGAATGTCAGCCCGTGCTGGTCGATGAACGCATTGAGATCGCGCGCCATCCGGGCCGAGCCGACGAAAATGCCGCGCAGACTCGCTCCAGTGAACATCAGCCCGCGCGGGTTCGGCGGCGGGCCATCGGCCAGCACCCCGATCAGCGCGATTTCGGCGAGCATCGCGCAGGCGGCCATGCTCTGTTCGAGCGTGCCGGTGCCGCCGACTTCGACGATCTTGTCCGCCCCGCCGAACTGCGCCTTCACATGCGCGCCCCAATCGGGAATGTCGCGATAATTGACAGTGTGATCCGCGCCGAGCGCCTTCACCTGCTCCAGCTTGGCATCGGACGAGCTTGTGGCGATCACTTCTGCGCCCGCCGCCTTGGCCAGCTTGAGCGCGATCAGCGAAACCCCACCACTGCCCATCACCAGCACCTTCTGCCCAGCCTTGAGCGGTTGCCCGCCTTCGAACAGCGCGTTCCACGCGGTAACGCCGGCGCAGGGCAGGCAAGCAGCCTGCGCATAGCCGAGGCTCTCGGCGATCGGCACCACGCCATCGGCGCGCAGCAGCACCTGCTCGGCGAGCATCCCCGGCGCCTTTCCGTCGCCCAGGGCGGGGACGAATTGCGGCGGGCCGTCGATCCAGCCCTGGAAGAAGGTGGACTGGACCTTGTCGCCCACCTTCACGTCCGTGACACCCTCGCCCACCGCGATCACTTCCCCCGCGCCGTCGCTGAGCGGCACCGAAGGCTCGGTAATCGCGCCGCCGAAATACTTGCCCATTGCCACGGCGAAATCGCGGTAATTGATCGACCAGGCCTTGGGCGCGATCACCACTTCGCCGGGGCCGGGGGTAGGATCGGGCAGCTCGCCCAGATAGAGCTTTTCGAAGCTGTCGCAGCCGACGGGCATCAACCAGGCACGCATTGTTTTCTTCTCCTGTTATCTTACTGCTAGCGTGCCGAGCACGCCGCCATCGACCGCCCAGCTCTGCCCGGTGACATGGCTCGCCTCGTCGCTGAGCAGGAACGCGACCACGTTGGCGGTCTCCTCGCTCGACCCGAGACGGCCCTGCGGCACGTTGCCCGCCAGATGGGTCAATTGCTCGGGCGGGATACCGTCCATCAGCGGCGTATCGATGAAACCGGGCACGATGCAATTGGCGCGCACACCATGCGCCGCACCTTCGAGCGCGGTGGCGCGGGCAAGGCCGAGCATCGCATGCTTGCTCATCACATAGGCGACATTCATCGCCATCCCGCGTTCGCTGGCGAGCGATCCGGTGATGACGATCGAGCCCTTGCCCCGCGCCTTCATGGCTGCGAACACGTGCCGCACGGCGCGGAAATGGGCGTGCTGGTTGACCGCCATCAGGCTTTCGTAGTTTGCGTCCGAGTAGTGTTCGAGCGGGGCAAAGGTGCCCCCGGTTCCAGCGTTGCAGAACAGACCGTCGATCGGCGCGAAGGCAGCGGCGGCATTGAGCGCGGCGATCTGCGCAACTGGATCGGCGACATCGGCAGCGGCAACGTGCACCGCGTCCCCATGCGCTTCGGCGAGCGCGGTAAGCTTGTCCGCCGAGCGCGCAATCACCGTCACCCGTCCGCCGAGCGCGAGCACCTTTTCCGCCGTCGCCCGCCCGATGCCAGTGGAAGCGCCAGTGACGACCACGTGTTTGCCGGTGAAATTCATCCGCTTCTCTCTCTCCCCTTTTTGCGTCAGGCGAGACCCAGCACCCGCGCCGCATTGTCCTTCATGATCCCCGGCATCACTTCATCGCGGAAACCGACATCCTTCGCCGCAGCAATCCACTTGTCCGGGTGGATCAGTGGGAAATCGCTGCCGAACAGCATCTTGTGCTTCAACTGGGTGTTCGCATAGCGGATCACCTGTTCGGGAAAGTACTTCGGGCTCCAGCCGCTCAGGTCGATGAAGACATTGTCCTTGTGCAGCGCCATCGAAAGGCTCTGGTCCACCCACGGCCAGCTCGGGTGGGCGAGGATGATCTTCATGTCGGGGAAATCCACCGCCACATCGTCCACCAGCATCGGCTCGCCATACTTCAGCCGCATCCCGCCGCCGCCGCGCATTCCGGTGCCCATGCCCGAATGGCCGGTGTGGAAGATCGCGGGCAGCTTGTACTCGTTGATCACTTCGTAGATCGGATAGCCCATGCGGTCCGCCGGGTGGGCGTTCTGGGCGATGCCGTGGAACTTGAAGCCCTTGACCCCGTGGTTCTCGATCAGGTCGAGCGCCTCGCGCGCGCCATACTTGCCCTTGTGCGGATCGATCGAGGCGAAGGGGATGCAGATATCGTCGTTCTTGTTGGCGATAGCGGCGACTTCGTAATTGGAGACGCGTTTGGCGCCCATGCCGCTCTCGCAATCGACGGTGAACATGCAGAAGGCGATCTGGGTTTCGCGGTAGAGCTCGATGATCTCGGGCATCTTCGGCCGTTCGCGCGGAGCCTTGAAATAGGCGCTGGCGGCATCGAAAAACCGGCCCATCACCGGGTCCTCGGGATCGTGGCACGAGATTTCCGCGTGGACGTGAACGTCGATGGCGCGGATTTTGGTGAGGTCTATGGGCACTCAGTCTATCTCCATCCAGCGACGAACGAGGTCGCTGATCTCGTTTTCGCGCGATGCCACTTCGGCAACCGAGGCAAATCGCATCACCCCGCGATCAAGGGCCGCCCAGCGCACCAGGTCGCTCGGAGCCTCGAAAGCGAACCCAGCCACATCCTTCGCCTTCGCACCCCGATGGATGACTACGCGAATGCAACCATCGCGCTCTAGTCCGAGCGTAATCCGATCAATGTCGTCCTTGGCAAAACTCGGCGCGTTCCACTTGATGCGTTCTTCCAAACCGGGTGCAGACGCCTTGACCAGTGCCCGCAGCCGGTCGACCGTGGCGCGCTGAGCTGGAGCCAGCGCGACCAGGAATGCGTCGATCGAACCGGCTCCGGCCACTCGCTTACAACTTCATCAGCACCGTCTTCGTCTCAAGGTAAGCTTCCAGCCCGAGCCGTCCCTGCTCGTGTCCGATGCCGCTTTCCTTGTAGCCGCCGAACGGCAGCGCCGGGTCGATCATCGCGTGGCAGTTGACCCACACCGTGCCCGCCTTCAGCCGCGCGGCGATCTTGTGTGCGGCGGAGACGTCCTTGGTCCAGACGCCCGCAGCAAGGCCATATTGCGTGTCGTTGGCTTCCTTTACCACTTCGTCGAGATCCTCGAACCGCTGGGCGACCACCACGGGGCCGAAGATTTCCTCGCGCACCACGCTCATTTGCGGGTTCACGTCGGTCAGGATCGTCGGGTTGACGTAGTAGCCGCCGTCGGACGAGGGGCTGTCGCCGCCCATCAGCACGGTTGCGCCATCCCGCTTGCCGGCGTCGATGTAGCCCATCACCCGTTCGAACTGCTCGGACGAGACCACCGGGCCCATGTGCGCGGCGGGATCGAGCGAGGGGCGCGGGGCCCAGAAGGCGGCGGTTTCGGCCATGCCTTCGACGACCTTGTCGAACACCGACTTGTGCGCATAGAGCCGCGATCCGGCGACGCAGACCTGCCCCGAATTGAAAAAGATCGCCCCCGCCACGCCCGGCGCGGTTTCGGCGACATCGACATCGGGCATCACCACCACCGGCGACTTGCCGCCCAGTTCGAGCGTCACGTGCTTCAGGGTTTCGGTGGCGTTGCGATTGATCAGCTTGCCGATCTCGGTGGAGCCGGTGAAGGCCACCTTGTCGACATCGGGGTGCTTCACCATCCGGTCACCCACGGTGTGGCCGTAGCCGGTGATGATGTTGATCACGCCCGCAGGCACGCCCGCCTGGTGGATCAGATCGGCCAGCCGCAGCGCGGTGAGGCTGGTCTGTTCGGCAGGCTTGAGCACAGAGGTGCAGCCCGATGCGAGCACCGGGGCGAGCTTGAGGCAGGCCATCAGCAGCGGGAAATTCCACGGCACGATCTGCGCGCAGACGCCGACCGGCTCCTTCAGGGTGTAGCCAAACATCATGCCATTGGGCATCGCATAGGGAGCCTGCACCTCGCCGCCGATCTTGCCAGCCCAGCCCGCCATGTAGCGGAAGTGCGCGGCGGCACCCGGCACGTCCACCGCGTGCGCCATGCCCTTGGGCTTGCCGACGTCGATGGCTTCGAGCTCGGCCAGTTCGTCGGCGTGCGCATCGATCAGGTCGGCGATGGCGTGCATGGTCTTTTCGCGCACGATCGGCGGCAGGTTGCGCCAGCGGCCATCGTCAAACGCGGTGCGCGCGGCGGCGATGGCGCGGTCGGTATCCTTGTCGCTTGCTTCGACAAAGCTGGAGATGATCTTGCCGGTGGAGGGGTCTTCCACGTCGATGGTCGCCCCGCCCGAGGAATCGACCCATTCGCCGTTGATGTAGAGCTGCGGCTTGCGCGCCAGCGCGGCCTTTACGGCGGCGGAGTATTCGGGTTGCACGCGTTCGATGGTGGTCATGTCATTCATGGCTCAAATCCTTCTCCGAAACGAATCCCTCGTTTGTTGTAAACTATAACAATCTGGTGGACTGCGCCAGCCCCGATAGCCCCCCTTCGTCACCCCGGCTCCCGAGCCGGGGTCCCGCTTGCCTTGATTACTCGCGCATCAAAAGCGGGACCCCGGATCAAGTCCGGGGTGACGAAAGGTGTTCTTCTAACTCCCCCGCCCGCCCAGCGCGCGGTCCTGCTGCGCGCGGTGAATCACATATTGCCGCAGCCCCTCGATTTCCTCGCGCGTCAGGCTCGGCTGGAAGCCGACCATGCCGCGCGATTGCAGCACCCCGTCGTGGACGATCTGCTGCCAGACCTGCTCGCTGCCGAGCGTGGCCGAACGGCGCAGGTCGGGCAGCACGGTAGAGCCGATGGCGGCATCGCCGTGGCAGCCGCTGCAATAGCGGGCGAAATTGTAACTGCCCGCCGCTGCCTCCTCCGCGCTGACCGTCAGCGCGGGCGGATCGATCGGGCGGCGGATCAGCGGCGGGGCCGGCGGCAGCTGCGCGGTCCCACCCAGCCTGAACACCAGCAGGCGGCTGATATTGGGCACCGGGCCGGAGGTTTCGTTGAGGATGCCGCCGGGCGCCAGCGCCCAGATGCCGCCCCATCCAGCCATGACTGCGACATACTGCTCGCCATCAAGCTCATAGGTGATCGGCGGCGCGACCACCCCGGTCTGCACCGGATAGCGCCACAGTTCGGTGCCATCGGCGGCATCGAAAGCGGCCATGTTGCCGCTGGCGAGGCCCTGGAAAACGAGGCCCCCGCCGGTCGCCAGCAGGCCGCCGTTCCACGGCCCCGGAAACTCCACCCGCCACCGCTGGCTGTTGGTAGCCGGATCCCATGCCACGAGCGCGCCCTTGACCGATCCGGCCAGTTGTTCGCGCACTTCAACAATCGGCGGCATGGCCCCGCCCGACTGGTCGATTCCGACATTGAAGCCGCGCGCCCGGTCTGGCTCCCAGTTGCTTTCCGGGAAATAGGGGAAGGCGGCGTCGATCACCGGAATGTAGACCAGCCCTTCACCGGGATGGAAGGCCATCGGGTGCCAGTTGTGCGCTCCGCCCGCGCCGGGCTGCGAGAAGAACGGCTGGCCGGTCCGGTCATAGCGGGCGGCGGGCACCTCGATCGGGCGGCCGGTGGCTGGATCGACGCCGGTAGCCCAGTTGACCGTGGTATAGGGATCGGCATCGATCAATTCGCCGGTGGCGCGATCGAGCACGTAGAAGAAGCCGTTCTTGGGTGCCTGCATCAGCACCTGCCGCTCCCGCCCGTCGATTTCGATATCGGCGAGCATGATGTGCTGGGTTGCGGTGAAATCCCACGTTTCTCCCGGCGTGGTCTGGTAATGCCAGACATATTCGCCGGTCGATGGGCGCAGCGCAACGATGGAGGAAAGGTAGAGATTGTCCCCGCCGCCGGGGCTGCGGTAGGCCTGATTCCACGGGCTGCCGTTGCCAACGCCGATATAGAGCAGGTCAAGCTCCGCATCGAAGGCCATTGCGTCCCACACGGTGCCGCCGCCGCCGAGGTCCCAGAATTCCCCGTTCCACGTCTCGCGCGCGTCCTGCAGGTGCTGCGGTTCGCTGCCCGCTTCGCTCGGATCGCCGGGCACGGTGTAGAACCGCCACAGCATCTCGCCATCCGCTGCGTCATAGGCGGAAACATAGCCGCGCACGCCGTATTCCGCGCCGCCGTTGCCGATGATCACCTTGCCGTCGATCACGCGCGGCGCGCCGGTGATCGTGTAGGGCTTGGACTGGTCGACGGTGACGGTGGACCAGACCTCCTCGCCGGTGGCGCGGTCCAAGGCGACCAACCGCCCGTCGAGCGTGCCGAGGAACAGGTGCTCTCCCCAGGCGGCGAGCCCGCGGTTGACCACATCGCAACAGGCGTTGACCGCGGTCTGGCCCGGCACCTGCGGATCGTATTCCCACGCCAGCGCGCCGGTGCGCGCATCGTAGGCCTTCACCTTGCTCCACGCGGTGGAGACGTAGATCATCCCGTCGATCACCAGCGGCGTCGCTTCCTGCCCGCGCGCGGTGTCCATGTCGGCATACCACGCGAGGCCGAGCTCACCGACATTGGCGCGGTTGATCTGGCCGAGCGGGCTGTAGCGCTGTTCCGAATAGTCGCGGCCATAGGTCAGCCAGTTGGCATTGTTTCCGGCGGCGGAAAGGAGATCGGACGAGTCTACCGTGCCTACATCGGTGGCCGCCCCAGCCACCACTTCCGATTCAGGGGCAGGTTCCATCGTCTGGCACGATGGCAGGGCCACGATCAGGGCAGTCGATGCCGCCAGCTTCCACAGATGCATAGTTTCGCCTCTCCCAAAGCGTATCCGGCGCGACTCCGCCTTTGGACGGTTCGCCGCAATCCTAACTATCGTTAGAATGGCCACGCGGCAGGTCAAGGAGGGCTTTGGGACATCGGCGCAGAATGTCTGTTGCGCAGGCGCACTTGGCCAGACTATGGGCGCGGCATCAGTCGAGCGCGAGCCCGCGCCGTGACGCTGGACCATTTTGTGCCAAACGCCACGACAGGACCAATCACCATGACATTCAAGCTCCCTTCGCGTGCCGATCACGTCGGCTCCTTCCTGCGCCCGCAATCGGTGATCGAGGCGCGCGCCGCCCATGCCGCGGGTACGCTCGACAAGGCAGGCCTGCGCCAGGTCGAGGACGAAGCGATTGCCGATCTGGTCACCTGGGAACAGGGCCTCGGCCTCAAGGCGATCACCGATGGTGAATTCCGCCGCTATTTCTTCCACACCGATTTCCTGCTGCAACTGGCGGGCGTGGAAGAACGCGGCGGCATGGCCAAGGCGTTCAAGAACGACGCGGGCAAGGACGTGCAGTTCGCCCCGCCGGTGATGGTGGTGAACGGCAAGATCACGCACAAGGAGCCAATCCAGCGCGCCGATTACGAATTCCTCGCCAGGCACGTCAACGCGCGCGGGGCCACGGCCAAGGTGGCGATCCCCAGCCCGTCGATGCTGCACTTCCGCGCCGGGCGTTCGGGCATCCCCGAAAGCGTCTATCCGCTGATGGAAGATTTCTACAACGATGTCGCTTCGGCCTACCGGCAGGAAGTGTCCTCGCTCGCCGATGCCGGGTGCCGATACGTGCAGATGGACGATACGAACCTCGCCTATCTGTGCGACGACGAGCAGCGCGAAGCGGCCAGGGCGCGCGGGATGGACCCGGACGCGACCACCCGCCAGTATGCCCGCCTGATCAACGAAAGCTTCGCCAGCGCGCCTGCCGACATGATCAAGGCGATCCACCTCTGCCGGGGCAATTTCCGCTCGAGCTGGGCGGCTGAAGGCGGCTATGAACCGGTGGCCGAGATCATGCTCAACGAGCTCGATATCGATGCCTTCTTCCTCGAATACGACGATCCGCGCTCGGGCGATTTCGCGCCGCTGCGGCATCTGCCCAAGGGCAAGACCGTGGTGCTCGGCCTCGTCACCACCAAGCTGGGCGAGCTGGAAAGCAAGGACGACATCAAGCGCCGGATCGACGAAGCGGCCAAGTTCGCGCCGATCGAGCAACTCGCGCTGAGCCCGCAGTGCGGCTTTGCCAGCACCGTCCACGGCAATGACATCACCAACCGCCAGCAGGCCGACAAGATCCGCCTGTGCGTGGAAGTTGCCGAAGAAGTCTGGGGTTAAACCCGAGTCGATCAAGTATGTACGCCGCGACGGAGCCGATTTTGGTTCGTGGGGAGGCGTGAGGAGTGAGCGATGCGGAGCACCGTGATCGACGAGCAACGCTCCCACCGGGCAAAATCGGCCCGCCCCGGAGGGGTTGCGCTGTGGAGCCGCGTGGCAGCGTTGCATCGCTGGCAGGGGCGGTAAAGCCCCTGCTGCACACCGCGCCTCCCCACACGGCTCCACAGCGCAATCACGGCATGCATACCTGATCGACTTCGGGTCATTATAGCGCTACCACCCCGGAGGGGTGGTGGATGGTGGAAGAACGGATCGAACTGGTGGACGGGCTGCGCGGTTACGCGCTGCTCGGCCTGTTCCTCGTGCATTGCGTGGAGCGGTTCGAGCTCTACTGGCTCAACCCGCAGCCCGATGCCTGGTTCGATGCCGTTTTCGCCATTTCCAGCGGCAAGGCGTTCTCGATCTTCGCGCTGCTGTTCGGCTTCGGCTTTGCCACGATCATGGCGAATGCGCGGGCGCGGGGTGAGGATTTTGCCTGGCGCTTCGGCTGGCGATTGATGCTGCTGTTCGTCATCGGCACAGTGCATGCTCTGATCTATCGCGGCGATATCCTGCAAGTGCTGGCATTGGTAGGGATGGTGATGATCCCGTTCGAGCGGCTGCGCTCGGACCGGGCACTGTTGGTAATCGCCGCCCTGCTGTTCTTCCAGTTTCCGCTGCTCCTGCGTGCATGGCTGGCCGCGCAGGGGGTGGCATGGGCCGCTGCTCCCCCGTTGTTCTGGGGCGATAGCGGGCTTGCCGTTTTGGCCAGCGGCTCGCTGGCCGAAGTGCTGGCGGTGAATGCCGGGCCTGGGATGTTCGGGAAGTGGTCTTTCTACGTGGAAACCGGACGGATGCTGGCGATAGCAGGCCTGTTCCTCGTGGGCATGGTGCTCCACCGCCAGCGGTTGTTTGCAGATGCGGCGAAACGGCGCAGCCACTGGCTGGCGATTCTGTTTGGCGGCTTGGGTATCTGGGCCTTGGCAAGGATAGCAGAGAGCCTGATCCTGCCGTGGGACGGCGCGCAGATGACGGGTGAATCACTTACCACATCATTGGCGCAGTATCGGGCCATCGGGGCAACCGCGTTTCAGGTCGCGCTGTTCGTCCTGCTCTGGCAAACGCCCGTGCGCGGTCTGCTGGCGCTGCTGGTTCCGGCCGGGCGGATGACACTGACACTTTATGTCGGGCAATCGCTGGTGTTCGTGCCGATCATTTACGGCTTTGGCTGGGCACTATGGGACCAGCTCTCGAATGCCGAACTGGTGCTGCTTGGACTCCTCGCCTTCGCCGCCCAGATCGCGCTCGCTGCACCTTGGTTCCGCCATTTCCGCTACGGCCCGCTCGAATGGCTGTGGCGCGTCGGCACTCGCACCACGCTCGCGATTCCCATCCGGCTTGGAAGCGCCAAAACCCCAGCTTAACCGCCTGCCCACTCTCTGTTCAGTCAGTGTCTGCCAGCTTCACCTGTGGGAGATATGGAGAGCTGCGATGTCAGAGCGCCACGATGCTGCCGCGAATGAGGCCAGCAATGCGAACCGGCTAAGCGCCCTGTGCGATCTCGGCCCCGCCCGCTTCCCGGTGGCGATTTCGGAAATCTCCTGTGACGGGTGTTCTGCTGAAGCAGACTGCGAATGGAGCGCCGAGTGCGATTTCCTGCGCCTCAAGATTGCCGAACGGATCGACATCAATGGCCGGGTGCTATGGCATGACGGCAAACGCGCCGCCATCCGCTTCTACGGCCAGTTGCACCCGGTAGTCATCGCCGAACTCGCCGCCTGACCGATCAGCCCGCGAATTCTTCCTTGGTCATCATCTTGGTGAAGTGACCGACCTTGAAGGCCTCCCCCAGCACCGGGTGCGCAAAGCTCATTTCCACCGGGTGGCGGTTGGGCCAGGTGGTGCGCCATTCTTCTTCCGGCAGGATGCGATCGGGGCCGAGCGGGTTTTCCGGATAGGCGACCACGGCGGGCTGGAGATGGGCAATGGTCTTGGCCCATCCGGTCTCGTAATCGCCCTGCCACTGCATCAGGTAATTCAGCCGCTTGATCTTCCACACCAGCTCGCCGTCGGGACCCGGTTCGCGCACATAGTCGTTCTCGTAGAGCCCCGCTTCCCAGAACTGCTGCGGCGGGCCGTCGGGCTTCCAGCTCATCGCTTCATCGTGCCAGCCGCCCGCCAGCATCCCGCGAAAACGGCCCTTGGCAGTCATCCGGTCCTCGGCCACGGTGATGACCGGCTGGAACTGGAAATGATCGAGCAGCAGGCCGTGCACCGGCCCACGGCGGCCGCGTGTGAACAGGTTCTGGAACCACGTCCCGTAAAGCCGCATCACCCCTTCGTGGCCGACATACTCGCCCGAGAGGAACACCACCGCGCCATCCTTGGCGAACAGCCCGGCGACTTCTTCGGGCCGGTTGTAATCGATGTAATAGCCATAGGCCATTTGCAGCCGCTGGATCGCTGCCTCGTCTTCCAGCCGGTGGACGCTCTTTTCCAACGCGGCCAGGCGGGTTTCCACATCACTCATCTCGACTCTCCCCAGTCTGTGTTTGTATGCAATACTAACGAACGATACGATTGATGCGAGAGGAAATCGGCGATGAGCGAACTGGCAAATGGAGCAGGCGACGAATGGCGGGGCCGGGTCGCCTTCATCACCGGCGCAGTCACGGGGATCGGCCTTGGCACGGCGCAAGCCTTTGCCGATGCGGGAATGCGACTCGCGCTGTCCTACCGCAACGAGGATGACCGCGCCGCCACTGCCGAATGGTTCGCGAGCAAGGGCTACGAACAGCCACTGTTCTGCAAACTCGACGTGATGGACCGCGCCCGCTTTGCCGAAGTTGCGGACGAAGTGGTGGCCCATTTCGGCGAAGTCCACGTACTGGTGAACAACGCCGGGGTCAGCGTTTTCGGCCCGACGGACGAGGCCAGCTACGACGATTTCGACTGGATCATGGGGGTGAACTTCGGCGGCGTCGTCAACGGGATCGTCAGCTTCCTGCCGAAAATCAAGGCGGCGAGCGGGCGACGGCACGTGACCAATATTGCCAGCATGGCCGCCTTCCTCCCCGGCCCGCAGGCGGGCATCTACACCGCCAGCAAGTTCGCCGTGCGCGGGCTGACCGAATCGCTGCGCTACAATCTCGCCCCGCACGGGATCGGCTGCTCGCTGTGCTGCCCCGCGCTCACCCGCACCAATGCCTGGGCCAGCGCGCACAAGCGTCCCGAAGACTTCGCCGACGCCGGGTTCGCGCCGCCGAAGGAAGGCGAGCTGGAGCAGTTCGGCACCGCTTTCGAGCAGTTCGGGATGGATCCTTACGTGGTCGGCAGCAAGATCCTTGCCGGGATGACCGCGCAGGACGGGCTGATTCTTACCCACCCCGAACACGGCGTCGATTTTGCTGAGGAATACCTGAAGCAGGTCCGCGCCCTGCCGGTGGAGGAATGCCCGCCGGGACGCGCCCATATCGAGAATCTGCGCCGCAAGGCGATGCGCGATGCCGAGGCAGGCATTCGGACAGAAATGGACGATCTGACCTGAAAAATTGTGACAAATGTAAACAGAATCATGACATTTGTAAAATTTTTCTTCCCATGGTCGCGATCCGTGATACTACTTGCTGCACTGCACAAGAGGTCGCTCTCTAACCGGTTTGAAGGGGTTACTTCATGGCAACGCGTGAGCTTGTCGCTTACATCCTTATCGCCTTGCTTCTGATCGCGCTGGCTTCGGCACTGGCGCTTTGGCAGCGCCACCGCAGGCGTGAGCGCGACATCCGGCGCGGGAAAATCCGCAGCGGATCGGGGGATCGGAAATCCCGCACCTAGCGTTTGCGCCCCGGGCTTTCCTGCTGCTATCCCTCCTGTTGAGGGGACAGCAGGAGATGCAAGACCATGTGTGACCAGCAACACGTTTCGGAAATGGGCCGGGTCAGCCGCCGCCAGTTTGGCGTTCTCGGGGCTGCCGGAGCGATTGCCGCCTGTGCCCCGATCGAAACCGGCAGCGCGGCGGGCGGCCTGACTCAGACCAATGTCAGCTTCGCTGCGGACGGCGGAACGATGGACGGAGTGTTCATTCACCCCACGTCCGGAGCGCACCCGGCGGTGGTGTTATGGCCTGACATCGCGGGCCTGCGCCCGGCCAAGATCGAGATGGGGCGGCGGCTGGCGGCTCAGGGCTATGCGGTGCTGGTGGCAAATCCCTACTATCGCTCGGTCAGCGGCCAGCAATTTGCCGATTTCGACGATTGGCGTAACAACGACGGCTGGAACCGCGTCACGCCCTGGCGGGACGCCAATACCCCCGCAGCGGTACAGGCAACGGCGCGTAGCGTGGTCGCCTGGCTCGATGCACAGGACGCGGTCGATTCGGCGCGCGGGATTGGCAACCAGGGCTACTGCATGACCGGTAGCTGGACGATCCTTGCCGCCGCCGCCGTGCCTGCACGGATCAAGGCTGCCGCCAGCTTCCACGGTGGCGGGCTGACCGGAGACGGCGACCTTGTGCCCGCGAACCTGCTCGACGAAATGGCCGCCGACGCCGGTGCCCTGATCGCGATCTCGCGCGACGACGATGCACAGGATGCAGCAGCGAAAGCGATCCTTGCCGCCGCCGGGGAAGCCGCCGCTGCGGAGGTTACGGTGGAGGTCTACGCCGGGGATCATGGCTGGACGGTGCTCGACAGCCCCGTCTACGACCAAGCAGAAGCCGAGCGCGCCTGGGCAAACTTACTCGAACTTTACGCCGACAAGTTATGATCGTGTCGGCCCATCCCGGCGTCCTGTTCGTCAGCCGGTGATGCGCCGATGGTTCTGAAGTTGCTTGGTACTATAAGCCGAAGCCGATCGTTTCGTCGTGCAATCGCAACATCTTCCTCTGACGGTCGTTTCGCTCGCGCGTTTCGCCTTTCGACCGATTGCGCCATTGGCAAATGCAGCACAATCCCGTTTCGGGGGCGCAATTAGACCCTTGAAGGAACGCGCAAAATGAAATTCCTGACCACTATTGCCGGAACGGCATTCTTTCTCGCGGGCAGCACCGCTCTGGCTCAGGATGTCCCGGAAACCGCCGCACCTCCCGTGCCCGAACCGATCCAGACACAGGACATCCCGCCTGCAGCCACTCCGCCTTCTACTCCGATCCAAACGCAGGATGTGCCGCCAGACCAACCTGCGGATCCCGCACACAGCACCACCGAAGCGTCGCCCATCCCGCAAACCGCATTCACCGATACACAGGTGGCTGCCTTCGCGGCAGCGGCACTGGCAATGCGCGAAGTTCGCGCCGATGCCACGCTCGACGACGCCGGCAAGCGCGCTCAGGCAGAGGCCATCGTGGCGGAAAACGGTCTCGATCCCGCTACTTATCAGGCCATCGGCACTTCGGCACAACAAGACCCGGCACTCGCCGCCCGTATCCAGCAGGCCATTGACGCGATGGCGCAAGAGCCCGGCGACTGAACCGGAGCCTTGGCAGCAGAGCCCGAAGGGCCGCAAAACCTTGCCCCGTCGCACTCGCCGGCGGGGCATTTTGCTATCCTGGGCCGGCACCCTCCGACAAACGCGGAACCCGGCGAGCAGACCGCACGGAACTTCAGTACCGCCCGAAGATTTTACTCCGGTAACGTTTCACTTTCGGGTGAGAATCGCAAGCTGCCGAGTTCAGCCCGAAGCAAATTTCACGAAGGGTGACTGTCTGCCATGCTCACGAGCCGATTGATGATCAACAAGCGCGGAGCGACGCTCGACGCATCAGAACGGTCACGGATTGAGGACGCCATAAGTGAAGTTCGCGATCTGGCACCGCGCTCCACCGTCGTTCGGCCCGGCGTTGAACTCAATCACAGTACCATTCTGGTAAGTGGCATATTGTCACGATACATCGATGACAGAAAGGGCCTGCGCCAGTTGGTCGCAATCCATTTCCCTGGCGATTTCGTAGATTTGCATGCCTTCCCGCTCAAGGTGCTCGATCATGGCATAGAAGCGATTTCGTCGGCAGTGGTGGCCTGCGTTCCGCATAGCGAGCTATGTGCGATGACCAGCGAGTTTCCCGGCCTTGCCCGAAAGTTCTGGACTTCGACCCTGATCGATGCCGCCATCCATCGTGCTTGGCTGTTTCGTCTCGGTCGGCTCGACGCGATGGGCCGGATCGCGCATTTCCTGAGCGAAACGAATGTCCGACTTGGAGCGATTGGCCTCAGCAACGGCAAAGAATTCAGACTGGATTTGACACAAACCGATATTGCAGAAATCAGTGGTTTGACCAACGTCCATGTCAATCGCGTCATGCGGCAATTGCGCGAAGAGGGCCTGTGCGTCTTCCGTTCCTCTAAAGTGGAAATTATCGATCCTGGAAAGCTTGCCCGACGCGGCCAGTTCAATCCGGGTTATCTCAAGATCGATACGTCGCCGCTATCGGCGCTTGAGCCTCACGAGATGGCGATCAACGCCCTAGCGCTTGAACATCCGAAATGATCGCTCTGGGTTGATTGCAGTTATCCGGAACCGTTCGGTTTCGATCTTCTATGCATCCGACCCTGATCCAGCTGCCCGGACAGCTTGGTCACTCGCTGAACAGGCCGGTGTTTCAGGGATGCTGAGAAATCGGTTGCCAACTTGGGTGCGCCCAGCTGGTCCGATTTCGTCTGGCAGATCGCCCTTCTTACTTTGCTGCCATCCCGGGCTTCAGGATCACCTTGGTCCAGCTATCCTGCTTTTCCTTGAAGTTGCGATAGCCCTTGGCAGCCTCGTCCAGCGGCAAACGGTGGCTGATGAGAAAAGTGGTATCGAGCGAACCGTCTTCGATCTTGTCGAGCAGGGGCTTCGTATACTTCTGCACATGTGTCTGGCCGGAGCGGACTTGCAAACCTTTCTCCATCAGCGCGCCGGTAGGAAACTTATCGGTCATTCCGCCGTAAACGCCGGGGATTGAAACCTTGCCGCCGAAGCGGACGGCCAGCAATGCTTGCTTGAGTACGCTTGCGCGGTCCGCACCAACGCCGACCTTCTGCTTTACGACATCGACCATGTTGTCGATTGCAAAGCCGTGGGCCTCCATCCCAACTGCGTCGATCACCGCGTCCACCCCGATTCCGCCGGACATTTCCATGAGCGCTTCACGCACGTCGGTCTTGCGGAAATCGATCACTTCAGCGCCAAGCTGCCGAGCGAGTTCAAGCCGATGGGGATAGTGATCGATGGCGATTACCTTCGCCGCACCCATCGCGATCGCGGATTGGATCGCAAACAGGCCGACCGGCCCGCAGCCCCAGACCGCCACCGTGTCATCCGGCTGGATCTCGGCATTCTCCGCCGCCATCCAGCCGGTCGGAAGGATATCGGACAGGAACAGCACCTTATCGTCCTCAAGGTGATCGGGGATCACGATGGGGCCAACATCGGAAAACGGTACACGCACATATTCTGCCTGCCCGCCCGAATAGCCACCGGTCAGGTGGGAGTAACCGAACAGCCCGGACATCGGATGCCCGTAGAGCGACGCCGACATGTCCTGCTTTTCAGCAGGATTGGAGTTCTCGCACGCGGAATATTGCTGCACCTGGCAATGGAAACAGCCGCCGCAGCTGATAGTAAATGGAACCACCACACGCTGCCCCTTCTCCAGCGTGCTATCCTTTCCTACTTCGACCGCTTCGCCCATGAATTCATGGCCGAGAATATCGCCTGCCTGCATCCCCGGAATGACCCCGTCGTAAAGGTGCAAATCGGAGCCGCAGATCGCGGTCGAGGTCACTTTCAGGATCGCATCGCGCGGATTGATGATCTCGGGATCGTCCACCGTTTCCACGCGGACATCCTTGGTGCCGTGCCAGGTCAGCGCCTTCATGATTTCTTCTCCTGCTGCGCTGCGCGCGTTTCATCCTTGCGGTTTGCCGAGGTGGCGATCTCTCCGGTCTCCATCAGCATCTTGAAGCGCTTGAGATCGTGCCGCGCCTGAACGGCGGGTTCGCGGATGAAGAGCTTGGCGACCGCCTTGCCCACCGCGCCCGCCGGGGGCTGGTACGCGATGATAAGCGTCACTTGCGTACCGCGATCCCCCGGTGCATCGCTGAACATCACCCGACCTTCTGTTGCGATTTCGGAACCCTCCACCGACCGCCAGGCAATGAGCTCGTCGGCGACTTCGCGCGCAATCTTCGTTTCGATTCTCACCGTGTTCCCGGCAGGTGCCTTGATGCTCCAGGCCGAATGGCCGGTCTGGTTGTCCATCACTTCGACGTGTTCCAGATTTTCCATTATTGCGGGGAGATTGGCGAAGTCGCGCCAATAGGCGAACAGCTCCGCACGCGGTTTGCGAATGGTGACGGTCTTGCCGGTCACATCGAATTTGCCGGGGATCCGCCTTGCGGTATATCCGGGTGCGCTGTCTCGCCCACCCTTATGCCTGCGCGCCAGTGAGGCAAGCAGGACGCCGCCCGCTGTCAGGCCGAGACCGACAGCAATGCCGACCGTGCTGGATCGATGCTGGTTCATGATAACTCCTGTTGCGCGGAAGGAACTGTCCGGAGGCAGCCCTTGCTATTGCATTGCAGCGAGCACCTCGCTCCATGCGTTGGCAGCGCCGTAAATTGGCGGAGGTTCCACTATTGCTACGAGCCGTGCCGAACGCACGGCGAATTACGCGGCCATGGCCTGGGTGAGCATTTCCAGCCCCGTCTCCAATGCTTTACGCC
Organism: Erythrobacter sp.; assembly: GCA_019739335.1. Taxonomy (NCBI): domain Bacteria; kingdom Pseudomonadati; phylum Pseudomonadota; class Alphaproteobacteria; order Sphingomonadales; family Erythrobacteraceae; genus Erythrobacter; species Erythrobacter sp. The sequence continues at coordinate 941,970 of CP073261.1, forward strand.
GAACTGCATCGCGTCCGATGGCGCCAAAGTGAACTTCGCGATGAAGAGCATCCATTCCGCTTCTCGCTACCGCGAGGTGCACCAGCCCCTCTTCTTCGTCGTCTTCGGCAGGGCCCGCAAAGCCCGTAATGGACAAGGCTATATCCCCGCTCCCGTGGCGCAGGCACTGTTCTGCCATTGAAATGGCGATGGTCTTGCTCACGGCACCGTGGACCTCGATCGTCTTTGCCGGGATATCCAGAAGCTTGACCTTCGCCTCGTCCGAATAGACGATGAACCCGCTTTCGAAGCTGTGGCTTTTCCCCGGCAGGCCGGTCAGCACTGCTGCAAGCAATCCCCCGGTGCAGCTTTCGGCGCAACTGATGCGAAGACCCTTCGCATCCGCGAGATCGAGCACACAGCTTGCCAGATCCCGGATCTTTCCTGTCAATACAAGTTCCAGTTCCCGGTTCCCGGTCATTCGTAAATCCTCACTCTCAGCGGCTTTCTGGCTGGGGAATAATGGTGATGCCGGAATCGCTTTCCAGGACCGCGTGCTTCACCTGCGCGATGGTTTCGAGCCCGTGCTGCTTGCGCGCCGCGACCATGATGTCTTTCGGGGTCATGCGCGTCTTGCGCAGGGCACGCTCGTCCGGAATTCCATCGACCATCAGGAAGGTGGGCCTGCCGTCGATAACCTTGTCGAGGCGGGGAAAACGGCGCGTCAGGTACGATAGGCCGATATCCATTAGAAACAGCGTCACGATGAGAATGACTGCGTTGGTAACTGAAAAATCATCGCCGAGCAGCGCCTGCTGGGTCGTTTCCGCGACGATCAGCAGCAGTACGAAATCAAACGGGGTTGCCTGGTCCATCGTGCGGCGTCCGGAGAGGCGGACAATCACCAGGAGAACGAGATAGATCGCCGCGCCGCGCAATACGCTTTCCATAGGCTGACTCCTGGCTAGGGTAGAACCGTCACTGACGCCGCCCCGCTCTCGGCGCCGTTCACCCGGAATTCTCCCAACTGGCGAAGCCAAGCAGGGTTTGTGGCGCGAAGGGCGAAGTCGATGGTGACAGTGCCGTTGGACGGTTGCAGATCGAAGGTGAATTCGTCTCCCTCCGCAGTACCGACTACCGAGGCTGGCTGCGGGCTGATGGACTCGATGGAGAATACATCTCCGAACTGCGCAGGCACCAGGACAGCGGTGGAGCCAGCCGGGGCGTTGACGGTCATTGTCATGGAATCGGCAGCCGCCCAGCGGGAGATGGCCGGCAGTTCGATCTGGTGCGGGCCAGCCTGCAATTTTTGCGACGAGAAATACCCGCCGCTTCCGGTGAGACCGAGCACTGCTGCGATAAGCAGGCAGAGCATCAAGGCCCACCCTACACGGACTGCGATCCAGAACCTCTCCTGGAAATCGCGGTCCGTGTCGACTTCAATTGCGGGGGCGCGCGCCATCGTCTGGCTCAGCCGGTGGTGCGCATTTCCGCGGGCGGCAGGCCCTGCTTTTCGGCAATGGACAACAGTTCTTCCTTGCGCTCGAGCATACGCTTACCGAGCGCGTTCAGATCGACATCGGCCGCACGCGCCTGCTGGAACATGTTGTCCCGCTGCTTTTCCTCTTCCTTCACATGGTGCTCGATCTGCTCCTTGAGCACGGTCACCTTGGCGTCGTAGAACTCCTCGTCCGGCCCGCCTGCAGCGATTTCATTCACCAGCAGCTTGGCACCGTCGTGCTCGACATAGGCCTCTTTCAAAAGATCATCTTCGATCTTGCCTTCGAGCGCCGGATAGAAAATCTCCTCCTCAATCAGGGTGTGGATTTTCAGTTCGTTACAGATTTGCTGGGCAATCTCTGCCTTCCGGCCGGTGCCGGAAGCACCGTCGAACTTTTCGAACAGCTCTTCGACCTTCCGGTGGTCGCTGCTGAGAATATGCGTGGCGTCGGTATCGGTTGCATTGGCCATCTCGTGACTCCTTCCGGCAGGAACTACGAAGATTGTCGGCAGATCGTTCCCGGCGGAATTGACGAGGTGGAAGCGCGGCACCTTGGATCAACCATCAACGGGCTTAGCATTCACGCGATGGGAACGATGGAGATGGTCAGAGCCGCTAAACTTTCCTGCTTCCAGGTTCTGCGGGACAGATCGTGGAAGCTTCTGGTGGCGGAGACGGAGGGATTCGAACCCTCGATACCCCGATAGAGGTATGGTTCCTTAGCAGGGAACTGGTTTCAGCCACTCACCCACGTCTCCGGACCCAGCGGCAAGTGGCGCGCTATAACGATGGGGTGGCCAGGCTTCAAGCGCGCATTGCAACGCCGGGAAGGATTCGGTTCACCGTAAAATGGATTCGTTTGGCCGCCTATTCATTGCCGCTTCAGGCGTGAAGGATTCTTTTAGGCGGGCAGGATTTTGCCCGCGCCCCACAAGGGAAATGGCCATGAATATCAGTTTCGCCCCCAGTTGCCGCCGCGCCGCGCTCGCTCTCTTTGCGCCAGCGCTCGCACTCTTCGCCGCTCCGGCATGGGCGCAGGGGATGCAGACCGTCGATCCGGACGCGGTGATCGATGCCGACTTGCTCGATAACTCCGGATCGAACACCGGCGGCGGAGGCCTAGACAACGGTTACGTTTACGAGGAAGCGACCCCGCGCTACGAAAGCCCGAGCGAAGCGGCTCGCCCGGTGCTGGATCTGCCGCCTGAGAATTACCCGGCTGCCTCTGCCAGCGAACCGCAAGGCACCGTCGATAGCGTTCCGCCGCAAATGGCCCGGCAGCAGACGGACACGACTTATGCCGAGGACGATTTGATCGGCGCGGCCGAGGGTCTGTTTGGGCAGGGCGCCGAGGGATTGGCGCGCCTGATCCAGGATGTGCTTGCCGATCAAGGCGAGCCCAACGCCTACATTGTCGGTCGCGAGGCAGGCGGAGCCTTCATCCTTGGCGTGCGCTACGGCTCGGGCACGCTGTTTCACGCGGTGGAAGGCAACATGCCGGTTTACTGGACCGGGCCTTCGATCGGCTTCGATGCCGGGGCCAACGCCGGAAATACCTTCGTGCTGGTGTACAACCTCTATGATTCGGAAGACCTTTACGAGCGGTTCCCGGCGGGCGAGGGGCAAGCCTATTTTGTCGGCGGCTTCACCGCCAGCTACGTCCGCCGTGGCGATGTTGTGATGATCCCGATCCGCGTCGGTGCCGGGCTGCGGCTTGGGGTCAATGCCGGATACATGCGCTTCACCCGCGAGCAGACCTGGCTGCCTTTCTGAACCGTCGCCGGGCGCTCGCACCTTGCAGTAAGGCCAGAGCGGCGGCATGGAGCCGCTCATCATGCTGGACCGACTCGACCAACAAGCCCCCGATGCGCTGCTGGCGCTCATCAAGCTCTACAACGCAGATCCGCGTAACGACAAGATCGACCTTGGCGTGGGCGTTTACCGCACTGCGGATGGCGCTACCCCGGTATTCGCCGCGATCAAGGGGGCAGAGCGCCGCCTGGTGGCGGAGCAACCGACCAAGGCCTATCTCGGGCCAGAGGGCGACATGGGCTTTGTCCACGCCCTGGTGCCCCACGTGTTCGGCAGTGCCGCGCCGGAGGGTGGCCGGCTAGACGGAATGCAAACACCGGGCGGCACGGGCGCGGTACGGCTGGCTTTGGCGCTCGCGAGGAAGGCTGGCGTCACTCGGGTGCTGATGGGTGTGCCGAGCTGGCCCAACCACGCGCAGATCCTTGCCGACCTCGGGCTGGAACTGGTGGAGTTCAATCACGCTGGCACTGATGGCGAGGCCGACATGGGAGCGCTTCGGCAGGCGCTTGGCGCCGCTAGAGAGGGTGATGCAGTGCTGCTCCACGGCTGCTGTCATAACCCCACTGGCGTAGATTACACCAACGCGCATTGGGACGAGATCGCTGAGCTGCTGGCGCATAGCCCGGTGTTGCCGGTCATTGATCTCGCCTACCAAGGCCTGGGCGACGGCATGGACGAAGATGCCTATGGAATGCGCGCAGTGGTACGCGCGGTCAGCGAAGTGCTGGTGGCCTACAGCTGCGACAAGAACTTCGGCCTCTATCGCGACCGTGTCGGCGCGTTCTACGTCATCAGTGCCGATGCCGCTGCGACCACGCGGGCGGTATCCAACGCTGCAGCGCTCGCGCGCGCCAACTGGTCGATGCCGCCCGATCACGGCGGCGCGGCTGTACGTCTGGTGCTGGAGGACGAAAGCCTGACTGCGCAATGGCTGGAAGAATTGGCCGACATGCGCAGTCGCATCGGCCGGGTGCGCGCGAAACTCGCCGCATCGAGCAATGCGGGCGGGGTCAATCTGGAACCGCTTGGCCGCCAGAAAGGCATGTTTGCCATGCTGCCTGTGTCGAAGGATCAGGTGCAGCGATTGCGGGACGATCACGGCATCTACATGGCCGGATCGGGGCGGATCAACGTGGCCGGACTGACCACCGACAATATCGATGCCTTTGTCGGCGCACTGGCAGCTGTTGCCCAATAGGTGCCCCTTAAGGGCACAGTTGCGAGCGGGGCGATTGATCTGGATATGTAAAATCGCGTAACGTCCCCCGCTCACAGGGGATGATGTCCGCATGGCTTCGGAAAAGAAGGATTACGGCGCACTGGTCGGCTGGACCTCCACCCGGATGGGGGACCGCGTTGCGCTGCATCTGCAAAGCGTCACCAAGCCGCCGCCGCACCGGTCAGACGATGTCGAATCGCAGATCTACCTGATGGATCGCAACCAGGCGATGCAGTTGGCCAACTACCTGTTTGAAATCGGTGAAACGCAATCCCCCGACAAGAAAGACCGCGGTTGGCTGGCACGGATGTTCGGCTAGGCGATCCTGCCGCGAGATGAACGCGGCATTTCCAAATCCGCGAAAAAAATCCGGGAGCGCTTGATGAGCCAGACACCATATCCAAAGCATGGCGCTCTTGTCGGTTGGGTTTCAACCTCCATCGACGACAGATTAAGCCTGCGTCTTCAAAGCGTAACATCGCCACCGCCGCATAGTGAAGGACAGGTGCACTCGCACATTTACATGATGGATCGCAATCAGGCGGCTCAACTGGCGGACTATTTGTTTGAAATCTGTGGCCAGAGCAGACCCAGCCGACGCGGGCGCGGCTGGTTTGCGCGGATGTTTGGTTAATGCGTTTCGCGTAGCTTCTGCATTCGGTGCAAATAGCGAGCTAGCGTGTCGATCTCCAGATTGACTTCACCACCCTGCCGCATTTCACCCAGCGTCGTGACATCTTCTGTGTGCGGGATGATGTTGAGCGTGAAATGGACGCTGCCGTCGGGCTTGTCCTTGATGGCGTTCACCGTCAGCGAGACACCGTCTACAGTGATCGAGCCTTTTTCGGCAATGTAAGGCGCCAGCGCTGCCGGAGCTGCAATCACGACGTGCATCGAATCGCCCACCGGTTGCCAATCCACCACCGTGCCCACGCCATCGACATGACCGGTAACAATGTGGCCGCCGATTTCGTCCCCCACCCGCAAGGATCGTTCGAGATTGAGCCGCGCATCCCGTTTCCACATGCCGCTGGCAGTGCGCGAAACGGTTTCGCGGCTGACATCGACGGTGAAATGCGCATCCCCTTCACCACCGCCACGATCGACAACGGTGAGGCAAACCCCCGAACAGGCGATACTTGCGCCGATGGCGATATCGGCGGGATCGTAAGGGCAATCGATGCGCAGTCGCAGATCGCCACGCTGGTCGATGTGGGAAACAGTTCCGATGGCGGTGACGATGCCGGTGAACATTCTCTGGTCCTAGCGGGTACGGGTAAAAATCTCGAGCCTGTCGTGGCCGAGTTGGCGGGTGTCGTCCAGTGCCCAGCGATGGTGGGTCGAAGCGAGATCTGTCAGGCCGATATCGTTGAGGCCGGGAAGGCCAGCGCCTATCACAATGGGCGCTCGATAAATCAACAGGCGGTCGACCATGTCTGCGGCAAGGAGGGCTGCGGCAGCGCCCGCGCCACCTTCGACGAAGAGGTAACGCACATTCTCCAGCGCATCGATAGCGTCGGGCGACCCGATCGCCTGCCAGCCAACCGGTGCATCGCCGCGGCTCAGGACGCAGCGCAGGGGATGCCGATGCTCCAAGCCGGGAAGCCGGACATCGAGTTGGGGAGCATCCGCGCGGAGGGTTCCCCCGCCGACAAGGATGGCATCCGCCCGGGCGCGTTCCCGGTGGGCGTGCGCCCTCGCCACCGCGCCGGTGATCCAGCGGCTTTCGCCTTCGGCGGTGGCGATGCAGCCATCGAGGGAGAGCGCGAGCTTGAGCGTAAGGTGCGGGCGGCCGAGCCTCGTCCTGGCCACATGGCCCGACAGGCTTAATGCTTCTGCGCTCCATCCGGCAGTGATCACTTCGGCTCCGCTTTGTGCGATCCGCGCCACGCCCGAACCCGCAGTGCGCGGATCCGGGTCGGCCATTCCGACGACCACTCGCACCAGCCCCGCGGCGGCGGCGAGATCGGCACATGCCGGACCGCGCGCCGATTCGTGCGCACATGGTTCCAGCGTCACATAGAGCGTTGCCCCATGTGCGGATTCTCCAGCTTTCTCCAAGGCAATAGCTTCGGCGTGAGGGCGGCCACCCGGTTGGGTCCACCCGCGACCTACCACCAATCCATCTTTGACAACAATTGCGCCGACACCGGGGTTAGGACTGCTTAGCGGTCTGGCTCGCTCTGCGAGTGCAGAGGCGGCAGCGAGCCAGCGTGCGTCTTCCCGGCCCAGGCTAACTGGTGGCACGCGCGCAATATTCCTCGACCGAGAGCGCCAGTTCTTCTTCGCTCGGCCCTTCGGGTTCGCCTGCCGCAGCGCGTTCAGCCTCCGCCTCTGCCTCCATCGCATCGACATCGACAAAGGTCGCTCGCCCCAGCGTTCGATACATTTCCCTACGCCGCTCTGCCCGCTCGTCCAGCAGCGCCTGTAGTTCGTCCTTCAGCACTTCATTGGCGCAATTGTCGGCGATGATCTCGCCTTCGGTGCGGGTCTCGTCGAGCGTGGTGATGAAGATCAGATCGGGTTGTTCAGGCACCTGGCGCTGAGGTTCCGGGATGAACAGCATGAACAGCGCAAAGGTCGCCGCAATGGCGACGCCGAGAATCTGCCAGCGGTGCGGGGTAGGCTGCTGCCATTGTCCGGCAAAATCCTGCACCGCGCGGCGCGGGGAAATCAGGCGCAAAAATCGCTTCATCCCGTGGAGATAGGCGTAGCAGCGGGGATTCGCCAGTGCGGGGTTGAGTGCGCGTCTAGCCGAACGGAGTGTAGAGCGAGCGGCCCTCCGCCTTAAGCCAGCGGTCGGCGGCGGGGAGATCGCCGTCGAATACACCTGCAAGCAAGGCGTAGAACCTGGGCGAATGATCGAAGTGGACGAGGTGCGCGACTTCGTGCGCGACCACTGATTGACGGACATAATCGGGTGCCATCACCAGCCGCCAGTTGATGCGGATGCAGCGCCCGGTACTCCGCTCGCCCGAACACGAGCCCCACCGCCGCTGCGCCCGGCTGAGCCGCAGCTGCGGCGGATTGAGCCCCGCGCGGTCGCAATAGTACGCGAGGTCACTGCACAATAGGTTCAACGCTTCGCTTTCGAGCCACCGCTGCAGTCGCGCGGCCAGTCGGTCTGCCGGACCACCGAGGTGCAGTTCGTTTCCAACAAGCCGGACCCTGCGCAGCCCATCGGCCTGCCAGCAAATCGTCAGACCTTCGCCGCGAAATAAAATCATCGATCCATCACCGATGGCGCGCGATTCGGGCACCCGTTCCAGTTGCGCCGCGATCCAGTCGACTCTCGCCCTGGCAAAAGTCAGTGCATCGAGAGTCCGTCCCCAGCCAGGCATCGTCACCCGCAATTCGCTGCCATCGGGCGCGAGCCGCATGGTCAGGCGGCGCGAGCGGGGGTGGCGGCGGATGGCGATGGGCAGGGTGCGGCCTGCGACTTCCACCGCCGGATCGCGATGATCGCCGCGCAGCCAGTCCAGCATCAGGAGGCCTTCATCCCTGGCCCCAATCGACGAGGTGATGTTCGAGCGGCCCCGCCTGCGTCTCGCTGATGCAGCGTCCGGCCACGCAGGCCCCGGCCTCGACCATCGCATCGCGGCTGCCGGTGAGCAGGTAATGCCAGTCGGGCAGCGGCTTGTCTTCCGCCCGTCGGCGATAGGCGCAGGAGCCTGGCAGCCAGGCGATTTCCTTCACCAGCCGGGGCGTCAGCCGCAAACAGTCGGGGACGAAGGCCTTGCGGTGGCGATAGTCCATGCAGCGCGCGGTGCCGGTATCGAGCAGCTTGCAGGCGACATTGGTTTCCGAGATCGCCCCGGTGTCGTCATCCTCCAGCTTGTGCAGGCAGCAGCGGCCGCAGCCGTCGCACAGGGCTTCCCACTCCTCGCGCGTCAAGACATCGAGTTCCAGCTCCCAGAACCGCTCCCTCATCGCACCCATTTTTCGAGCTCCGCCGCCACCGCTTCGCCCGATTGTTCCACCGGCAGCAGCGCCATCGGCTGGCCTTCGCGATCAACCAGATAGCCTGAGCGGGAATGATCCATCAGATAGCCGCCTTCGGCATTGGGTTCGAGCTTCGAATAGTAGGCGAAGTAATTGGCCGCTGCCGCCTCGACCTGCTCCGGCGATCCCGTCAGGCCGATCAGGCCTCCGGGGAAATTGCCGATGAATTCACCGACCACTTCAGGCGTATCACGCTCGGGATCGATGGTGATAAAGATCGGCTGCACGTCGGCGGCCACTTCGGGATTGTCTTGTGCAAAAGCTTCATAACCCTGCATCATTCGCGCCACATCGAAGGGGCAGACATCCGGGCAATAGGCATAGCCGAAATAGACCATCTGGTACTTGCCCGCAAAATCCGCATCGGTCACCTGCGCGCCGCTGGTGTCGACCAGATCGAACCCGCCTACGACGGCAGAACCATAGAGCGGCGGATCGGCGGCGGGTGGAGCGGCCCCGCCGCAGCCGCTCAAAAGCAGCAGGGCGGCAAGGCTGGCGAACAACGGGCTATGTGCGGGCATGACGAAGCGTTCATGCTCTGCTAACGCCGTGCAAGCAAGGTGCGCATTCGATCCCCGAGGGGCTTTTTGCGCAGAATTCGGATCAACAGGAGGAACGGGTGGCCAGCGTCGCTCTTCGCAACATCATCGCACTTGTCGCTGCCGGAGCAGGCCTTGCCCTGGCAACGCCCGCCGCGGCACAGTTCTATTCGGAAGGCTACGAATTCCTCGAAGCGGTGAAGGACCGCGAAGGGACCGAAGCCACCGAAATGCTCAACACGCCGGGCAGTACGGTGATCAACTCGCGCGATATCAGCAACGGTGAAACGGGCCTGCACATCGTGGTAAGCCGGCGGGATATCGTCTGGACCCGCTGGCTGCTGCAGGAAGGTGCCAATCCCAATATCGCCGACAATCGCGGCCGCACGCCGCTGATCGCAGCCACCGAAATCGGCTTCCTCGAAGGGGTGGAGGCGCTGCTGCGGCGCGGGGCGCAAGTCGATGTCGCCAACGCTACCGGCACCACGCCGCTGATGTCGGCAGTGCTGACGCGCAATGTCGAGCTGATGGAGATCCTGCTCGAAGGCGGAGCCGATCCGGACCGGACCGACAACACCGGACGCAGTGCCCGCGACTATGCGCAGGAACGCGGGGTCCCCCCGCGCATCCTCGCCGCCATCGAAGCCAGCGAACGCGATGAGAGCGAAGGCGGCGGGCGCAGCTATGGGCCGGTGTTCTGACATGGTGGCCGCGATGGACGATCTGACGCTCGACGAACTGCGGGTTGCGCTCGCTCCTGAAATCGCGCTTGCCGCCATGTTCGACGGCTGGAGCGATGCGGCGCTGGTGGCGGCGGCAGAAGGGCAGGGCGTCGATCCGGCGGTGGCGCGGCTGGCCTTTCCCGGCGGGCCGATGGACATGATCGATGCATGGGTTTCCTCGGTCGATGCGAAAATGCAGGCGCACTTTGCCGACGGGCGGCTGGGCAACATGCCCATCCGGGAGCGCATTCGCAGCCTTGTCTGGTTCCGGATCGAAGCCATCGAAGGGCTGGAGGAATCGCTCTCGCGCGCCATGACGGTGCAGGCAATGCCGCAGAATGTCCCTGCCGCACTGAAGCAGGGCTGGTCCAGCGCGGACAAGATGTGGCGGCTGGCCGGCGATGTGGCCACCGATTACAATCACTACACCAAGCGAGCGATCCTCGCTTCGATCTACGCCGCCACGCTGGCGGTGTGGAAAAGCGATGAGAGCGAGGACAAGGCCGAAACCCGTGCCTTTCTCGACCGCCGGATCGACGGGGTGATGAAGTTCGAAAAGGCCAAGGCGCAATTGCTGGGCAAGGAACGCGAGCATTTCGACCTGGCGCGGTTTCTTGGCCGCCTCCGCTATCCGCAATCCTAGCAGCGATACTATTGCGAACCAGTTGCAATTAGCTTGAGGCTCTGGCACGGGCTTGCCGGTGGAACCACAGCTCACACTTGATAACCTTGCACCGCTTGCGCGGGCAGAAATCCTCAGCGTCGATTGGGCCGCGCTCGCGCCCGACGAAGGCAAGCGGCTGCGCGCGCTCGGCCTTGATGAAGGCGCGCGGGTGGCGGTGGCCCATCGGGGGATGTTCTTTGGCAAGGATCCGATTGCGCTGATGATAGGTCGTTCGCTGGTGGCCGTGCGCCGCGTCCATGCCCGCGCCATGACGGTGCGCAAGCTGTGACGCGCCCATGACTCGTCTCCGCACCGCCGCGCTGGTCGGCAATCCCAATGCAGGCAAGAGCGCGCTGTTCAACGCGCTCACCGGAGCGCGCCAGAAGATCGCCAACTATCCCGGCGTAACCGTGGAACGAGTGAGCGGGCGGATGCTGCTGCCATCGGGCGAGCCGGTGGAACTGATCGACCTGCCGGGTTCGTATTCGCTCGATGCTGCCAGCCCGGACGAGGAAGTGACGCGGCAAGTGGTGCTGGGCGAGTTTCCGGGTGAAGTGCAGCCCGAAACGCTGGTGGTGGTGATCGATGCCGCCAATCTCGATCAGCACCTGGTCTTCGCGCAGGAAGTGATCGCGCTCGGCCGCCCGACGGTGGTGGCGCTCAACATGGTCGATCTGGCGGAGCGCGACGGGCTGGTGCTCGATCCCGATGCGCTGGCCATGGCGCTCGGCGTGCCGGTGGTGCCGACCGTGGCGGTGCGCAAGCGCGGGCTGGAAGCCCTGGGCGAAGCGATCGCCGGGGCCGAGGGGCAGGACCTGTCCGCCCGCCACAGCGTTGCCGCGCTGACCCTGCCGGAGCGACGCTTCGCAGCGCACACGATGGCGCAGGGTGCGACACTGGCCGAAAGCGCGACGCACCGATTGCATACCCATCTCGACAAGGTGCTGCTGCACCGCTGGCTCGGCCCGCTGGTGCTGTTCGCCTTGCTGTTCGTGATGTTCCAGGCGGTGTTCGCCTGGGCCGATCCGCTGATCGGGGCGCTTGAGGGACTTGCCGAAGGCGCGAGCAGCGTCGTCACCGGGGCCATGCCGGAAAGTTTCCTGCGCGACCTGATTACCGAAGGCGTGATCGCGGGGGTCGGCTCGGTGGTGGTGTTCCTTCCGCAGATCGTGATCCTGTTCGCCTTCATCCTGCTGATGGAGCAATCGGGCTACATGGCCCGCGCGGCCTTCATTATGGACCGCCTGATGGCGGGTGTCGGCCTTTCGGGCCGCAGTTTCATTCCGCTGCTCTCCAGCTTCGCCTGCGCCATTCCCGGCATCATGGCCACCCGTGCGATTGCCGATCCCAAGGACCGGCTGACCACGATCCTGATCGCCCCGCTGATGACCTGTTCGGCGCGGCTGCCGGTCTATGCGGTGATTATCGGCGCGGTGATTCCGGCCAGATCGGTCGGTCCGAGCATCGGCTTGCAGGGGCTGGTTCTGTTCGGGCTCTATCTGGCGGGGATTGTCGGCGCGATGGCGGCGGCACTGGTGCTGCGGCGCACGGTGACCAAGGGCACCGCTTCGGGCTTCATTATGGAACTGCCCAAGTACCAATGGCCCCCAATGCGCGACCTGCTGCTCGGGCTGTGGCAACGCGCGTGGGTGTTCCTGCGCCGCGCGGGCACGATCATCTTTGCCGCCACCGTTATCCTGTGGCTGCTGCTGACCTTCCCCAAGGCCGAACCGGGCGAAAGCCAGCTCGATGCTTCGGCTGCCGGACAGATCGCCAATGCCATGCATCCCGCTTTCGCACCGATCGGCTTCCAGCGCGAGATGACCTTGGCGCTGGTGCCAGCGATGGCAGCGCGCGAGGTGGCGGTATCCTCGCTGGCGACGACCTATGCGGTGGAGCAGGGCGACGAGGCGGAGACCGAACTGGCGCTGCGCGACCAGATCGCCCTGCGCTGGAGCCTGCCGACCGCCCTCGCCTTCCTTGCGTGGTTCGTGTTCGCGCCGCAGTGCCTCTCCACCATCGCGGTGGCGCGGCGGGAGACGAACGGCTGGAAATGGCCGCTGTTCATGCTGGCCTACCTGTTCGCGCTGGCCTACATTTTTGCCGGGCTGACCTACTGGATCGCGGTTTCGTTGGGATTATAGCCCAGCTAGTCTGCTCCATTGTGGACAGTACAGGCCCGTAGGGGTGGCGCAGCACCGGACGCTTCGTTAAGCCTTTTGCCCACACCAGAGAGGAATCGAATCGAATGGCCGGCAGCCTCAACAAAGTCATGCTCATCGGCAACCTCGGAGCCGATCCCGAAGTCCGCAGCTTCCAGAACGGTGGCAAGGTGTGCAACCTGCGCATCGCCACCAGTGAGAACTGGAAGGACAAGAACACCGGCGAGCGGCAGGAACGCACCGAGTGGCACACCGTGGCAATCTTCAACGAAGGGTTGGCCGGCGTTGCCGAGCGGTTCCTGAAGAAGGGCAGCAAGGTCTATCTCGAAGGCCAGTTGCAGACCCGCAAGTGGCAGGACCAGCAGGGCAATGACCGCTACTCGACCGAGGTCGTGCTGCGCGGCCCCAACTCGGTGATGACCATGCTGGATGGAGCGCCCGGTGCGGGCGGCGGTTCAGGCGGCGGCGGTGGTGGTGGAGGCCAGCGCGGTGGTTACAGCGGCGGCGGCGGCGGCCAGTCCTCGGGCGGCTGGGACCAGGGCGGCGGCTCCAAGGGTGGATCCGGCGGTGGCATGGGTGGCGGCTCGGGCGGCGGTTCGAACTACGACGACCTGGACGACGATATTCCGTTTTGATCCGGGTTTTTGGGCGCTGATCAAACCTTCGGGAACAGGGCCCCCAGCTTCCACGTCTCACCCTTGAAGCAGCAATCGAGAATCGCCTGGTGGCGACCTCTGTCGCCGCCGACGTAGCTGTTCACCTGTTCAAACGGGATCTTGTAGCTGGTACGGATGCGGCTCACTTCCTCGCTGGTGTAGCGGGTGAGATATTCTGTCACCCCTTCGATCAGGTCCGGCCATTGCCCGCCGCGCTCATAGCAGGTGGGATAGAGGAACCGGTGCGTCAGGTAGTGCAGGTATTCGTGCACCAGCGTGCCCCAGAGGATGCTTTCGCTTTTCTTGACGTAGATCTTGCGCTTGAAATTGCGATAGTCCGAAGCAACGAAGGCGTTGACGTAGCCGACGAAGTCGCCGGATTCCTGCGTGAAATTGTTCGCCGCCTTGAAGCAGGCGTTATAGGTCAGCGCGAATTTGATGGCGAACTGGTCGGGCTCGAGAAATTCGAAAATCTCGTCCACCCCGTTCGCGTCGAGGCCATCGGCATACTGGCCCTTGTACGTCGAACGGACCAGATCGACCGCCCTTTGCGCATCCCGCATATCGAGCATGGCATTCCCCCCGCCTGCTGCATCTCATCCCCGCCAAGAATGACTCGGATCGAATGAATTTACAATCGGAATCAGGGCCGAAATGGCGCGACCCGCTCAGCCCTTGAGCAGCCCCTTCAGCGCCGCCGCAAGCGGCCCTTCCGCGCCCGCCTCCAGCAGCCCCTGTTCGCGGCGGAAAGCATCGGCATTGGGCCCTTCAACGTAGGGATCGATCGCCAGTGCCAGCGTTTGCGCCACGGCCTCGCCCAGATCGATACTGGTGCCCGCATAGCCCACTTCGTCAAGTTCGTCGGCGGCCAGTTCCACCTCGGTGTCGGGCTGCGCCACTTCCAGCCGCTCGGCGGGAACGAATCGCAGGTCGATTTCCTCGCGCACGGTGAGCGGCAGGTCCTCGCCCGATACCGCACAACTCTGCACCACTTCGGCGATGAGCGTGCCCCTGGCATGGATGTCCGCGCCCTTGGCTTCGAGCGACAGCTCGGCAGACAGGCTGGAAATCGATACGATATCGAAACGCCTGGCCAGCGCCGCCCGCTCAGCCTCGTTTGCCGTCACCGTCACCGGCTTGATGGTAATCCCGCGTAGATCGAAGGGGCGGGAGAATTCGGGTGTGTCGCTCATGGCCGCAAATGCCCCGCCAGCAGCACTGCATCGTCAACCTTGTTGAGGTCGACAGAAAGCGCCCGCGTGCGCACGGCGAGCGCGAAGGGCTTCTTCGCCTCGTCCGCCAGTCGCACATTGCGCTGCAGAATCGCCGCCAGCGCCGCATCGCTTTCGCTCATGCTTTCGCGCAAGCTGCCGATCCGCCCCCCTAGCGCGCTCATCAGCTTGCCCATGTTCTTGCCCACCATCAGGTCGCCGACGCCCGAATCGCGTAGCTGGCGATCCATGTCGGCAACGAACAGTTCGGTGAGCAGCGCGGTCTTGGGGCCAAGCGTGTCGCTGTCTTCCATTCGCAGCAGCACCAGGCTGAGCACCAGCGAGATCATGTCGAAACGGCCTTCCACAGTGTCTGCCACTCCGCATTGCGCATACCATTCCTCCTCGCGGCTGGTGGCGACCACGGCGTACCATAGCGGGCGCAGTTCGTCGCGGCCGTCTTTGCCGAGAAGGCGCTGGATAAAGGACATGGACACTTGCGCCTTTCGGGCTTGTTAAGCGGTGGTTCAATGGTTCGCCCACAGCTGTGCGTTGCACCCGCGCGCAGGCTCCCCTAAGGCTTGCCGCTGATATAGGGCCGACCATGGGCAAGGCAATTGCCCCGAAGTTGGTGCCTGATGGTTTTGGCAAGGATAGTGACTATGGGTTCGATCGTGCGGATGGCAGCGCTGGCAGGCCTGGGCCTGGCCGTTGCCTTCACTGGGGCGGGATGCTCCTCGATCACCAATCACCGGGGCTACATCGTCGATGAAACGCTGGTCTCCTCGGTGCAGCCGGGGCTGGACAACCAGCAATCGGTGCGCGGCACGTTGGGCCAACCATCGATGGTCAGCCAGTTCGGCGATCCGGTGTGGTATTACATTTCCAGCCGGACCGAGCAGGCCCCGTTCCGCCAGCCCCGGATCAACCAGCATTCGGTGCTGGCGGTGCATTTCGATGCGGCGGGCAACGTCGTCTCGACAGAGCGGAGCGGGATGGACCAGGTGGCGCGCATCGATCCCGAAAGCGAGACCACGCCGACGCTGGGGGTCGAACGCAGCTTCCTTGAAGACCTGTTCGGCAACATCGGCACGGTCGGCACCGGCGGTGCGCCGGGCGGCGGTGCTGGCGGCGGCGGGGGCGGTTAACTTCCACACCGCTTGAAGCCGAACGGGGTGCGCTCCATATTCCCCCAATGAGCGACAGCAAGGCGAGCCACGGCCTGATCCAGTGGCACGGAACCACCATCATCGGTGTCCAGCGTGGCGGCAAGACCGTGATCGCGGGTGACGGCCAGGTCTCGATGGGCAACACGGTGATGAAGCCCAACGCGCGCAAGGTCCGCCGGCTGGGTGAAGAGGGCAAGGTGATCGCGGGTTTCGCCGGCGCGACCGCCGATGCCTTCACCTTGTTCGAACGGCTGGAAAAGAAGCTGGAGCAGTATCGCGGCCAATTGCTGCGCGCTGCGGTGGAACTGGCCAAGGACTGGCGGACCGACAAATATCTCCGCAATCTCGAAGCGCTGATGATCGTGGCCGACAAGGACGTGCTGCTGGTGCTGACCGGCAATGGCGACGTACTGGAGCCGGACGCGGGGATTACCGCGATCGGATCGGGAGGCAACTATGCCCTCGCCGCCGCGCGTGCGCTGGCGGATTATGAAGAAGACGCGGAAGTGATCGCGCGCAAGGCGATGGCAGTAGCTGCCGATATCTGTGTCTTCACCAATGGCAATGTGACGCTGGAAAGCGTGTAATTTGAAAAGCCCCGTCCCGCTCGCAGGAGGGGAGAGACAGGAAAAAATGGACAACCTCACCCCCAAAGCCATCGTCGCCGCGCTCGACGAGCACATTGTCGGCCAGCAGGATGCCAAGCGCGCGGTTGCGGTGGCGCTGCGCAATCGCTGGCGGCGGCAGCGGCTCAGCCCCGAATTGCGCGACGAGGTAACGCCCAAGAATATCCTGATGATCGGCCCGACCGGCTGCGGCAAGACCGAGATCAGCCGGCGGCTGGCGAGGCTGGCCGAAGCGCCGTTCGTGAAAGTGGAAGCGACCAAGTTCACGGAAGTTGGCTATGTCGGGCGCGATGTCGAACAGATTGCCCGCGATCTGGTCGAGGAAGCGATCCGACTGGAGAAGGAACGCCGCCGCGAGGCAGTGCGCGAAGCGGCGAGCGAGGCGGCGATGCAGCGGCTGCTCGATGCATTGGTCGGCACCAGCGCCAGTGCCGCCACGCGCGAGAGCTTCCGTCAGCGGGTGGTCGAAAACGCGATGAATGAGACCGAGGTCGAGATCGAAGTTGCCGAAGCGGGGGGGATGCAGATGGACATCCCCGGAATGCCCGGCGGCGCGACCATGATCAACCTGTCGGAGATGATGGGCAAGGCCTTCGGCGGTCCGCCCAAGAAAAAGCAGAAACTGAAAGTGCCGGTGGCATGGGACCGGCTGGTGGACGAAGAAGCCGAAAAGCGCATGGACCAGGACGATGTCGCCCGCGTGGCGCTCGCCAATGCCGAGACCAACGGGATCGTCTTCCTTGATGAGATCGACAAGATCGCCGTCTCCGACGTGCGCGGCGGTTCGGTGAGTCGCGAAGGCGTGCAGCGCGACCTGCTGCCGCTGATCGAAGGCACCACGGTGGCGACCAAGTACGGGCCGATGAAGACCGACCACGTGCTGTTCATAGCCTCTGGGGCGTTCCACGTCGCCAAGCCCTCCGACATGCTCCCCGAATTGCAGGGCCGCCTGCCAATCCGCGTCGAACTGCGCAGCCTGACCGAGGAAGACTTCGTCCGTATCCTCTCCGAAACCCGCGCCAATCTGGTCAGCCAGTACAAGGCACTGCTCGGAACCGAGGACCTGACGGTGGAAATGGATGACGAGGCGGTAAAGGAAGTCGCCCGCATCGCCGCGCAGGTGAACGAAAGCGTCGAAAATATCGGCGCGCGGCGCTTACAGACGGTGATGGAAAAGCTGTTCGAGGAACTGAGCTTCGAAGCCGAGGACCGCAAGGGAACGAGCGTGACGGTTGACGCGGCCTATGTCCGCGAAAGGTTGAGCGCGCTGGCGGGGGACAGCGATCTGAGCAAATATATCCTCTGATCGCTCCCCGCTCGACCGCTACACCGCAACCGACATGTTCGGCTGCGGAAAGGCCTCCGGCCAGCGGAAGCTGAGCAGCCGCGACTTGGGGTAGGGGCGCAGGCTCACTGCATCGCCCTGGTTACCCCCGAGGAGGATCAGATTGTCACCTTCCACCCCGGCGAGGAAGGCGACATGGCCCTTCCAGCTGCGCTTGCTGACGCGCCACAATACCGTGACGGCGCCGTAGTGATAGGAATTGGTCGGCACGGCATTGCCCCAGGTCAGCCAAGATCGCGCATTTGCGCGCCCGGTGCCTTCGAGGCCGATCTGCGCCATCACCCAGTTGGCGAATGCAGAACACCAAGCCGTTTCGTCATCGCGGGTACCCCCGGCGCAGGTGGCATGATATTCGAGAATCCGCGGCGTGTGGCGCGCTCCGCGCGTTTCGCGGGTGTGGAATTCCTGCAAGGCCACCTGCATCCAGGGAAACTGGCTGGAGTCGGCAAAGCTGGCCATCATCGATGGCGCGGGGACGAATTCCTGGGGGCAGACAAGACCTTCGGTCACGATACAATCCTCTCGAAAGGAGTTTCTGATCGCGGCCCGTTTCTTGCTCTTGGCATTTTCCATAGCTGAAAATGCCACGCAAATCCATTCGCATCTGATCCGGGAACTCAGGGATGCGGGGCCAGTCCGATTTCCACCCCGGTCTTGTCCGTCAGCGCGAAGCGATCGACCAAGTCGGCGCTGGCTTCGTTGAGGCCAACCACCTGCACGCTGCGGCCATTGCGGCGCATCCTTTCGACCACCTTGTCGAGCACGTCCACGCCTGAAATATCCCAGAAATGCGCGCGGCTGACATCGATCACCACGTGGTCCGCCGGATCGGGCCGCTCGCTTTCTCGACCGAAGGCTTTCGAGAAGCGATCGACACTGGCGAAGAAGATCTGCCCGGTCACGGTGTAGGTGGCAGTCTGCTCGTCGCGCAGCCGGGTTACGCCGAACATTGAGCGCACCTTGCCGGTGAAGAAGATGCCCGACAGCAGCACGCCCACCAGAACGCCAAGCGCCAGGTTGTGGGTGCCGACCACGACGACCACCGTGGCCACCATCACCACGCTGCTTTGCCACGGATGATGGCGCAGGTTCGGAATCGAGTTCCAGCTGAACGTGCCGATGCTGACCATGATCATCACCGCCACGAGCGCCGCCATCGGAATCTGCCCGACAACCGGGCCGAGTGAGGCGAGCAGGATCAGCAGGGTGAGGCCGGAGGTGAAAGTGGAGAGCCGCCCGCGCCCGCCGCTGGTGACGTTGATCACCGACTGGCCGATCATCGCGCAGCCGCCCATGCCGCCGAAAAATGCCGCGACCACATTGGCAATGCCCTGGCCGCCGCTTTCGCGCTGCTTGTTCGAATCGGTGTGGGTCATGTCGTCCACGATCTGCGCGGTAAGCAGGCTTTCGAGCAGTCCGACCGCCGCCATCGTTGCCGAATAGGGCGCGATGATCGCCAGCGTTTCCCAGGTCAACGGCACATCGGGCCAGACGAAATAGGGCAGGCCTTCGGGCAGCTCGCCCATGTCCGACACGGTGTTCACCTCCATGCCCAGCCCGATGGTAAGCGCGCCAAGCACGATAATCGCGACCAGCGGCGAGGGGACGGCGGTGGTCAGGCGCGGCAGCAGGTAAATGATCGCCAGCGCGCCCCCGACCAGCGGATAGGTAATCCACGGCACGTCGATCAGCTGCGGCAATTGTGCCATGAAAATCAGGATTGCCAGCGCATTGACGAAGCCGGTGATGACGCTGCGCGAGACGAATTGCATCAGCAGGTCCAGCCGCAGTGCGGCGGCGATGAGCTGGAAGATCCCCATCAGGATCGTCGCGGCGAACAGGTATTCCACCCCATGATCGCGCACCAGCGGGATGACGACTACCGCGACGGCCGCAGTAGCAGCGGAAATCATGCCCGGCCTCCCGCCGGTGAAGGCGATGACCATGGCGATACAGATCGAGGCATAGAGGCCGACGCGCGGATCGACCCCGGCAATGATCGAAAAGCCGATGGCTTCGGGAATGAGCGCGAGGGCGACGACGATCCCGGCAAGAATTTCGGCGCGCGGATTGGTGAGCCAGTCGCGCTTGAGCGATTCCAGATTGGGCATTTTGAACCTTTGGGCTGTTGGACGATGCAGCACAGCGGCCAGCTCACCGCCCGCGACAGTCGCGGGGAAGTGGATGTATTGGCAATCGCTGCAAGTGCTGAATAGTTATCCCGGGGATAGGCGCCGGGCCGAGCCACCCGGCATGCCGGGTCCAGCGGATGGGCGGCCACCTATGCCAAAGGAGCGATCAAGGCAAGCTAGAGCACTTTCCGACCAATCCGGGTCATCGTGATCGCGTGATCCGGATTGGTCGGAAAGTGCTCTAGTCGGCGTATTCCTCGGGATACCAGAATACGTCGTGGCAGGCCTTGCACACCGGTTGCAGGTCGTTGACCAGTGTTGTGACCCGTGCCGCGTCGCGGGCGAGCGCGGCTTGGTGCAACTGCCCGGTGTGCACGGCCATTGCTTGCGCAAAAGCGCGGTAGGCCTGCGGCTCGGCGTCGAGCCGCGCCTGGATCGCGGCGAGATCGGTGCCCTCGGGCGGATCGGTCAGATCGCCCGCCGGATCGGCCGCCACGAAAATCTCGGCAGCGGCCATGCGCTGGGCCTGCTCGTCAAGCCGCGCGGCATTGGCGGTCAGCGTGGCCCACTTCGCGTCGTCCATCAGCGCGGGATCGAAATTGCCGTTGTCGTCCATCACTTCGACCTGGAGGTTCCAGATCGCTTCGGTCGGCGGGTTGATGTGCTCGACCATGCCCTCGCGCACGAAATAGCTGTTGGCCGCTGGTACCGTCGCGCAGGCTGCCACCAGTGCCAGTCCTGCTATCGCCAGTGCCCGCATCCCCGTTCTCCTATTCCGCCGCTTCGCGCGTTTCGCTGTCCTCGTTCTGCTGGCGGTTCCACATTTCGGCGTAGAGCCCGCCCAGCCGCAACAGCGCATTGTGGCTGCCTTGCTCCACAATCCGGCCCGCATCCATGACATTGATCAAATCGGCATCGGCAATCGTCGAAAGCCGGTGAGCGATGGCGAGGGTGGTGCGTTCCGCCGTCACCTGCCGCAGCGTGGCGAGGATTTCCTGCTCGGTGCGCGAATCGAGCGCGCTGGTGGCTTCGTCGAGCAGCAGGATCGGCGGGTCTTTGAGCAGTGTGCGGGCGATGGCAACGCGCTGCTTCTCTCCGCCCGACAATTTCAGCCCGCGCTCGCCCACTTCGGTGTCGAAGCCCTGCGGCAGACCGACAATAAACGGCAGGATCGCCGCATCCGCCGCCGCCTGCCGGATCTGCTCGTGCGCAGCATCGTCCCGCCCGTAGGCAATGTTGTAGCCGATGGTGTCGTTGAACAGCACCGTATCCTGCGGCACGATGCCGATCGCGCGGCGCAGCGATTCCTGCGTCACCTCGCGGATATCCTGCCCGTCGATGCAGATGCGCCCTTCCCACGGATCGTAGAAGCGGAACAGCAGCCGCCCGATCGTGCTCTTGCCTGCGCCCGAAGGCCCGACCAGTGCCACATGCGCTCCTGCCGGGGCTTCGAAGCTGAGGCCGTGGAGGATCTGGCGATCCTTGTCGTATCCGAAGCTGACGTTCTCGAAAGTTACCATCGGGCGGCGAACGATCAGCGCGGGGGCGCCGGGAGCGTCTTCGACTTCGGCCTTGGTATCGAGCAGGCGGAACATGTCCGCCATGTCGATCAGCCCCTGCCGGATCGTGCGATAGACCCAGCCGAGCATGTCGAGCGGGCGGAACAGTTGCAGCAGGTAGGTGTTCACCAGCACCAGATCGCCCGGCGACAACGTGCCGCGCGACCAGCCCCACACCGTCCAGGCCATCGCGAAGGCCATCATCAGGTTGAGGATCAGCGCCTGCACGATGTTGAGCAGGCCCAATGAATTCTCGGTCTTGATCGCGGCTTCGGTATAGGCGGTGGCCGAGCCGGAGTAGCGCTTCCGCTCGCGCTCCTCCGCGTTGAAATACTTCACCGTCTCGTAATTCAGCAGGCTGTCCACCGCGCGGGCCATCGCCTGCCCGTCGAGATCGTTCATGTCCTTGCGCAGCTTCACCCGCCATTCGGTGATCGCCTGCGTGGTCCAGATGAAGACGACGACGGTGATGAAGGTGGCGGCGACCAGTTCCCAGCCGAAGATCACCCAGAAGATCGCGCTCACCACCACCAGTTCGATCACCGTGGGGGCGATGTTGAACAGCAGGAAGTAAAGCATCGAGCTGATCGACTTGGTGCCGCGATCAATGACGCGGGTGATCTCGCCGGTGCGGCGCGAGAGATGGAAGCGCAGAGAGAGGCGGTGCAGGCGCGCGAACACATCCTCGGTCAGACCCAGAACGGCATCCTGCCCGACCCGGTTGAAGACGATATTGCGCAGCTGGTCGAACAGAACATTGCCGAACCGCCCGGCAGCATAGGCGATCACCAGTGCCATGGCGACCCACACGGCGGGATCGCCCTCGGCCCCCATCGTATCAACCGCGCGCGCATAGGCGAAGGGCAGCGTTAACACGACCGCCTTCGCCAGCAAAACCAGCACGGCTGCGCCGACAATGCGCTTTTTGAGGTCGGGCCGCGCCTTGGGCCACAGATAGGGCAGGAAGCGGCGCATGGTTGCCCAATCGCCGCGATCGCTGGCGGCGGACTTGGTATCAGTACTGGTTCCGAAATCTCTCACTTCGCGCCCCAAGTGGGGCACGGCGGCGCGTGGCACAAGTGCGGTATGCCGGTCCGTTCGGCCAGATAACCTTTCAACAGGCCGAATTGCCGGCATGCCACCGTCAGTCGAGGGGCCCTGGCGGACAACCCCCGGGGGAACAGCTATCGCCGCCAGCGCTTTATAGCGCGTGGACAGCGCATTTTTCGGTTTTGCTCCCTACCATATCCTGCTGGCGGGGTGCGGACTGGTGATCGTGGCGGCCTATTGGCTGCCGCGCTTTTTTTCCGGGCGCGAGCCGGCGGCGTCGGGACTGCTGATCCTCGGCGGGATGGCGGTGTTCGGGCTGCTTCCCGGCGTGCCGGAAGCCTTCAGCCCGATCGACCGGCCCGGCTTCTGGGAAGTCGCTTCCGAATTCGCCGTCATCATCGCCCTGTTCGGCACCGGCATCCGGATCGACCGGATCCGGGGCAAGGGCCTGTGGTCGCCGACGGTGCGGCTGCTGGCGATTGCCATGCCGCTGTGCATCCTTGCGGTGGCCGTGCTCGGCATGGCTGCGGGGATGACGATAGCGGGGGCGATCCTGCTGGCCGCTGTGCTGGCCCCGACCGATCCGGTGCTGGCCGCCGACGTACAGGTCGGCCCGCCGCTCGAAGGCGGAGAACATCCCGTCCGCTTTGCCCTGACAGCAGAGGCGGGCCTCAACGACGGGCTCGCCTTTCCCTTCGTCTATCTCGCCATCTTCGTGGCCGCCGCATCCGGCGGAGCCGCGACTTGGCTGGGCGAATGGTTCGGCCTTTATGTGGTTTACAAGATCGGCGTCGGGGCACTCGCGGGGATCGGGGCAGGCTGGCTGCTGGGGCGCGTCCTGTTCAGCCTGCCGCATCGCAACCCGCTCGCGGAAACCGGCACCGGAGTGATCGCCTTTGCGGGCGTGCTGCTGACCTATGGCTTCACCGAATTGATCGAAGGCTATGGCTTTATTGCCGCCTTCGCCATGGGAGTGGCCCTGCGCCGCAAGGAAGCCGAGCACGAATACCACGCACGGCTGCACAGCTTTTCCGAAGCACTCGAACACGCCGTGACAGCGATCCTGCTGGTGATGCTGGGCGGAGCCATTCCGGCCCTGCTTCCCTATCTCGACTGGCAACACGCGCTGCTGGGGATCGCGCTGATTTTCGTGATCCGCCCGGTCAGCGGAATGCTGGCACTGGCGGGAACGAGCCTGTCATGGCGCCAGCGTGGCGTGGTCGCCTTCTTCGGCGTGCGCGGGATCGGCTCGATCTACTACCTCGCCTATGCGGGCGGCATGCTCGACCTGGTGGACGAAGGCGCGCTCTGGGCGACCGTGGTGTTCACGATCCTGCTGTCGACCATCGTCCACGGCTTCAGCGCGGGCAGCATGGTCTGGGCGGCGACGCACGAGAAGGGCGAGGTGCGGGGGGAGTGAGGCGAGGCCGCAATTACTCCCCGAAGAAATTCAGCTCCAGCAGCACGTTGTTCGGGTCCGCCGTGAAAATCTGCCGCAGCCCGATCGCTTCGACGAGGTTCTCACGGTAATCTGCACCGCGCGCATCGAGCCGGGTTTTCATTTCCTCGAACCCCTGCAAACGCAGCGCAACGTGGTGCAAAGCCCCGGTCAAACCGCCGGGTTCCACCTCGCGGTCATAGGTCCGCACGCAATCGACCGAATTGATATGGATGATCGCCCGGCCCGCCGCATCATACATCCATTGCGCGGTTTGCGGGGTCAGCGGCGGCGGGGCGTCGCGGCGTTCAAGATCGAGCAAGTCGGCATACCAGCGCGCGCTCTCGTCCAGCTTGTCGGTGATGATGTTGACGTGATCGAGTGCTTCGACCTGCATGGAAAATCCTCCCGCCGCCCCGCTTGCCCGGTCTAAGGCCGCGCCTTGGCTCTTGCCTCTCTAGCCGAATATAGTATGCGATACATACAATTTCGTATATGTGATTCTTTCACAAACATGGAGAGGAAAGACAATGGCCGACAATCTGGAACAGGTGCTGGCAAAAGCGAACGGCGACATCGTCGGCCAGCTGCGCAACAACAAGATCGGGGCCTATGTGTACCCCGTGGTTGCTCCGGAATTTTCCAACTGGCGTGACGAGCAATGGGCCTGGCAGCACGGCGCGGTGCTGTTCGACCAGTCGCACCACATGTTCGATCTCTACATCAACGGCCCGGACGCGCTCAAGCTGCTGTCCGACACGATGATCAATTCGCCCGCCGGGTTCGAAGTGAACAAGGCCAAGCAGTACGTCCCCACCACGCCTTACGGCCACGTGATCGGTGACGGGATCATCTTCCGGCTGGCGGAAGAGCAGTTCGTCTATGTCGGCCGCGCACCCGCCGCCAACTGGCTGATGTATCACGCCGAAAAGGGCGGCTATAACGTGGAAGTCATCAACGATCCGCGTTCGCCCAGCCGCCCGATGGGCAAGCCGGTGCAGCGCATCAGCTGGCGCTTCCAGATTCAGGGCCCGCGCGCGTGGGACGTGATCGAAAAGCTCAATGGTGAAACGCTGGAGAAGCTGAAGTTCTTCAACATGTCGACGATGAAGATCGGCGAAAAGACCATCCGCACCCTGCGCCACGGCATGGCCGGTTCGCCGGGCCTCGAGATCTGGGGTCCCTACGAAGATCAGGAATATGTCCGCGAGCACATCCTCAAGGCGGGTGAAGAGTTCGGCCTGATCCCGGTCGGCAGCCGCGCCTATCCGTCGAACACGCTCGAATCGGGTTGGATCCCCTCGCCGCTGCCCGCGATCTACACCGGCGAAAAGCTGGCCGATTATCGCCAGTGGCTGGGTGCCGACAGCTACGAAGCCACCGGCTCGATCGGCGGCTCGTTCGTCGGCAAGTCGATCGAGGAATACTACCTCAACCCGTGGGAGCTGGGTTACGGCCCGTTCGTCAAGTTCGACCATGATTTCCACGGTGCCGATGCGCTGAAGGAAGTGGCCGAGAACAAGGACACCCAGCGCCGCAAGGTGACGCTGGAATGGAACGCGGACGACATGAAGAAGATCGTCGGTTCGATGTTCGATCCCGAAGGCGAGCAGTACAAGTTCTTCGACCTGCCGCTGGCGAACTATGCCAACTCGAACTACGACGCGGTGGTCGATGCCGACGGCAACACCATCGGCCTGTCGATGTTCACCGGCTATTCGTTCAACGAAAAGAAGGCGCTGTCGCTGGCGACCGTCGAGCACGACCTGCCGCTCGGCACCGAGATCAATGTGCTGTGGGGCGAAGATCCCAACACGCAGAAGACCACGGTGGAAAAGCACAAGCAGATGGCGGTCCGCGCGATCGTTTCGCCGGTGCCTTATGGCAAGATGGCGGCGGATACTTACGCTACCGGCTGGCGGACTTCGAAGAAGGCCTGAACTGGTAATTCTGCTGCAAGAACAAGGGCGGTGCCGCGAGGCGCCGCCCTTTTTCATGGCCACCCCAAGATTTTCCTACTGCCGCGTGGGAAGATACCTGTAGCCCGGAGGCATAGAAGACGGCTCTATAAAGGCTTGATTGCATGGAAGAATGAAGCAGATCGCCGCAATCGGTCTTCTCAAATCCATCGCCGAAAAAAGTGGCGCGAAAGCGGTTAGCATATCATTCGACGAGATGATTGGGCATAAGCCTGCAACCAACCAAGCCTAGAGGCGTTACTCTTCCCGATGACCACCAACCTCAAGTTCCTCTGGATGCGTCTGACGGCGAATTACTGGTTCTTCCCGGCACTGTTCTCGCTGCTGGCTGCGCTGCTGGGCTTTGCCATGATCGCGCTCGATCGCAGCGGGGCAGCGTCGTTCCTGAGCGACGTCGAATGGCTCGCCCCTGCCCGGCCAAAGGGCGCGGCGGATATGTTGACGGTGATGGCGGGCAGCATGATCGGGGTTGCCGCCACGGTGTTCTCGATCACCATTGCCGCGGTCGCCTATGCCAGCGGCAACTATGGCCCGCGGCTGCTGACCAATTTCATGGAGGACCGGGGCAACCAGTTCAGCCTTGCAACCTTTATCGGCAGCTTCGTCTATGCGCTGGTGGTGCTTCGCTCTGTCCGCGCGGAGGATGAAGTTCCCGCCAGCGGCGTGGAAGTGGCCACCGCCCTGCCCGGTTTCACCCCGCAATTGTCGCTGCTGGTCGCCTACGCGCTGCTGGCGCTGTGCGTGGCGGTGCTGGTCTATTTCCTCAACCACATCCCTTCTTCGATCCGCATCAACAAGGTGCTTGAAGGCATCGGCTCGCGATTGCTTGATGCCATCCGCGAGACCTATCCGGTGGAGGGTTCCCCCGGCGAAGCCCGCGAAGCGCAGGGCGGTGAAGAGATACGGGCGCAATCTACCGGTTACATCCAGTTGATCGATTACGCGGAATTGCAGAAGATCGCCCGCGAATGCGGCGGCACTTTCTCGCTCGTCGTTCGCACCGGAGATTTCGTCCACCGCGACCTGCCCGTGATTCGCGTTGCCGGATGCTCGGCGAACGATGTCGCGGACAAGGTGCTCGATTGTTTCACTCTTGGTTCGAATCGCACTGCCGAGCAGGACCCGCAGTTCCTGATCGACGAGCTGGTGGAAATCGGGCTGCGCGCGCTGTCACCCGGCATCAACGATCCCTTTACCGCGATTACCGCGCTGCACTGGCTGGGTGCGGCGACGGCGGAAATCGGACGGCGCGACCTGTGCAAGGATGTCTGCGGGAACGATGGGGCGGAAGGTGATTGCCCGGTGATCCCGCGCGCCGACAGTTTCGAGCATTACACTGATCGCGGGTTCGGCTCGATCCGCAGCGCGGTCGCCACCAGCCCCACCGCAGCACGGATCATGCTGGAAGCGCTGGAGAATGCTGCCGGACCGATCCAGCATCCCCGGCGCAGGCAGGCCTTACGACTGGAAGGCGAAGCGCTGATCGCACAGGCGCGGCTTGCATTGGTCGGTCCCGATCTGGAAGCACTGGAGGCGCGCTATCGCCAGTTCGAGGCCACGCTGCCAGCTACGCCCTTACGCGCGGCGTCGTAGCGCGAGCGAGCACCAGCGCGCTGCCAACCAGCGCGATGCCGAGAAAGTCGAGAGGCACCAGCACCTCGTTGAAAGCAAGCCAACCCACCAGCGCGCCTACCGCAGGCTGGGTGAGCAGGGCGATGCCGATAATGAGCGGGGAGAAGTGCCGCAGGGCATAGACCAGCAGCCCCTGCCCGACGATCTGGCTGGTGAAAGCCAGTGCCACCACCGGTGTCCAATCGGTCGGCCAGACAGGTTCGCCAAGCGCCAGTGCTGTCATCAGCAGCACCGGGACCGAACCCAGACCTGCCAGTGTCAGCAGCGCCCAGCCGCCGATCTCGCGCCGCGCGTCCTGCAACAGCAGCAGGTATCCGGCATAGAGCAGCCCCGCAAGCAGGCAGAACAGGTCACCCACAAGATTGGCCTGCGAGATTTCCATCGAGCGCGCGAGCAGGATCGCCGCCCCCGCCAGCGCCGCGACGATCGCGGGCCATTCGCGCCCGTGCGGCAGGCGGCGCAGAACGACGAATGCCCAAAGCATCAGGATCACGCTGCCCGCATTGCCGAACAGGACCGCATTGGCCAGGCGAGTCTCGCCGATGCCAATGTGCCAGCTGGCGATATCGAATCCGAACAGCACCCCGCCCAGCAGCACCAGCCCGGTCATTTTCGCCGGAATGCCGCTCAGCCGCTGGCCGTTCGCCCCGGCGATCAGTGCGAGGAAAGGCAGCGCCAGCGCCACTCGCCAGAACCCTGCCGAAACCGGTCCGGTGTCCGCCAGCCGCACCAGCCAAGGCCCCAAGGCAAGCGCGACATTGCCGCCGATCAGCGCCACAATCGGCAGCGCCAAAATTGGCAACTTCGCGCGAATCTTGTCCCCAGCCTGGTCCACCCATCCGCTCTAGCGCGGGCGCGCGGCTTGGCTATAGTTGTGACAAGCAGTTGGGTGGAGAGCGGGATTGCCGATACGGTCGTGGATGTTTGTTCCCGGAGACAGCGAACGCAAGCTGGACAAGGCGCCGGGATGCGGCGCGGACGTTGTGATCGTCGATCTCGAAGATGCCGTTGCGCCGGATGCCAAGGAATCGGCGCGCGCGCTCACCCGCGACTGGCTGATGGCACGCGACCGAGAGGCGCCCGGCCCGCAGTACTGGGTGCGGATCAATCCGCTCGATACCCAGCTGTGGCAATATGATGTCGAAGCGGTCATATCCGCGAAGCCTGCCGGGTTGATGGTACCCAAGGCTGCGGGACCGGAGCAATTGCAGCGGCTTGTTACCATGCTGTATGAAATCGAAGCGCCCCACGGGATCGTACCGGGTACTACGCAACTCTTGCCCTTGGTGAGCGAGACACCGCGGGCGGCCAATTCGATTTCATCCTACGGTCTGAAGCAGCACGCGATTTCTCGATTGGCAGGTCTGAGCTGGGGCGCGGAAGACCTTTCCGCCGCCATCGGCGCGAGCCGCAAGCGGGACGAGCGCGGTGTGTGGACCGACCTGTTCCGGCTGGTCCGCGCGCAGGTGCTGCTTGCTTCCCACGCAGCAGGTGTTGTTGCCATCGACACCCTGCATGCCGATTTCCGCGACGAGGAGGGCCTGCGCCGGGTGGCGCGCGAATCCTATCAGGACGGGTTTGCCGGGATGATGGCGATCCACCCGGCGCAGGTGCCGATCATCAACGCGGCCTTCTCACCGGGTGAAGCCGAACTGGCCGAAGCGCGCGCCATCGTGGAACTGTTCGCCGCCAATCCGGGGGTCGGGGCGCTGCAACTGAACGGACGGATGATCGACCAGCCGCATCTGGCGCAGGCGCAGAAGTTGCTGGCGAGCGTGGCGTAGGGGATTTACTCGTCAAGTGCGGTTTCGGCTGGCTCGTCCGCAGCAGGCTCGACCGGTTCGGCGGAAGCTTCAGTCCCGGTGTCCTGAGTAGCTCCGCTACTGGCGGGGGAGCCGCCATCGCTATCTTCACCCGGCTCCGGATCAGCTAGCGGGGCTTGAGATCGGGTCTGGTCGATCGGCAGCATCGCGTCACTGATTGTGCCTTCCAGCACTTCGCCCGCCGCTTCGCCCTCGCCATCGCTTTCGACCGGTGCCGTGTCCTCGCCGCAGGCTGCGATCAGCAACAGGGCACAAAGGGCAAAGGGAACTCTCACGCACGCATCCTCTCATGATCGTCCAGCGCGGCGAGGAAGTGCCCCGCGCGCGCCAGCAGCGCCTCATCCCACTGCTCGGGGCTGACCGCAAGCCCCAGCGCTTCCATGCTGGTCACGCCGTATTCGGCAATTCCGCAGGGCACGATGCCGCCGAAATGGGTGAGGTCGGGCGCGAGGTTCACCGCGAAGCCGTGCATCGTCACCCAGCGTCGCACGCGCACGCCGATGGCACCGATCTTGGCTTCCGTGCCGCCCGCGCGGGTCCAGATTCCGACCCGGTCGGGCACGGCGAAGGCTTCGACCCCGAAGTGACCGAGCGTGGCGATCACCCAGTCTTCCAGCGCGTGGACGAAATTGCGCACGTCCTTCTGCCGCCGCGCCAGATCGAGCAGCACATAGGCCACCCGCTGGCCGGGGCCGTGATAGGTATAGCGCCCGCCGCGCCCGGTCTCGACCACGTCGAACCGGGCATCGACCAGTTCGGCCAGATCGGCGCTGGTCCCGGCGGTATAGACCGGCGGATGTTCGAGCAGCCAGACCAGTTCTTTCGCCTCGCCAGCCGCAATTGCGGCATTGCGCGTCTCCTGCTCCGCCAAGGCGGTGCGATAATCGACAAGGCCCGGCGATTGCCGCCATTCGATTTCTTCAGGGAGTGGCATGGAAATTGTGTTGGTCATGCTCTGGCAGTGGTTGCGTGGGTGGCCTTGCGCGGCCTAACAGGACCGCGAGGACTTTTTCGAGGAAACACGCATGGCGATCAAGCTGGATATGGGCAAGGCCTGGAACGATGCGGTGGCGCTTCTGTCCGCCAACAGGGACGTTGTGCTCGTGGTGGCGGGGGTGTTCTTCTTCCTGCCCAGCGCAATCGCTTCGCTAGCGATGCCCCAGCCGACCGAGATCGAGGCACTGAGCGCTTCTGCAGAGCCCAATCCCGAAGCGCTGCTTGGTGCGATTTCTGCCTATTATGGCCAGATCTGGTGGATGTTCCTGCTGATCGGGCTGGTACAGGCCATCGGCGCACTGTGCGTACTGGCGCTGCTGACCGATCGATCACGTCCCACCGTGGGGGATGCGCTGAAGTTCGGTTTGAAGGCGCTGATCCCCTATATCGCCACCCAGCTGCTGGTCGCTTTGCTGGTGACAGCCGTAATGGGTGTGCTGATCGGCATCGGCGCACTGATCAGTGTGGCTGTTGCGGCGTTGCTCGGTCTCGTCGGTGTAATCCTTGCCATATACGTGTGGATCAAGCTGTCTCTGGCCACACCGGTGATCGGCATCGAAAAGCGTCTGAACCCGCTCGCCGCGATGCAACGATCATGGCAACTCACCAAGGGCAATTCGCTGTTGCTTCTCGCCTTCTACCTGCTGCTGGGATTGGTGATGATCGTTATCTCTCTGATTGGCGGGATGGTGTTCGCCATCTTCGGGTTCGTGGGCGAGCAGGTCGGGCTATTCGCCAGCGCCATCGGCGGG
This sequence comes from Erythrobacter sp., assembly GCA_019739335.1. Lineage (NCBI taxonomy): Bacteria > Pseudomonadati > Pseudomonadota > Alphaproteobacteria > Sphingomonadales > Erythrobacteraceae > Erythrobacter > Erythrobacter sp. The sequence goes on from CP073261.1 coordinate 972,938, forward strand.
GCACTGATCAGCATGGGTGTGACCGCAGTAATGCTGGCGGTGCTGGCAGCTGTCCACCGGCAACTGTCGGGCGGAACGAGCGAAGCCGTGCGTGAGACTTTCGACTGACGCCGCTTTAGTCTGCTGCGTCTTTCCAGCCCCAGGCCAGCACGCATGGGGGAATGTTCAGCCAGACATAACCGGTCTCGACGCGCGGGAAATAGCGCGCGGTGAGATCGCGGGCGGCGCTCATGAACTGGTAGGTCAGGAAGGCACCGCCTTCGCGGATCACCCGGTGAGTAGCCTCGGCAATGTTCTGCCCCACACCCTCGGGCAGGGTGGAGAATGGCAAGCCGGAGAGCACATAGTCCGCCTGCTCGTGGCCGATCGAGCGGACGATCTCCTCGACATCTTCCGCGGAGCCGAGCACGGCATGGAAGCGGCTGTCGCGGAAGGTCTTCTTCAGGTAGTCGATGAAGAGCGGATTGGTGTCGATCACCAGCAATTCCCCATCGCGCGGCAGGCGGTCCAGCACGGCCTGGCAGAACGTGCCGACCCCGGGGCCATATTCGACGAACAGCTTGCAGCGATCCCAGTCTACCGGGGCGAGCATGGCCTTGATCGTAACCCCGGATGAAGGAATGATCGAGCCGACCATGCGCGGATGCTCGATGAAACCGCGAAAGAATACGCCCGCCGGACCGAGCGCTCGCATGATTTTCTGGCGCAGCCCGACACGGCGCTTGGCCGCCAATTCATTACCGTTCATTGCGTGAATTCATCCTGGTTGCTGTCGGATACATGCGGTTACCGGGGACTTGCATTCAAAACGCTGCTTTGCAAGCCGGAGCGGCTATTTCATTGGCAATGCGCCTGAGCCACATTCGTGCCCGTCAGAGCAATTCCTCGACCAGATCCTGCGGGCGACACAGGCGGACACCCTTGGGCGTTTCCACCAGCGGGCGGTTGATGAGGATCGGCTCGGCCACCATCGCATCGAGTACAGTGTCCGCATCGGCGCCGGGCAGCCCGCGTTCTTCGGCCGTGGTGCCGTTAAGCCGCAAGCCTTGCGCAGGCGTCATCCCGGCATCGGCGTAAAGCTGGACCAGCTTCTCGCGGCTGGGCGGGCTCTTGAGATACTCGATCACTTCCACCTCGACGCCCTCCCGCTCCTGGAGAATCGCCAGCGTCTTGCGCGAGGTTCCGCAGGCGGGGTTGTGCCAGATTGTCGCCTTCATGGTGTGTCTCGCTGATGCGTAGTTCGAAGCTGCCGACCCCTTAGCCGCGCAGAATTTTCAAGCCAAGACACATTGCCTGTTGCCAGTGATAATCACTCGCAATAAATGCAGCCTTGCAAATTACTCGCAATAGCGACTCACAAAACGAACCTGAGGGAATTTACCATTCGTACAGCAGCCATCCGCCTCGCCCTCCTGACCGGTGCTGTCAGCCTTCCGGTTGTCGCCCATGCCGAGGACACTCCTCAGCGCGTCTACCTGCCCGAAGATATTGTGGTGACCGGCGCGCTCGATGGTTACGCCGGGGAAGACGGCAGCACCGCCACCCGCACGCCGACGCCGATCATCGATGTGCCGCAGGCGATGACGGTGATCACTGCCGACCAGATGGAAGACCAGGGAGTCACTACGCTCAACGATGCGCTGCGCTACGTACCTGGCGTGTCGCTGGAAACCGGCGAGGGCCACCGAGACGAAGTGTTCATTCGCGGTCAGGAAACCACTGCGGACTTCTACCTCGACGGTCTGCGCGACGATGCGCAATATTACCGCTCGCTCTACAACATCGAAAGGATCGAAGTTCTGAAGGGAGCCAACGCGCTGATCTTCGGGCGCGGCGCTGGCGGCGGCGCGATCAACCGGGTGAGCAAGGCGGCCGGGTTCGCCATGACCGAATACGGTCTGGCCGCGCAGGTCGATACCTTCGGCGCTTTCGCCCTCAGCGCCGATCTGAACCTGCCCGCCAGCGAATCCCTCGCCTTCCGGCTGAACACGACGTACGAGGAGTTCGCCAGCCACCGCGATTTCTATGAAGGCCGCTTCATCGGCATTTCGCCGACGCTTTCCGCGCGGCTTGGTCCGGACACCACGCTGACCGCCAGCTACACCTACGACGACGATGCGCGCACTGTCGATCGCGGCGTACCCAGCCTCAACGGCCTGCCGCTCGAAGGCTTCGACGAAACCTTCTTCGGCGATCGCGACTACAACTACGGCACCGTCGAAGCGCATATTGCTCGCGCCCGTCTGGACCATCGCTTCAGCGACGCATGGAGCGTGAATGCCGCGGTGCAATTTGCCGATTACGACAAGTTCTATGCCAACATTGTTCCCGACAGCGCCACTGCGACCACCGTCCGCCTGTCCGGTTACGACAGCGGGACCGACCGACGGAACCTGATCGGGCAGGTCAACCTGGTAGGCCAATTCGAGACCGGATCGCTCGGCCACACGCTGCTGCTGGGCGCGGAATTTACCAGTTCGGATACCGATTCGGTCCGCAATCAGGCGCGCTTCAACAGTGGAACCAGCAGCAATGTCACCGTGGCATTGGAGGACGTGATCGCGGTTCCTGCCTTCGCGCTCGTCCCGCAGCGTGCCAGCACCTCGGAACTGACCACCTTCTCCGCCTATGCGCAGGAACAGCTCGATATCGGGATTGTCCAACTGGTGGCGGGTTTACGCTACGATCGCTTCGATCTGACCAGCACCGATCTGGCGACAGGGTTCGACGGCGCACGGGTGGACGAGCGGGTATCGCCGCGCTTCGGGGTGATCGTCAAGCCGCAGGACAACCTCTCGATCTATGCCAGCTACGCCGAAAGTTTCCTGCCTTCCGCCGGAGACCAGTTCGTCGTTCTCAGCCAGTCGCAGGAAGGGCTGGAGCCGGAGTTGTTCGAGAATATCGAGCTCGGCTTGAAATACGCGCCGCACCGTAACCTGCTGCTGACCGCGGCACTGTTCCGCCTCACGCGTTCGAACACTCCGGCAGTGGAGCCGGGGACGGGGCTGACCACTCTCGAAGGCGAAAGCCGGGTCGAAGGTTTGGAACTGGGCCTCGTGGGCGAGCCGGTGACGGGCCTCTCGCTGAGCCTTGGCTATACCTATCTCGACGGCAAGATCACCGACGATGCCAACCCGGCAAACCTCGGCACGGTGCTGCAACAGGTGCCCGAGCACCAGGTGACCGCCTGGGCTCGTTACGACGTGACCGACCGGATCGGGATCGGCGGCGGGGTGACGCATGTGTCGGACCAGTTTGCTAGCAACAGCAACAATGTCGTGCTGCCAGCGCATACCCGTGTCGATGCGGCGCTGTTCTTCGAGGCGACCGATAACCTTTCGTTACAACTGAACGTCGAAAACCTGTTCGACGAAAACTATTACGCCGCCGCGCATGGGGACAACAATATCCAGCCGGGTGTACCGCTCAATGCAACCGTGGGGGCGCGTTTGCGGTTCTGATTACTCTTCCGCAGGCTCGCGAGATTCCCCTCCCCCCATCGCGGGCACTGCGCGCGCCGCGTCGGCCGGGTCGATACCCGGTGCAGGCGCGGCGCTGATGGTTTCACTGCGGCGCGTCACTCGCCCCGCACGCTGGATCGCGGCGATCAGCCGGGGATAGACCCCGCAGCGGCACAGGTTCGGGATCGCCTCGCGAATGTCCTCAGGCGTGGGATCGGGATTGCGGCGCAGCAGTGCGGCTCCGGCAATGGCGATGCCCGGTGTGCAGAAGCCGCACTGGATCGCCTGCTCGGCCACCAGCGCCTGCTGCACCGGATGCGAACGGTCGCGGCTCAGGCCTTCGATGGTGGTGATGAATCGTCCCTCGGCCTCGGCAATGGTGACGAGGCAGCTCCGCAGTGCCTCGCCATCGACCAGCACCATGCACGCACCGCAATCGCCTTGCCCGCAGCCATATTTGGTGCCGGTCAGGTTCGCCGCATCGCGCAGCGCATGGAGCAGCGGGGTTTCCGGATCCATCTCGAAGAACACCGGCCGCTCGTTCACCGTCATTGCGGGCATATTGGATCCGTCAGTTGCGCCAGCTGGGGTCTATAGCGTCTATCTTGCGGGTCCAGGCCTCGAAGTCCAGCTTGCCGAAGCTGTCGGTCAACTGTTTGTCGCGGTCGCGCTGGTGCTGTTCGATCACTTCCGGCGGAACGACGATGGGCGCGCCGAGGCTGGCGGTCTTCACCTGCACCTCGCAGGCGCGCTGGAGCATGTAGTAGAGCAGGAACATTTCATGGATCGTGCGGCCCATCACCACCGGGCCGTGGTTCTTGAGCAGCAGGATCTGGTGATTGCCTGCATTGCGCACCAGCCGCTCGCCTTCCTCGCTGCGCACGGTGATGCCTTCGAAATCGTGGTATCCGATCGCTCCTGCAAAGAAGCACGAATAGAAATTGCTCGCCTGCAAGCCACCCTCAGTGGAGCAGACCGCCATAGTGTCAGGCGTGTGGGTGTGGACGATGGCGTGGGCGTGGGGGAGATTGCGGTGGAACACCGAATGCTGGGTGAACCCGGCAAGGTTCACCGGATGCGGGCTGTCCGAAACCTTGTTCCCTTCCCCATCGATGGTGATGAGGTTGGAAGCGGTGACTTCCTCCCACAGCAGCCCATAGGGATTGATCAGGAAATGATTGTCCGTGCCCGGCACCCGCAGGGTGATGTGGTTGTAGATGCTTTCGCACCAGCCCAGATGCGCGAAAATGCGATAGGCGGCCGCAAGATCGAGCCGCGCCTGCCATTCCTCGGGGCTGCATTCCGGTTTCTGCCGTAACTGGGTCGCCATTTTCTGCGTTCCTTTCTGCGCGTCTCTCCTAACACGCGCAGATTGACTTTGTCACAGTGCTTGGCAAGCCTTGCGAAAATCCGGCGGATGACCGGGTTCCGGGGAGAGGGACAGAATCGATATGGCAACGCATCCGGCGCATTCGCAGGGGCATGAGACTGCGCAAGGCAACTGGCTGACCAATTCGGCCGGATACCAGACACTTCTGGTCTTCCTGCTCAGCCTCAATTTCGGGATCGTGTTCTTCGACCGGCAGGCGCTGAACGTGCTGATTCCGGTAGGCGTGCAGCAGGATCTGGCGCTGACCGGGACCCAGATCGGGCTGCTGGCGGGGGGCCTGTCTTTCAGCTGGGCGATTGCTGCGTTCTTCGTCGGACGGCTGTCGGACAGCATGGGCAAGCGCAAGATCCTGCTGGTTCTGGCGACAATAGCCTTTTCGCTGTGCTCGTTCCTTTCGGGCCTTGCCACCACCTTCCTGTTCCTGTTCGCGGCGCGGCTGCTGATGGGCGCGGCGGAAGGCGGGGTGATGCCGATCAGCCACGCGATGGTGGCGAGCGAAGTGAACCCCGAGCGACGCGGGCTGGCGCAGGGCGTCGCCCAGAACCTCGGTTCCAACCTGCTCGGCAGCTTCCTGGCCCCGGTGGTGCTGGTGTGGTTTGCGACGCAGTACAGCTGGCGCGAAGCATTCTACCTGGCTGCCGTGCCCGGCCTCGTCAGCGCGGCGCTTATCTGGTTCCTGCTCAAGGAACCCGTCCCCGCGAAAAAGCCCGAAGGCAGTCACGATGCGTCCATCGGCTTCCTGGAGGCGCTGAAGGTCCGCAACATGTGGATCTGCGTGGTCGTCGGCGTGCTGATGGTGGCACATTTCGTGATCACCTGGGCCTTCATGCCCAATTTCCTCGTCCAGACGCGCGGGATGGATGCGACCTCGATGAGCTGGCTGGTCGGCTCGCTCGGCATTGCGGCGGCGATCTACAGCTTCGTCGTGTCCGGCCTGTCGGACAAGATCGGGCGCAAGCCGGTGATGGTGGTGCTGCCGTTCCTCGCGCTGGTCGGGCCGCTGGGAGTGCTGCTGCTCGATCCCGCCGATTTCACCGGCACCGGCGCGTTCGGCCTGTCGAGCTATGCCACGGTGCTGATCCCGATCTTCTTCATCGGCTGGATGGTGAACGGCACTTTCCCGATCTTCATGGCGACAATCCCTTCGGAGAGCTTCCGCCCGATCCACCATGCCACGGTGCTGGGGCTGGCGATGGGCTCTTGCGAGGTCCTGGGCGGTGTGTTCGGCCCGCCGATCGCGGGGGCACTCAACGATGCCATCGGCCCCGATACCTTCCTTTATGTGCTGATGGGCCTCTCGGTTGTCTCGGGCTTCGTCGCCATGGGCCTCAGGGAAACCGCACCCGCCGCGCTACGGCGCAAGGGGCTGACGGCGGAACTCGCATGATAACGAATGTTAGGATAGGATAGCCGCAACGCGAGTCCCGCCACGCCGGGACCGGAACAACAGGAGAGAGAATATGGCCACGCAGATGAAAGCCCCGCCTTCGGACAAGAAGGAAATCGTCGATATCAAGTATCCCTATGCCGATCTGGTGGCGCGCACGTCGCCCGGCGGCCGCTACATCGACACGCCGAGCGACGAGGAAAGCCCATGGATCCCCTTCGGTGACAACGCCGCGATCAAGCACATCGCCTTTGACGTGCGGCAGAACCTGTTCTCGAACATCCTGTGGGTCAAAGGCCCCGGCACCATCGGCACGCACTTCCATCGCGGCACGATCATGATGGTCTGCCTCGAAGGATCGGTGCGCTATCTCGAATATGACTGGGTGGCGACGCCGTTCGGGGTGATCCTCGAGACCCCCGGCGAAAGCCACACGCTGGTGACCGAGCACCCCGACGGCGTGAAGCTGTTCGGCTGGATGCAGGGGCCGATCGACTTCTTCGACGGCGACGGCAAGTTCGTCGAAACCACCGACGTGTTCTGGTTCATGAACCACTACGAGGAATATTGCCGCGAGAACGGCCTGCCGATCAATCCGAAGCTGTATCTCTGAGGGGGCGCAACCATGAGCAAACTCGGCGCCAAGACCGCTGCCGAAGCGGGCGCGTTCAAGATCGTTGCCGTGCCCGAGACCTACAAGCACGTGATCGACCAGTATGTCCGCCCCGGCAGCTATGTGGGCACCGACGAGGATGAAAGCCCGTGGGTGCCGTTCGGCGACAATGCCGCAATCCGGCACCTCGCTTTCGATGTGCGCAACAATGTCTATGCCAACGTCCTGTGGATCAAGAGCGCGGGGGTGATCGGCACGCACAAGCATCGCGGGATGGTCTGGGCGATCGGGCTCGAAGGCTCGTTCCGCTATCTCGAATACGACTGGGTCTGCCGCCCCGGCGACTTCATCACCGAATTCCCCGGCCACGCGCACACGCTGGTGACCGACGAGCCGGACGGGATGAAGGCGTTCTTCTGGATGCAGGGCGCGAACGAGTTCTACGACGACGAAGGTAACCACGTCGAAACGCTCGACGTGTGGTGGTTCATCAACCACTACGAAAGCTACTGCCGCGAGCACGGTCTGGAGATCAACCGGCAGCTCTATCTGTGAGTGAACCGCGCACTCTCGACCAGTTCGACATTCGCGGCCGCTCGGCGCTGGTTACCGGCGCGGCGAGCGGCATCGGGCTTGCGTATGCCGAAGTGATGGTCGAAGCGGGGGCAAAGGTCACGCTGACCGATGTCGATGCCGAAGGCGCTGCGCGGGAGGCGATGCGGCTGAGCCACGAGGGCTTCGAGGCGCGGTTCGACACCTGCGACGTATACGAACTCGCGCAGGTCGCCCGCGCGTTCGACAACCATGTCGCGGCCTATGGCGGCTGCGATATCGTCTTCGCCAATGCCGGCCTGGACGTGGGCAATGGCTTCTGGTCGCCCGACGACAAGCGCAATCCCGATGGCCAGATCGACGTTTACGATCCGGACCGCTGGTACAAAAGCATCGGCATCAACCTCACCGGCTGCTTCCACACCGTGCGCGAAGCGGCGCGGGTCATGAAGGCCAATGAACGCAATGGTTCGGGGCGCAGGGGCGGCTCGATCGTTATTACCAGTTCCAACGCGGCGGAAGTGAACGAGGCGATTGTCGGCGTGCCCTACATGGCGGCCAAGGCGGGGGTGAAGCACTTCATGCGCCACGCCGCCTACGAACTGGCTGCCTACGGCATCCGCGTCAACGCCATCGCGCCGGGGCCGTTCGTCACCAATATCGGCGATGGCTGGGTGAAGAAGAACCCGGTCGCCAAGGCTGCGTGGGACAAGATGGTGCCGGTGGGCCGCATGGCCGAGACCTACCAGATCAAGCCGCTGGCTTTGCTGCTGGCTTCGGATGCGGGAAGCTACATGACCGGCGCGCATGTGATGATCGATGGCGGGATGCAACTGGGCACCGTGAAACCGATTGATTGAGGACCATACCATGACCACCACCGCAAACGCCGCCATCTGCCGCGGCCATGATCACCCCTTCTCTATCGAACCGGTCGAACTGGCCGATCTGGCGCCGGATGAAATTCTCGTCCGCGTGATTGCCTGCGGCATCTGCCACACCGATCTGGCGGTGCGCGACGCGCAATTGCCCGTTCCGCTCCCGGCGGTGCTGGGCCACGAAGGCGCGGGCATTGTCGAGGCGGTAGGCAACGCGGTGACTGCTGCCAAGCCGGGCGACCGGGTCGTCATGAGCTTCAACAGCTGCGGTTCCTGCCCCAGCTGCGAAATCGACGCGCCGACCTATTGCTACAATTTCTTCCCCAACAACTGGTCCGGCACCCGCGCCGACGGCACGCCGTGCATGCGCCACAACGGCGAGCCGATGGCGGCCAATTTCTTCGGCCAGTCGGCCTTTGCCACCCATGCCATCGCGCACCAGAACAACACCGTGGCCCTGCCCTCGCGGTTCGATTCCATATCGCTCGACATGATCGCGCCCATCGGCTGCGGCCTGATGACCGGCGCGGGCGCGGTGCTGAATGCGATGGAAGTGCGAGAGGGAATGCCGATTGCGGTGTTCGGCACCGGCACCGTTGGCATGGCGGCGATCATGGCGGCCAAGATTGCCGGTGCGAACCCGATCATCGCGGTGGACGTGAACGATGCCCGGCTCGAACTGGCAAAGGAACTGGGCGCGACCCACGCCTTCAACGCGAAGGACGATGCCCCGGCGAAAATCCGCGAGTTGTGTCCGCATGGCCTGGGCTATGCTTTCGACACCACAGGGATCAACAAGGTCATCGAGGATGGCTGGAACCTGCTAGCGCCCAAGGGCATCTGCGGCATCGTCGGCGCGAGCGATCCGGCGGATAACCTCACTTTCAACGAGGCTGCCTTCATGGGCGGCGGGCGCACGGTGATGGGGATCCTCGGCGGCAATTCCAACGGCGCGCCGTTCCTGCTCGAACTGCTCGACCATCACCTTGCGGGCAATTTCCCCTTCGACCGGCTGATCGAGCATTTCGATTTTGCGCAGATCAACGAAGCCATCGAAGCGAGCGAAGCAGGGCTTGTGGTGAAGCCGGTGCTGCGGATCTCGGCAGAGTAGGCCGATGAAAGCGGTAGTCTTCCAAGGCCTGCACCAGCCGCTGATGCTCGAAACACTGCCCGATCCCACACCGGGCAAGGGCGAACTGGTGGTGAAAGTAGGCCGCTGCGGCATTTGCGGCAGCGACCTGCACATGTCCGAAGACGCGGCATACGGCTGCCAGCAGGGCGATATTCTCGGCCACGAATTCGCAGGCGAAGTGGTGGCGCTGGGAAAGGACACCGAAGGCCCCAAGGTCGGCGATCTCGTTTCGGTTATCCCGCTCAAGAGCTGCGGGCAATGCGAACATTGCCGCAAGGGCGAAGTGCAGTGGTGTAGCCAGTTTGGCCTGCAAGGCGGCGGCTATGCCGAATATGCCGTCACCCGTCCCAACCAGTGCGTGCCGCTGCCGTCAGGCCTCAGCCTTGCGGATGGAGCGCTGATCGAGCCGCTGGCGGTGGCGCTGCACGGGATCAACCTTTCGGGCCTGCGAGCGGGAGACAAGGTGCTGGTGCTCGGTGCCGGGCCGATCGGGTTGGCCGTCGCCTTCTGGGCCAAACGCATGGGTGCGAGCCGGGTCGCAATCCAGGACATCGCCCCGTTCCAGCAGGAGCGCGCGCTGGAGATGGGCGCAGACGCCTTCGTGGTCGATCCGGCAGACCCGGTCGGCAGTGCCGAACGTGCGTTGGGCGGCAAGGCTGACATTGTGTTCGAATGCGTCGGGATACCCGGCCTCATCGCGCAGGCCGTCCAGCAGGTGAAAGCGCGCGGCACCATCCTGCTGCTGGGCCTGTGCACCCAGCCCGATACATTCAACAGCTTCGCGATGTTGAGCAAAGAAGTGCGGCTGGTCACCAGCGCCTTCTTCACCGTGCCTGAATACGAAACGTCGCTCGCCGCTCTCGAAGCGGGAGCACTGGTACCGCGACTGATGGTGACAGACACCATCAGCCTCGCCAGCACGCCCGATATCTTCGAGAGCCTCAAGCGCCGCACCGCGCAGTGCAAGGTGTTGATCGCTCCCTGACCGGGCTCTAGAGCCGGCTTGCGACAATCCGGGGTCGTCCACCAAGGGGGCCAATGGCCGAAGCATCCACCGCAGAGACTTCCATTCCGGATACCAGCCGGGCCAGACTGATACGCGGCTCTATTGCCGGGCATCTGGTGCGGCAGACGACGCCCGCTATCGTCGGGGTCGCCGCGATCATGTCGGTGGGCGTGATCGACGCCTACTTCGTCGGTCAGCTTGGCGGCGCCGAGCTGGCGGCGATGAGTTTTATCTTCCCTGTCATCACTGCTCTGCAAAGCCTCGGAGTCGGGGTGATGGTGGGTATCAACTCGGTGGTCAGCCGCGCGCTGGGCGAAGGCGATCACGATCGCGCGCTGGCCCGCGCCAACCTGGGCATGGTGCTGGGACTGGCCGCAGGCGTGGTGCTGGGCGTGCTGCTGTTCGCGATGCGCCTGCCGCTGTTCCGGCTGATGCAAGCCGATGCCGCAATCCTGCCGCTGATCGATTCGTACATGGCACCCTTTGCAATCGGCTTTCCGCTGATGATGGCGATGATGGGGATGAACGGCGTGCTGCGCGGGCAAGGGGCGGCGAAGAGCAATACACTGGTGCTGCTGGTCTACTCCGCCGCCAACTGGGTGCTCGATCCGCTGCTCATCACCGGTGCTTTCGGCATGGAAGGATACGGCGTGGCGGGCGCAGCCTACGCCACGCTTGGCGGGTGGCTGGCAGCCATCGGGGTCGCATTCTGGCTGCTGGGCAAGCACGACCTGCCGTTTCGTCCGTCGGCGATGCGCAATTGCAACTGGAAGAAGCAGGTCGCCGCGATTTCGCGCGTTGCCGGGCCCGCCGCCTTCACCAATTCGATCAACCCGGCCGGTCTTGCGGTGCTCACCGCGCTTCTCGCTGTGGAGGGACAAGCAGCGGTGGCGGGCTTCGGTGCAGGCGGGCGACTGCAAAGTTTCGCCATAGTGCCGTTGCTGGCATTGTCAGGGTCGATCGGCGCGATTGTCGGCCAGAACTGGGGCGCACGCGAATTCGACCGGGCGCGCAAGGCGCTGGTACAGGCAGGGCTGTTCTGCCTTGCATACGGACTGGGATCGGCGCTGGTGCTCTATTTTGCGCGCGACTGGTTCGCCGCCCTGTTCAGCGACGATCCCGAGGTGTTGGCCGCTACCGGAGCCTATCTTGCGATTTCGGTCTGGGGATATGCCGGATTCGGCGTGCTGATCGTGGTCAACGGCGCACTCAATGCGATCGACAAGGCGACGAATGCACTCGCGCTGTCGCTCACCCGCGTGCTGCTGGTGATGGTGCCGATTGCGTGGCTTGCCCGCGCTACCCTAGGGACGCAGGCGATCTACATTGCCGAACTTGCCGCCAACCTGCTTGGCGGGCTGGCGGCGGCGGCAATTGCCTGGTGGGTGCTGTGGAAAGCCCCTAGCTGAGCGGGCGGCTCGATCCGAAGAACAGCGCCTGGCTGATGGCCGCGCGAACGGTGTCTTCCTGAAACGGCTTGGTAATCAGGTACGTCGGTTCAGGCCGGTCGCCCGTTAGCAGGCGTTCCGGGTAGGCGGTGATGAAGATAACCGGCACACTGGTAATTTCGAGGATGTCGTCGACCGCGTCCAGCCCCGAAGAACCGTCTGCCAACTGGATGTCAGCCAGCACCAGGCCAGGACGATTGCCCTCCACCACCTCGCGCGCTTGCGTGCGGGTGGCGGCCGTGCCGCAAATTTCGTGACCGAGCGAACGGACGAGATCTTCGAGCTGCATTGAAATCAGCGGTTCGTCTTCGATGATCAGGACGCTGGTTGCGGTTTCGCGTTCGATTTCAGCTACCGCTTCACGAACGAGGCTTTCGACATCGTCTTCGCTCAATTCCATGATCCGCGCAGCATCCGCTGTGGTGAAATCTTCCACCGTCGTCAGAAGCAGCGCCTGGCGGTTGGTGGGAGTGATCCGCTTGAGCTGATCCTGTGCCGCCTCTTCATGCATACTCGCAGCTACGCCCCGATCGGCCACTTCGAGATAGGCGCTGGACCATACCTTGCTGAACGCCCGATAGAGCGGAACCCGCCCGCCACGCAGCGAATCCGCCAGACTATCATCCGCCAGTGCGGCTTCGAGTGTGGCATGGACAAAGGCGTCACCTGTCGCCTGCGAACCTGTAAGCGCGCGCGCGTAGCGACGCAGAAATGGCAGATGTGCCGCGACTTCGGCTCCGATAGTCATAGAATTCCTGTACCCTTCCCGGAATGCATGTGGGCATTGAACGCCTCTGCGCGCGGTCGGTTCCAACTTAAGCAAAAAGGATCCGGAAGGAAAAAATTTGCAGAATGCAAAGATTGGCGGGAACCCATCCGGGGACCGGTCATTATCATTATATCACCGCCGGTACCCCCCCTCCCGTCCAAACGGCTGGTGATACGATCCCAAGGCCTCCGCTGATCAAGCGGAGGCCTTTTTTTCGGGCGTACGGGATTCCACGCCGACCTTACATCGCAACTGCCTTGCATTTGAGGGTGTCGCTCAGCCCAGCAGCCGGGCGAACAGGCCGCGTTTGCGACCTGCGGTAAGTTCCGCAACCAGCAGTTCGGGATCATAGGGCTTTTCGAAGACCGGCCCCATTTCGGCGATTTCGGACGGGATGTCCTGTGGGGATCCGGTCGAGAAAGCGATCCGTGGCGGATTGGTACCCAGCATCGTTACCAGTTCGGCAATCGCCCACCCATCGTCCCGGTCGGCCAGGTGTACGTCGAGCACGATCGCATCGGGACGCCCCTTTTCGAGCGCTTCCATCGTCGCCTGCATCGTCTGGCAGATCACCACTTCGCCAGTGTCGGCACGCAGGAAGGCATCCTCCAGCGTCATCGCCAGCACCGGATCGTCTTCCACCAGGATTACGCGTCCAAGCGGCTGGCGCCTGGCGGCTTTCTTGTCCGGAGCAACTTTCTTCGATGTGTCATTCGGTTTCAAGAAAAGCCCTCCGGATACGAACGCCGTATCATGCGCCACAACGCTGCCTGTCGCCAGCAAGTTCCCGGCTCAAGCCAGCTCCTTGACGTAGATCCGGTATTCCCGATTGACCTTGGATTGGATCGCATCGGCGATCGCTACCATCCCTTGGTTATCCTCCAGAATCCACCCAACCTCGGCGCGCTGCGCGCCGTGTTCGCCAACAGTATGGCGGCGGATATATTCGATCATCATGAAGGCCAGCTGGCTGGCCATCCGCGAGTTCTGATATTTCGGGATCACCCCCATCAGCGGCACCCGCCAGTTTTCCGAATGCGGCTTGCGCAACCACCACAGCAGCTTCGCCCAGTTGAACGGGAACAGCCTGCCGCCGTAGTCCTTCGTCTTCAGGTTGATATCCGGCCAGGCGAGCATGAAGGCAGCGGGTTCGCCATCGACATAGGCGATCATGTTCGCGCCTTCCTGGATCAGTGGCTTCAACTTCTTTGCACCATATGCGATCTCGGTCTGCGTAAACGGCACGAAGCCCCAGTTCTTCGACCATGCCGCGTTGAGGATTTCGATGCAGATCGCCGCGTCTTCGTCGAAGCGGCTCTTGTCCACCTTGCGCACCATGATCCGGCTGCTGCGTTCGCCCGAAGCAACGATGCGGTTCACCAGTTCGGGGAAGCCGTCGCGCACATGGGTCAGATCGTAGGTGAACAGCCGCTTGGCGGTGGCATAGCCCTGCGCCTCGATCCAGCCTTCGTAAGCGGCGTTGTGATGCCCCATCATCAGCATCGGCGGATGATCGTGGCCCTGCACCAGTAGGCCGGGTTCCTCCCACATCGAGAGGCTGATCGGCGCGAGCACACGGGTCATGCCCTGCTCGCGCAGCCATTCTTCCGCGCGCGCGATCAGGGCCGCCATTACCTCCTTATCGGTCGCTTCCATCAACCCCCAGTTGCCGGTGCCCGGCCCGAAGCCCTGCTCGGGCGGCTGGGCGAGTGCGAGTTCGTCGATGTGCGCGGAAATCCGCCCCACCACCTCGCCAGCTTGGCGAGCGAGGAACAATTGCACCCTTGCATGTTCGTGGAAAGGGTTGCGGCCAGGGGTCAGCAGTTCGACCATATCGGCGCGCAACGGCGGCACCCAGTTGGGATCATTGGCGTTCAGTCGATAAGCGCAATCGATAAATGCACTGAGGTCGCCCTTGCCCGAAACCGGCGCAATCTCTATTTGACCTGCCACAAATCCTGCCTTTTGTTCATGTGGCAGAAGCACTGCTTGTGCTTTGGGCGTCATGTCAAGCACACCCGCCGACAAGATTGTTCGAGAGTATTTTCGCGATGGATGCGACACCATTTCCTGAAGCTGCTGCCATCGGCCCGTCGGCCGAACGGCGGCGCGTGCACGCGCAGATTCCGGACGACAAGGCTATGCTGCGTGCGGCCGTGGAACTGACGCGCGACATCGGGGAGGCGCGGGCGGACATTTACTGGCCGGATATGCTGCTCAGCGCCCTGGTTGGCTATGCCGCGCTCGCGGGCGCAATCCTGTTCGAACCGCTATGGCTGGCGCTGGCCAGCGCGCTGGTGGCGGTGTTTGCTCTTTATCGCGCCTTGCTGTTCATCCATGAAATCAGCCACCTGCACCGCGATGCCCTCCCCGGCTTCCGCACCGCGTGGAATCTCTTGGTCGGCATTCCCATGCTCACGCCTAGTCTGATGTATGAAGGCGTCCACACGCTGCATCACGCCCGGACCAAGTACGGCACCGTCGAAGACCCGGAATACATGCCGCTGGCGCTGATGAAGCCGTGGAGCTTGCCGTTGTTCGTCCTGATCGCCGCACTCGCCCCGCCCGCGTTGCTGATCCGCTGGGGCGTGCTCGCGCCATTGGGCGCGATTTTCCCGCCGCTCCGCCGCCTTGCCTGGGAGCGCCTGTCCTCGCTGTCGATCAACCCCGTGTTTCGCCGCAAACCCGCGGGCGAGAAGGAGCGCCGCTGGTTCCTGTTCCAGCAGGTCGGTGCGAGTGTCTGGGCGCTGTTCGTGATGTCCACCCCGTTCTGGCTGGGCTGGAAGCCGCTGCTGGTGGCACTGGCCGTGGCCGCCGCCGTGGCAGTGTTCAACCAGTTGCGCACGCTGGTGGCGCACCTGTGGGAGAACGACGGCGAGGCGATGACGGTGACCGCGCAGTATCTTGACAGTGTCAATGTACCACGTTTGGTGGCGGGGTTCTGGGCGCCGGTGGGCCTGCGTTACCACGCGCTGCATCATCTGATTCCATCGGTGCCCTATCACTCGCTTCACGAGGCGCACCGGCGCATTTCTGCGCATCTGGGCGAGTGTTCAACCTTTGACGAGGCCAGCCATCCCGGCATGTGGCCGCTGGTCGGCCGTATCGCCCGCAGCACGATGGGACGGCGCGCCTAGCCACAAAAAAGGGGCCCCTGCACTGGCAGAGGCCCCCAATTCCCGGAAATCGAACCGAAAGTCTATTCGGCCTTGTCAACCGCTTCGCCGGCAGGTGCGGGCGCCGGAGCATCCGGCTTTTCGGCTGCGGCTTCGCCTTCTGCGGGGGCGGCGTCTGCGGCGGGCTTTTCGGCGGCCGCAGCGTCGTCGGCAGCAGGTTCGGCAGCTTCCTCAGCCACAGCAGCATCAGGCGCAGCCTCTTCGGTAGCAGCCTCTTCAGAGCAGCCAGCAAGTGCCAGCAGTGCAGCTGCGGACATGGCGGCAAAAGCAAATTTCCTCATCGACTCATTCTCCTCACCTCGAAAATCGACCCGAGGCGGCGATACGATGATTCGCGAGGCGCGAATAGATGCCGAAGTGAGGTTACTCCTCGGTTCGCACCAGAACCGTCTCTCCCACGAACAGGAACAGGAAGAATGGAGCCCAGGCGGCGATCAACGGCGGGTAACCGCCGAAGCTGCCCATCGCCAGCGCGGCATTATCGACCACGAAATAGGCGAAGCCCAGCGCCATGCCGATTACCGCGCGGATGAACAGGTTGCCCGATCGCGCCAGCCCAAAGCCCGCGACCGCACCCAGCAAGGGCATCAGCAGTGCCGAGAGTGGCCCGGAAAACTTGTGCCACCATTTCGCTTCGAGCTCGCTGGTGCGCCGCCCGGCCGATTGTAATGCCTCGATACTGCGGGTGAGCTGCGGCAAGGTCTCGGCATCGGGATCGACCCGGCCCAGTTCCACCTGCCCCAGCTCCACTCCCGGCGCGACTACCAGCTCGGTGATCGTGGCAGACTGCGCGCTGGCCACCGTGAAGGCGGTCGCATCGGTCATCCGCCACCCCGGCGCGGCATAGCTGGCGCTGTCGGCGGAGACTTGTCGCACGATCATCCCGGTCGCATCGCGTTCGTAGAAAGTGACTTCGCGAAACACCGTGTCCTCGCCGGTGCCGGTAGCAGTGTCGGCCATGAGGATGTTGCGGCCATCGGCGAAATAGACATTTCCGCGCGTTGTCGGGTCTTCGGGCACCGCCGCATAGTCCACCGCTTCCCACGCCTTCAGCGTCGCGCTGGCGCGAGTCACCACCCGCTCGTTGAACGCGAAGGAAATCGCCGAGACCACCAGCCCCATCAACAACAGCGGAGCGAGGATCTGGTGCGCGGACAGCCCCGCTGCCTTCATCGCAATCACTTCCGAATTCTGGTTCAGTCCCGCAAGGGTGATGATCGTCGCCAGCAGCACCGAATAGGGCAGGAACCGGGCGATCAGCTGCGGCAGGCGGAGCGAGGCATATTGCCACAATTGGGCTTCGCCATTGCCTTCCACCGCAAGGATATCGCCCGTCCTGCCGAGCAGGTCGAGCATCAGCAGCACCAGCACCAGCATCAGCAGCACCGCCACAATCCGCAGCGCGAACATCTTGGCGAGATAAATCGTCAGGCGGCGCGAGGGGAAGAAGTCAAGCAGCACCGGGCACTGCCTCCTCGTCGACACCGAACTCGGTCTCGGGCACCAGCCCCTTGAGACGCTTGCGCCCGAACAGACGACTTACCGCACGGCCGATCCTGGCATAGAAGGCTTCGAGGAAGCCGATTGCCTGCCCGCCGGGCACAAAGGCGACCTGATAGTACATCCAGGCGATCAGCGCGGCGAGAATTGCAAAAGGCCCCCACAGCGCCAGAAACGGATCGAGCTGGCCCAGCGCCGCCACTTCCGATCCGTACTGGTTGATCTTGTGATAGGCGACGACAATGACGATGGAAAGGAACACCCCCAGCGCCGATGTCGAGCGCTTGGGCGGAATCGCCAGTGCTACTGCCAGCATCGGCAACATGATCATCATCACGACTTCGACCATGCGGTAATTGAAATTGGCGAGGCTCCCCGCGCGCTCTTCTGCGGTGCTGTCCGGGTTCCAGCCGATCTCGAGCAGTTCGGGCAGCACGAATTCGCGCTCGTCCTCCCCGCGCGCGCGGAATTCCTCCAGCGCGGGCAGGTCGATCGGCAGGTCGTGCTGGCTGAAACTGAGTACGCGCGGAGTACCGTTCGCCACTTCGTGGACGATGGTCCCGTCGGCCAGCCGCAGGATGATGGTGTTGCGATCCTCCCGGTTGGCGAGGAACCGCCCTTCCCGCGCAGTGATCGAAAGCACCTGCCCCTCGTCATCGGCGAAGCGGGCGAAAATCCCGTCAAGCTGGCGGCCGTCATCCCGGCTGCCTTCGATCCGCAGTGCCATCCGGTCCTGGATCACATTGAACTCGCCCACCTTGATCGAAGCGCCCAGCGCGCCCGATTGCAGCTCGAATTCCATTTCCTCATAGGCGAAACGCGACTGCGGCTGGATATAGCCGACAATGGCGAAATTCACCGCCATCAGCACCACGGTCATCATATAGGGCACCCGCAGCAACCGGGTGTAGGACCAGCCAACCGCGCGCATGATGTCCAGCTCGCTCGATGTCGCCAGCTTGCGGAAAGCGAACAGGATCCCGAGCATCAGCCCCAGGGGGATCGCCAGCCCGGCATATTCGGGAATGACATTCAGCAGCATCTCGAACACGATGCCGATGGGCCCGCCTTCGGTGCTGACGAATTCGAACAGCCGGAGCATCTTTTCCAGCAGCAGCAGGCTGGCCGCGAGCACGAAAATGCCGATCATCGGCACGAGCACGAGCCGGAAGATGTAGCGATCAGTGGCGGTGATGAAGCGGGACAAGGGCGGCGTTTCGTTGGTGCTGGTCAGTTACCCTTAGCGGCAATTGTGCAGCGGGGTAGTCCCGCCTTTGTATCGTTTTGTCGGCCCTCACGCCTTTTCCAGCGTGCATTGCAGCGGGTGCTGGTGTTCGCGGGCGAAGTCCATCACCTGGTTCACCTTGGTTTCGGCCACTTCGTAGGGGAAAATCCCGCAAACGCCGACGCCGCGCTGGTGGACGTGGAGCATTACCCGCGTGGCCTGTTCCAGATCCATGCGAAAATAGCGCTTCAGCACCAGTACGACGAATTCCATCGGGGTGTAGTCGTCGTTCAGCATCAGCACCTTGTACTGGCTGGGCTTCTTCGGCTTGGCGCGGGTCTTGGTGGCGGTGCCGACCTGACCTTGACCGCCTCCCTCATCGTCATCGCCCGTACCGCTCCCCTCGCCGTCATCAGCGGCGGTCACGGCCCAATGCTGGGCGGAATCGGGAGTGGAGTAGATGGTCATGGTGAGGAGCAAATATCGTATCGGACAGGAAAGCTGCAAGAGGTGGATTGCGCATAGGGCAAAACGCCCGCGGCTTGAAGCGGGGCTTTGGGCCATTTCGAGGCCACATACGAAACAGGCCGGACAGCTTGCGCTGCCCGGCCCGTCGTCCCGGCCGCCGAGGGAGAGGAGAAGTGGCGGCCCGGAATTGTCGGCAGTTACGCGACCTTCGAGAGCTTCTCGGCGGCGAGGTTCACGCGGCCCGAAATCGGCGCCATCACGTCGTTAGCCAGCTTCATCGTGGCATCGGTGCCCATCGAGGTCATCGCCATCAGCGCATCGAAGTTGCGGCGCATGATCTTGCCCTGCAGCTGGAACAGCTCGGTCGGGCTCTTGATCGAAGCCATTTCCTTGATGTCGGCAGTGGCGGTTTCGTAGACGCTCTTGGCTTCGTCGGCGTAGGACTTGCCCATCGTCTGCACGCTTTCGGCAAAGATCTTGCCGCTTTCGACCACGGCTTCGACATTGCCCTTGGCGAACTCGGTCGCTTCGGTCATCGCCGAGGTGCTCTTTTCAAAAGCAGTCTGCGTGCGCTCCTGCATTTCCTTGACCGCGTCGGTCATGGTGGCGGTGAGGACATTGGTGTAATCGGGGGTCTTGGCGGCCATGATCTTTTCCTTGAGCTGGGTAACAGAGGGTTTGGTTTTCGCCACCGGGGCCGGCTTCACGGGCTTGGCGGCAGGTTTGGCGACAATTTTCTTGGCAATCTTCTTGGCGGCGGGCTTGGGAGCAGCAGCCTTGGCGAGCGGTGCCTTCTTGGCCGGAGCCTTCTTGGCTACGGCCTTCTTCGCCGGGGAGGGCTTGGCGGAAGTTGCCTTCGCTGCGACCTTTTCTACCGGGGGGCTGGCAGCCGGCTTCTCGTCAGCGGACACCGGAGCTGGCGTCGGCTCGACCTCGGCGGCGGTGTTCTCCGTCGTGTCGGCCTTCAACGATTCGACCAGCGGCTTGGCCTTGGCAGGCTTCGCTTCAGCCGCAGCTTCAGCGTAAGCCTTCTCGGCGCTGGCATCAGGCTTGGCAGTTTCGGACTGGGCCATAATTCCTCGCTTCTCAGGTCGCAATTCTGCGGCCTCTTGTTGCACTGCACCATTTAGGCTTGTGCAGGTGCGAAGTCAAGGTTTTTGTGCAGTGCACCATTTTCGATATTCCGCGCAAATACTGCGGCTTACGAAGATTACCGCATTGTGACATAGCGCCCAGGAGCGTCCTCGATTGCCGGATTCGCCTTGCTCCCCGGCTTGCGCCTGCCGTTCGCCTTCACCCGAGTGGCGTCGAGACTTTCCAACCAACCAAGCCAGTCCGGCCACCAGCTTCCCGGATGCTCAGTCGCGCCTTCGACAAACTGCTCAAGCGTTTCGCACGCCGTCTCGTTGGTCCAGTACTGGTATTTCCCCGCATCGGGCGGATTGACCACCCCCGCGATATGGCCGCTTCCGGCGAGCACAAAGCGCAATGGCCCGGTGAAGTACTCGGTGATCTTCCACACGCTTTGCGGCGGGGCGATGTGATCCTCGCGCCCGGCCTGCACATAGCAAGGGGTTTCCACCAGCTTCAGGTCGATCGGCGTGCCCGCCACCCCCAGCGCATCGGGCTGCACCAGCAGGTTCTCTCGGTAGAGATCGCGCAAGTAGGCCGCGTGCCACTTGGCGGGCAGGTTGGTGACATCGCCGTTCCAGAACAGCAGGTCGAAGGCCGGGTAGTCCTCCCCCAGCAGGTAGTGGTTGACCACGTAGTTCCAGATCAGGTCCGATCCGCGCAGCATGTTGAACGTGGCGGCAAGATAGCGCCCATCAAGATAGCCGCCCTTGCTCGCCTGGCGGATGAATTCCAGCTTCCCGTCATCGACGAACAGCGCAAGATCCCCCGCGTGGGTGAAATCGACCTGCGCGGTGAAGAAGGTGGCGCTGGCGACCTTGCCCGCCTGCCCGCGCCGCGCCAGCACGGCCAGCGTGCCCGCCAGCGTGGTCCCGGCGACGCAGTAGCCGATGGTGTGGACGGAAGGCACGTCCAGCCGCTCGCGCACCACGTCGATCGCTTCCATCTGGGCGAGAAAGTAGTCGTCCCAGTCGATATGCGCGAGGCTCTCGTCGGCGCTGCGCCAGCTGGTCATCACCACTGTCAGCCCCTGATTGACGGCCCATTTGACGAAGCTCTTCTTGGCATTCAGATCGAGAATGTAGAAGCGGTTGATCCACGGCGGGAAAATCAGCAGCGGGGTGGCGAGCACCGTTTCGGTGGTGGGCGAATACTGGATCAGCTGGAACAGCTCGGTCTCGTAAATCACCTTGCCCGGTGTGGCGGCGATGTTTTCGCCGACGGTGAACTTGCTGGTATCGGTGTGGGTCAGCTGGCCCTTTTCCAGATCGGCGGTCAAGCGCTCCAAACCGCGTAGCAGGTTTTCGCCGCCGGTTTCCATCGTCCGTTCGAGCACCACCGGGTTCATCAGCGGGAAATTGGCCGGGCTCATCGCGTCGAGCACGTTCTGGGTGGCGAAGCGGAGGTTCTTGCGATCCTCCTCGGAAAGGCCGTCGGCGGTGTCGACACTCTGGCTCAGCCGTTCAGCGAACAGCAGGTAGGTCTGGTGGATCAGCGCGAACACCGGCTGTTCGCGCCATTTCTTGTCGGAAAAGCGGCGGTCCCGGCGCGGCAACTGCGGATCGGCGGGGCTTTCGCCATCAGCTGAATCGGGGGCATATTGCGCGAGCACGTCCTGCCACAGCGCAAATCCGTCCGCCCACAGCTGCTGTTGCGCCGAGGGATCCAGCATCGGCATGGACTTGGTCCAATGCTGCATCGCCTCCATCCAGCTGGACGGATCTGCGAGCAGCGGCGCGGGGCGCTGTTCTTCGGGCAGGGCGAATTGCAACCAGGTGCGCTGGAATTCCAGCATCGCCGAGCCCATCGCGTCGATGGCGCTGGGTTCGGGAACCGGGCTGGTCGCTTGCGGAGCGAAGGTGGCCATCATCTGCCGCGCGGCTTCGCCCTGGATCCGGAGCATTTCGGTGAACACGTCGGCGGCATCGCGCCCGCTGGGGTCATTCTTGGCCATCACCCTCGCTATAGCGCACCTGACATCGATTGGGAGGCACATTGCGCGCAATCATTCGATACTGCGCGTTGCACCCCGCGCAAGATTGCGTCATTGAGCGCGCGACCCAAGTCGCTTCCCTATAGAAGGATAACATGGAAACCGATTTCTACCGCATCAAGCGCCTGCCGCCCTATGTCATCGCCGAAGTCAATGCGATGCGAGCGGCTGCGCGAGCGGAAGGGCGCGATATCATCGATCTGGGCATGGGCAATCCCGACCAGCCGCCGCCGCAGCACGTGATCGACAAACTGTGCGAAGTGGCGCGCAAGCCCGATGCGCACGGCTATTCCCAATCCAAAGGCATTCCAGGCCTGCGCAAGGCCCAGGCCGACTATTACGCGCGGCGGTTCAACGTAGATCTCGATCCGGAAGGCGAAGTGATCGTCACTCTCGGCTCGAAGGAAGGGCTAGCCAGCCTCGCCACCGCGATCACTGCGCCAGGGGATACCATCCTTGCGCCCAATCCCAGCTACCCGATCCACACCTTTGGCTTCATCATTGCCGGGGCCTCGATCCGCTCCGTCCCCACCACGCCGAACGAGGATTACTGGCGCGCCCTGGAACAGGCGATGACCTTCACCGTGCCTCGCCCGACGATCCTGGTGGTGAACTATCCATCCAATCCCACCGCCGAAACGGTCGATCTGGCCTTCTACGAGCGGCTGGTGGACTGGGCGCGCTTCCACAAGATCTGGGTGCTGTCCGATCTCGCCTATTCGGAATTGTATTACGACGGCAAGCCAACGCCTTCGATCCTGCAAGCGAAGGGGGCGAAAGAAGTGGCGGTGGAATTCACCAGCCTGTCCAAGACCTTTGGCATGGCCGGCTGGCGGATGGGCTTCGCCGTGGGTAATCGCACCCTGATTTCGGCGATGACGCGGGTGAAGAGCTATATCGATTACGGCGCTTTCACCCCCATCCAGGCTGCTGCCTGCGCGGCGCTGAACGGGCCGCAGGATTATGTCGAAAGCAACCGGCTGATGTATCACAAGCGGCGCGACGTGATGGTTGAATCCTTCGCCCGCGCCGGGTGGGACATTCTTGCCCCTCCCGCCAGTATGTTCGCCTGGGCGCCGCTGCCACCTGCGCTCAAACATCTCGGCAGCTTGGAGTTCTCCAAGCAGTTGCTGACCGAGGCCGAAGTCGCCGTGGCCCCCGGCGTCGGCTATGGCGAGGACGGCGAAGGCTATGTCCGCATCGCGATGGTAGAGAACGAACAGCGGCTGCGGCAGGCGGCGCGCAATGTGAAGCGCTATCTGCAAAGCAAGGGCATCAACACGCCGGGCGCGTAACACGGGTATCACCAAAGCGGATCAATACGCACTTGCGCAC
Organism: Erythrobacter sp.; assembly: GCA_019739335.1. Taxonomy (NCBI): domain Bacteria; kingdom Pseudomonadati; phylum Pseudomonadota; class Alphaproteobacteria; order Sphingomonadales; family Erythrobacteraceae; genus Erythrobacter; species Erythrobacter sp. Next base: position 996,402 of record CP073261.1, read on the forward strand.
AAGGCCCGGAACGGCTGATTTGCCGCGAACGGGGTTTACGGAGCGGCGGATTGGCATTTTTCGGCTGGATTGCTGACACACGCGAGCCGCCACCGCGCTCGGACCTGCGCCAGCACGGCTGGCACCTGTGCCACGGCGAGGACGGCTGTCGCGCCGAGTGCCGGCATGTCCTCGTTTGCGATACCCGCCTGCTCTCCGCGTCGCAACGAATCGCACTGGCCGAGGCTGACCGCCCCGCCTGGCGGCTGATCCTGTTGGGGGTGGAAGTGGCGGAGGAGCGCGCAAGCCTGCTGATGATGGGCTGCGCCGAGGCGCTCCCCGCCGCCACCGACCTGTTCGAGTTGCAGGCCCGCGCCCGACGGGTGAGCGACATGTTCGGCATGTTGCCGCGCTGGCGCAGCCTCGGCCCGCTGACGCTTGACCTGTTCCACCGCGATGCCCGCCGCGGGTCGCGCTGGCTCGGCCTGCATCCGCGCGAATTCGGGCTGATCTGGCGGCTGGCGGACACGCCGGGGGAGCGGGTAACGCGGCGGCAATTGCTGCAGGACGTGTGGCGGATCAATCACGAGCCGGAAACCAACAGCGTCGAAGTCCACGTCTCCCGCCTGCGCTCCAAGCTGGCCGGGGCGGGCTGCGAGGGGCTGGTCGCCACCGCCACCGAGGGCGGTTACCGGCTCACCCAACCCGAACAATTCATGCTCGCAAAGGAGCCGCCCGCAGCCGACGCGCTGGATGCCTATCTGCACGATCTCGGTTGGCTGAAGGAGCCTTCTGCCTGATTGGGACTGGCGCGCCGTGGCGATGACGGTTAGGCTGCCGGACAAAATCAATCTGGGGAGCAGGTTCAGATGGCGTCGTCGCCGCAATCCACGCCGGGATCCACGCTGGACGTGTCGCGATTCCTGCAGGAATTGCCCTTCTCCCGCTATCATTTCACGATCCTGATCCTGTGCAGCCTGGTCACCTTTTTCGACGGACAGGATTTCGCCGCGCTCACCTATGCCTTGCCCTACCTGCGCGAAGACATGGCGCTGGACGACACGATGACCGGCTATGTCAGTTCGGCGGCCTTCCTGGGGCAGATGATCGGCTCGCTGGTGGGTTCCTACCTGGGGGACATGTTCGGGCGGCGGCCGGTCATCATCTGGTGTACCCTTGGCAGTGCGGTAATGACCGTGCTGGTGGGCTTTGCCGGATCGCCCGAAGCACTGATCGTGTTGCGCTTCGTTTCCGGCCTCGCCATCGGCGGGCTGCTCGCACCGGTCTGGTCGCTGAGCATCGAATCGATGCCGAAATCGATGCGCGCCACCAGCGTGACGATCATCATGATGGGCTTTTCCTTCGGCGGAGCCTCGTCCGCGCCGATTGCCAACTGGGTCGCCCCGGTGCTTGGCTGGCAAGGCATCTTCTGGGTCTGCGGCGCGATGACCGGGGTATTCGCGCTGATCCTGCTGTTCACCCTGCCGGAAAGCACGAGGTGGATGGTGGCCAAGGGCAAGCCGGCCAGCAAGATCGCCCCCGCCCTCGCCCGCTTTTCGCCCAAGCTGGATGCCAGCGCCTATACGGCTTTCGAACTGTCGGACGAACGCAAGACGACCACCAGCGCCAATCCCATCCGCAAGATGCGCGAACTGTTCGTCGGCGCGATGCTGATCGTCACTCCGCTGATATGGGCGGCCTATTTCTTCTCCAGCTTCGCCATGTATCTCAAGAGCTCCTACGGCGTGATCTTCATGGAAAACCTCGGCATGGCGCGCACCGATGCGGCCTGGCTGGGCGCGGCCTCGGGCATTCTCGGCGCGATCGGCGGGGTAGCGCTGCTGGCGCTGACCGAAAAGCGTGGACCGGGCTGGATTGCTTTTGCGCCCATCGTTGCGCTGCCCTTCACGCTGCTGGTGGGGCTTGGCTATGTGCTGGGCGAATCTTGGCTGTTCGTGCCGGTGCTGCTGATCGGGGCGACGCTGGTGGGTGCGGGCCATGCTGCGGTGATTTCCATCACCAGCGTCTATTACCCCAGCGCGGTGCGCGCGACGGGCGGCGGCTGGGCCAGCTTCATGGCGAAGTTTGCTGCCGTGGCCGCTCCCAATATCGGCGCGGCGGCGGGTTTCCTGCAAGGGACGCAAGGGGCGATGGACGGCTATGTCTTCACCGCCTTCTGCCTTGCCGGGATCGCCGTGTGCATCCTCGCGCTCGCCTGGTTTGCAAGGGGCCTGCGGGCGGCCGAGACGCCCGCCATCGCCCAACCCGCTCAATAAGGAAATCCCATGGTAACCCTGCGCTCGCTCGCCGCCAACAATCCCGGTCGCCGTGCCAACTGGCGGGCGCTGGGGCTTTCGCCGGAGGACATGCTCAAGCCCAAGATCGCAGTGGTCAATTCCTCCAGCGAACTGGCGATCTGCTACGCACATCTCGATGGCATCGCCAAGATGGTGAAGGAAGAAATCCGCGCGGCGGGCGGCGTGCCGTTCGAGGTGCGCACTGCCGCTCCGTCGGACTTCATCACCGGCGCGGCCAAGGCGGGCTCCTACATCCTCGCAGGACGCGACATCATCGCCAACGATATCGAGGTGCAGGTGGAAGCCGCGCTGCTCGACGGGATGATCTGCCTCACGTCCTGCGACAAGACCCCGCCGGGCCACCTGATGGCGGCGGCACGGCTGAACATTCCCACCATCCTGGTGATCGGCGGGTACCAGCAGGCGGGCGAGATCGACGGCGAGCCGGTGGACGTAGAGGATGTCTGGTCGGGCCAGGTTGGGGCGATGTTCGGCAACGAGCCGAAATTCCCGATCCCGCTGATGGCCGAGAACGCGATCATGGGCCCCGGCGTCTGCGCCGGCATGGCGACGGCGAACACCATGCATTGCGTGGTCGAGGCGCTTGGCATGGCGCTTCCCGGCCACGCCCCGGTGCGCGGCAATTCGCCCAGGATGCAGGCCAACGCCCGCGCGGCGGGGCGCCGGATCGTCGCGATGGTGCACGAAGACCTGCGCCCCCGGCAGATCCTCACCGAAGCCGCCTTCCGCAATGCTGTCGCCACCGTGCTGGCGGTCAGCGGCTCGATCAACGCGATCAAGCATTTGCAGGCCACCGCAGTGGAAGCAGAAAACGGCGTCGATGTCTTCGCGCTGTGGGAGGAAATGAGCGACGTGCCGGTGCTCTCCGCCGTGCGCCCGACAGGTGCGGTGCGGATCGAGCAATTCGAGGATGCGGGCGGAGCGCGCGCCACCCTTAAGCGGCTGCTGCCGCGCATTTCGGGCGAGGCGTTGACGGTGACGGGGCGAACACTGGCGGAAAACCTCGCCGGTTATGAGATCGAAGGGCCGGACGTGATCCATCCGATGGAGGACCCCGTCGGCCCCGGCCCCGCCATTGCCATCCTGCGCGGCACCATGGCCGATACGGCCGTTGTCCGGCTCGGCATCCGCGACGGTTCGCGGTTGGAGGAATTCACCGGCACAGCGCGGGTGTTCGAGGATACCCACGCCTGCATGGCGGCCATCGCAGCGGGCGAGATCAAGGACGGGGACGTGGTCATCAGCCGCAACCAGGGGTTGAAAGGCGGCCCGGCGATGGGCGGCGGGGCGAGCCTTATCCTGTTCGCGCTCGATGCAGCCGGGCTGGCGAAGACCACCGCCTTTGTGACTGACGGCCAGCTTTCAGGCCTGTGCCTGAAGGGCCTGACCGTGGCCGAAGTCTCGCCCGAAGCGGCAGCGGATGGTTCCCCTATCGGGCTGGTCCGGGACGGCGATACGGTGCGCATTTCGGTAGCCAACCGCAGCCTCGATCTCGATGTCCCGGCAACCGAACTGGCGCAGCGCACCGGCCCCGGTTATCGCACCGGTGCGACCGGTTATCTGGCAAACTTCCGCGAAGCCGTGCGGCCAATGCGCACGGGCGGGGTGTTGCGGCCGGAAAGCTGCTGAGCCTACCGCACCACCAGCGCATCGAACTTGTCGAACACCGTTTCGTGCAGCGGCTGTTCGAAAGCGATTCCGGCACGGCCGTCTTCGATCCACACCAGTTCGCCGGGTTGCGCGGAAAGGCCCGGCAGCGTCACCAGCATCCGTTCCCCCGGCGTGCCCGCCCAGCCTCGCGCTTCCACCATCGCCCCGCCAATCGAAAGGTCGAGCACTTCGAGATCGGCGCTGTTGCCCCGGCGTGATCGGCACTTGATCCGCAGTGCCTGCCGTTCATGCAATGCCGCCGAAACCATTCGCGCGCTCCTTGGGGGGTGAGTCGGCAAACTAGGGCGGCAATGGTTTACCCCGGCCTACCGGAAAGGGTAAATGCATCTTGAGCGAACAGGGTTAATGCGCCGGAACCGCCTGCTCTGCCTGCGCCGCTGCCACCACCGCATCGTCGTGCAAATGCGCCCCCTGCTCACGCAGCACCTTGCGGATTGCATCGATCGGGACCGCGCGCGGCTGAATGTCCAAATCCACCGCCAGCGCCGCGCCCACACCTGCCGCGTGCCCGGTCAGCCAGCATTGGGGGATCTCGCGCATGAAGCCGTGGCTGTTGGCATCGCAGCTGATGTGCCGCCCGCCCACCAGCAGCCCGTCGAGCGCGCGCGGAACCAGCGATCCGTAGGGCACCGAGACAACCGGGAACTTGGGGCTGATCGACGGTGATACCCCAACTTCATCCGGCACCGGTGTGCCGTCGCTCCAGTCCTTGCGCTCGATCCGCCCGACCCCCGCCAGCCGCCGCGTGTGGCGCACGCCCAGCTGGCTGGCGCTTTGCAGCGAATAGACCTGCTCGAACCCCGGCGCGTGGCGGCGGAAGAACTGGCAGTGGCCTTCCATCAGCCGATGGCTGCGGATTTCCACCTCGGTCTGGTCATCGACGTCCAGCGCCGAAAGCCCGCTCTGCCGGGGCCCAAGGAACAGCGCGATATCGGGCCGCCAGCTGACATAGGGGGTCTGGAAATAGCCCAGCTCCGCCCGCCCGCGCTCCATGAACTGGCGCAATTCGTCAGGGTGATGGACTTTCCAGTCGATCCAACGGTCCATGTCCACCCCGCCCAGCACCCAGCCGGTGTTCATCGAATGGTGGACATCGCCTTCCTCGATATCGGTATCGAACTGCGCGCCCGCGCGGGCGAACATGTCGCCATCGCCGGTGGTATCGACCACCACCTTGGCGAGCAACGCCTGCCGCCCCGCCTTGCTTTCGAAAATCGCGCCCTTGGCAACGCCGTCTTCCACCAAAGGCCGCGCGGCCCAGGCATGGAAGACGATCCGCACCCCAGCCTCGAGCAGCATTTCCTGGTTGTTGAGCTTCATCCGCTCCGGATCGAGCGTCGGCGCCCATTGCACCACGCCATGGAAGGCCGTGGTGCGCTGCCCCCAGTAGGCCGCCTTGACCGGATCGCGGCTGCCCCAGTCGGCGCGCGGCGGCCCGGCTATGCCTTCTGCCGGCATCCGTTCGATAAAGTGGCGCGCGAAGCCCTGGATTACGTGGTTGCCCGCCCAGTCGGTCATCCGGTCGATCCACATCACCAGTCCGCCAGTCGAAAGCCCGCCAAGGCAGTTGTAGCGTTCGAGCAGGCACACATCCGCCCCCGCCTTCGCCGCCGCCCAGGCCGCCGCGCAGCCTGCCGGACCTCCCCCGATCACCGCCACGTCGCACTCGTGATAGATCGCGATATCGCGCGCCTCTTCGCGGAGTGTTCCTGTGCCGTTCGGCGGCGGCAGGTTGCGCGAATCGCTGGAGAACACGTCCGAGCCGAGGAAGCGATCCTCGCGGTGCCCCTCGACCTGCTGCAATTTGACTTTGTCCTGACTCATCCCCTGCGTCTATCGCCGCGCGCCAAGCTGCGCAAGGAAGGCCATTGCGCCCCCGTCCCTTGTGGGCTAGGTGGCGCGCCTTCCGGCCCGATGGCGGAGTGGTTACGCAGAGGACTGCAAATCCTTGCACGCCGGTTCGATTCCGGCTCGGGCCTCCATTCCCTGCTGACAAATGGCGTTGCGGCCCGGCCCCAGCGCGATTAAGGGCCGGGTTCGGGAGCCGCTTTAGCTCAGTTGGTAGAGCATCGCATTCGTAATGCGGGGGTCACAGGTTCGAGTCCTGTAAGCGGCACCATCGACATATGTTCCCTTGCCGGTGCTGTGCTTCCCTTGGGGTCGGCATTGCAAGGGGGATATTTACCGCGGATGGCTTGCCCGCACGCCGCAGTTGGGGAATTCCAACGCATATGGCTATTCTTTCAGACAAATGGATTCGCGAACAGGCGCAGACTGCGGGGATGATCGAGCCCTTCGTCGAAAGCCAGCGGCGTGAGGGGTGCATTTCGTACGGTCTCAGTTCCTTCGGCTATGACGCGCGGGTTGCGGACGAGTTCAAGATCTTCACCAATGTGAATTCTGCCGTGGTCGATCCGAAAAACTTCGACGGTGACAGCTTGGTCGATCGCAAGACCGATGTCTGCATCATCCCGCCCAACAGTTTCGCCCTGGCCCGAACCGTGGAGTATTTCCGCATTCCGGACGACGTTCTGGTGATCTGCCTTGGCAAGAGCACCTATGCCCGTTGCGGCATCATCGTCAATGTCACCCCGCTAGAACCGGGTTGGGAAGGGCATGTGACGCTGGAGTTCTCCAACACCACCCCGCTGCCAGCGAAGATCTACGCCAATGAAGGGGCGTGCCAGTTCCTGTTCCTGCAGGGCAACGAGAGGCCCGAAGTGACCTATGCCGACCGGGCAGGCAAATATATGGGCCAGCGCGGAGTGACACTGCCGCGCCTGTGAGGGAGCACGCCATGCCGACAATCGAGGACCTGCTCGCCCGCATCGAAGCACTGGAAAGCCGTGCTTCCGACGCGGAGGCCTATCGCGATATCTGCAACTTGCAGGCGGCCTATGGCTACTATGTCGACAAGGGGATGTGGGACAAGGCGGCGGATCTGTTCGCCAGTGGCGGCACACTGGAGATCGCCGGTCGCGGGGTTTACGTCGGGCGGGAACGGGTGCGCGCCTACCTCCACTGCCTGCCCGCATATGGCGACGGGACAATCTTCAACCACATGCAGTTGCAACCGGTGCTGCATATCGATGCACAGGCGGGAACGGCAAGGGGGCGCTGGCGCACCCTGATGATGGTCGGCTTCGTCGGTCGCGAGGGGCGCTGGGGGGAGGCGACCTACGAAAACGCCTATGTCGTCGAACATGGCAAATGGCGCATCGCTTCGCTGCACGGAATCATCAACTTCTACGCCGAATATGACGAAGGTTGGCACCGCGGCGGAGTGCCGCTGCTGCGTTCGACCGACGGGCTAGAGCCTGACCGCCCGCAGTCCTTCGAATATGAGGCGCACCCGAAAGCCGTGATCGCCCCATTCCACTACGACGAGGTATGACGCTGTCCCGACGGTCGCCGGGTGCCTTATTCCGCCGCTGTATCGGCTTCCGGGTCAGCGGGCACTTCTTCGGGCGGGACGCTGGTCATCTCGGTTTCGGGAAGATCGACCGGCACTTCGCCTTCGACCGGCTCGCGCACCTGGATCTCGCCGCCGCCCAGATCCTCGACATCGGCTTCGTAGGCGGTGTTTTCCTCGGATTCGCCACAGGCGGCGAGCGGCAGGGCCAGCACGGCTAGGGCAAGAACGGGTCCGGTCAGTTTCGACATCGCAGGTCTCCTTGGCAGATGCCGGCAGTGTAGCGTCCGTGGCGGAGCATACAAGCGGCGCGCGGGGGAATCGGGGCGGATTGGCCCTGCCCTTCCGCGCGATAACTCGCTAGGCTCCGCGCCATGAACCAGCGCCCCCTTGCCCTCGCCCCGCTCCTCATCGCCCCCCTTGCGCTCGGATTGGCCGCCTGTGCCAGCACGCCCGACTTGCCCGCGCTGCCTCCGTCGCAGGAGGCGTTCTGGAGCGCGCTGGAAAGCCATTGTAACGATTCGGGGGGCGGCAATGCCTATGCGGGCTCCCTCGCCAGCAGCGATGAGCGCGATGCGGACATGGCGGGCAAGGCCATGCTGGCACACTGGGCCGAGTGCAGCCCCACGCGGATCGCCGTCGCCTTCCACATTGCCGATTCCAGCGCGCCCGGCGGGTGGGACCGCAGCCGCACGTGGGTCATCACCCGCACGGGTGACGGCCTGCGCCTCAAGCACGATCACCGCCATGCGGATGGCAGCGAGGACGAAGTGACGCAGTACGGCGGCGATACGCTCAGCAGCGGCACCGCGCGGGTGCAGGATTTCCCGGTGGACGCCTACTCGATCGCCATGTTCGAGCGGCTGGGGATGGATGTTTCCACCACCAATGTCTGGCGCGCGGAAGTCGACCCGGCGGGCACCCGCGGCGCGCGCTTCGCCTACCAGCTCACCCGCCGCAACGATCCGACCCGGCTGTTCCGCGTGGAGTTCGACGCCAGCCGCCCGGTCGCCCCACCCCCGCCCGCCTGGGGCTGGTGAGCCTGCCGAACCCGCGAACCGCCTAGTCGAAAATCTCGCTCAGCCAGTGCTTGGGCTTCTTGTGCTGGCGGGTGCCGTGGCCGAAGCCGGAATGGCCCTGCCCGCCGTGGCGCGCATATTCGGGGGCGGGGCGCTGCGGAGCCTGCGCCGCCTGCGGCGCGCTGCGCTCGACGATCTTGTCCAGCTCGCCGCGATCGAGCCACACCCCGCGGCACTGCGGGCAGTAATCGATCTCGATCCCCTGCCGGTCGCTCATCGCCAGCGGCACGCGGCAGACGGGGCATGGCATGGCGGCGACTTCGGCTTCGGTGCGCATGGGATACTCTCTCTCGGTTGATTGTCGTCGCTAGATGGCGCTTCCGGACGGCGGTTCAAGCCGTGCCGGTGGCGCACAGCAAAGCGGCCGCCTCCTTTCCAGGAAGCGGCCGCCGCGCGCGACAAGGTGGGGTGGAACCGCGCGCGTTACGCAATCAGCGCTGGTTCTGGCCGGAGCCGCCCTGCTGGCCGGACTGGCCGCCCTGCTGTTCCTGCTGGCCGCCGCCCTGCGACTGCCCGGACTGGCCACCCTGGCGCTGGCGATCGGAGTCCTGCTGCTGCTGCTGCTGCTGGCCCGACTGACCGGCCTGTCCGGCACCCGGCTGGGTGCCCTGCTGGCCGCCCTGCTGGTTACGCTCCTGCTCCATCTGGCGGTTGCGATCCTGCTCGCTTCCGCCCTGGCCGCCCTGTTGATTGCGGTTCTGGTCCTGGTTGTGGTCCATGATAATTCTCCTCTCTCGATTGTGGCCGGAAAAACCCGGTCATGCCCTATCAAGCGCCGGGAGAGAGAGTCGTTTCCAGACCTGCGCCGAACCGCACGGATTCCGCGCCCAGTGACCGCCCAGTCACCGCCAAGTTACCGAAATGGTGGAGAAATTGATCTGGGTTAGGCCGCAGCCCCGGCTTTGGCGAGCATCGCCGCGATCTCGTCCCCCAGGGCAAGCCGCTGCTTCTTGAGGCTTTCCGCATGGGCATCGCTGGTGGGTTCGATTTCGGTCTCGATCCGGTGGATCGCGCGGTTGACCGTGTGATACTCCTCCGCCAGCCGCGCGAAATGCGCGTCGCTGGTCTTGAGATCGTGGATCAGCGCGGCGCTTTCGGGAAATGCGTCGTGCAATTCGTGCGGGGTGTGCTGGGGACATCTGAGGTTCCTTCCGGTGGTGTGTGGGGAGGAGCCTAGGCGCGATTGCGGGCGGGGGATTTGCTTTGGGTCAAGGATGGGGGAGGGGAAAGGGGTGTTACCGAAGACAGGCCCACCCCTAACCGCTGGGGCTTCGCCCCCTCTTCGAGTCCCCGCCAGCGGGAGGGGGACCTGAACTCCCCTCCCGCTGGCGGGAGGGGCCGGGGGTGGGAACGACAGCCCTAGCGATAGAAGCACCAAAAACCCCTTGCCAACAAAACAAACCAAGAACATCATTCCCAATATGACCGACTGGGAACCCCGCGACACGCAGCGCGCCCGCGCCCTGCGCAGCGCCGCCACTCCGGCAGAGCGCGCCCTGTGGCGACACCTCTCCCGCCGCCAGACCGGTGGCGCAAAATTCTCCCGTCAGTTGCCAGTAGGCCGCTACTACGCCGATTTCCTCTGCCGCGAACTGGCGCTGGTGGTGGAGTGCGACGGCTTCAGCCACGACCTGCGCCCCGAACACGATGCCCACCGCGACGCCTTCATGCGCCGCGCCGGTTACACCGTGCTGCGCTTCGCCAATGCCGACGTGCTGGGGAATACCGAGGGGGTGGTTTACATGATCGCCGCTGAGGTGGAGCGGTTGCGCTCGTTGCGAGGTCAGCGCTCCGTTTCAGACGGCTGTCAGGCCCACCCCCAGCCCCTCCCGCCAGCGGGAGGGGAGTAGAACGACAAGTCCCCCTCCCGCGGGCGGGGACTCGAAGAGGGGGCGGAGCTCCAGCGGTTAAGGGTGGGAACGACAACCCTCAGTGGGAACGACCACCCTCACGACAACGAACCCAAGAGCCCAACCCTACCGCCAAGGCTCACAAGCCACCCCATCCGCATCACCATCCATAGTCACCCGATAGCCCGGCTCGCCTTCATGGATCGGCGCCCTGCCCAGCGCGCGGACCTCGTCGCAGCCGGAATAGGTGACGCTGCCCTCGATCGCGGCGCGCTCTGCGGGGCTCATCATGGCCAGTTCGACCTTGCCGGCGGCGATCAACGTTCCGGCGAAGGCGATTGCGGCAGATGCTAAGTCAGCAAAAGCGTCAAAATATCATCAGTCTCGATCTGGAGGAGGGAGAATATCTCGCGGGTCCGATCGCTTTACATAGCCTTCATCAATCCGCGGTGGCGGAGGTGGAGGTGGTGGCGGGGGAGGAGGAGGAGGAGGAGGAGGCGATGGTGGTGGTGATTTCGGATCGGCCATCAGATTTCCCTCCGTATGCAACGATAGCAACAGCAGTAGTGCTCAAAGAAATGATAAATAGCAGATATGCCGCATTCTGACAACGGACTAGCCATTTTGAAAATTTTGGGTCGGAAGTTTTTACGCTCTTTTTTAAATAATATTCCTGCGCAATCTTAGCGCGACGCTTATATGCGATTCCAGATAAGTACTGCTCCCCCATCGCGGCAATGAGCGTTAACAAGAAACAGATCAGGCCAATGTAAAGAAGATAAGCCTCAGAAAAATCAGGGAATTTCCCTTCAACGCCGAAAATTAGCCCCGGCACTCCAAGAAGCGAAGCTGAGGTTATTTGGATTACCGTTGAGATTAGACTATCTTCTCTTGCTTCCCTCGCTGTTTCGTATTGGGAGCAATCCTCGCGCATCCACTGATGACGACGAGCTGCCTCAACGTGAGACAGCGGGTGCTCGCCGCGCTTCTTAGTCGCTAGCTTCCGATTTGCTCGACCTTCTGCGAGCCTTTTCCAATTGTCTGAGCGGTACGTGGGCAAATCTAAAAAACCCTATTGTACAACCAGCCCAAGCCGTAGAATAAGCTACAAACGAAGATTATTGCCGGAATAATCTGCTCAATTCCGGATGGGCCAAACGTAAATGGCCCCTTAATTCTTTTGTAGCAATCCCACTCGCGGGTGAACGGAGCGTAGGCAAGACTTTTCTCGATATCGTGGATAACGTCCCATTTCGCTTTGGCAAGCTGTTGATAAAATCGAACAGTTACAAACCAAATAGAAGATATTATGAGAAATGGGATTATTAAGTAGGAGAAGGAAAACCCGCGGTCAGATGCAAAAATAGCGACGCCCGCCGAGATCAATGCAGTAGAGGTAACCGAGACGCTCTGGCGTTTCGTTTCGGACGCGCAAGCAGTTTCGACTACGGTAGCATGCAGTGCTAGTAGCTGTTCAATTTCCGCAGTAGAGGTTCCAGATTCCGTCGATGACACTTTGCTTATTCCACCCCACCAGTTTTTTGGCTGCTTGAGCTACTACCGCTGACTTTTTTTCCTGACCCCAAGGGTTAACTGCTAAAATGGGCTTTGCGAACGAAACAGCCCCTTCAATCTCTTTTTGAATCCAAGTGCTGTAGTTTGCATACATTCCGGTTGGAATCACCACCACATCCGACAGTGTTATCTTTGTATAGATTGCCCCCCGGAGCTGGGCCTCGCTATTTGCGAAGTGGATCGGATCGCTTTTGGGAACGGAGAAATTTTCAAAGATCAAGGGAACGCCTGATACGTTCCAGTTCTCCTGAAATATCCAATTCGCGAGACTGTCGTAATGTCCCGAATATGACCACGAATGGCTGATGAATATCCGGACCTTATGCATCACTCCGCCGCCACGCTCCCACTCGCCGCACCGCCGGACCGCTCGCCAAACATATCCGGCCCCTCGTCCTCAACCTCGTTCGCCGCGACCGCCTTGGCCTTCTGGCGCGAGTCGAAGCTGGACCAGACGTCGTTCCAGTTGCCCTTGGTTGCGGCCTTCGAATATTCGGTCGCGCGGGTTTCGAAGAAGTTGGCGTGTTCCACCCCGTTCAGCAGCGGGGCGAGCCAGGGGAGCGGGTGGTCTTCGACCATGTAGATGCTCGGCAGGCCAAGCTGGCCCAGCCGCCAATCGGCGATGTAGCGGATGTAGCGCTTGATTTCCTTCGCCGTCATCCCCGGCACCGGCCCCTGCTCGAAGGCGAGGTCGATGAAGGCATCTTCCAGCCGCACCGTCTTCTGGCACATGTCCATGATGTCTTCCTTCACCGCCTTGGTGAGGCAGCCGCGTTCGGCGCAGAAGGCGTGGAACAGCCGGGTGATGCCTTCGCAGTGCAGGCTTTCATCGCGCACAGACCAGCTGACGATCTGCCCCATGCCCTTCATCTTGTTGAAGCGCGGGAAGTTCATCAGCATGGCGAAGCTGGCGAACAGTTGCAGCCCTTCGGTAAAGCCGCCGAACATTGCCAGCGTGCGGGCAATGTCCTCGTCGTTATCGACGCCGAACTGCTGCAGGTAATCGTGCTTGTCGCGCATTTCCTGGTATTCGAGGAACATGCCGTATTCGCTTTCGGGCATGCCGATGGTGTCGAGCAGGTGCGAATAGGCGGCGATGTGCACCGTCTCCATGTTGGAGAAGGCGGCGAGCATCATCTTCACCTCGGTCGGCTTGAACACCCGGCCGTATTTCTCGTGGTAGCAATCCTGCACCTCGATATCGGCCTGGGTGAAGAAGCGGAAGATCTGGGTGAGCAGGTTGCGCTCATGATCGGTGAGGTTCTGCGCCCAGTCGCGGCAATCTTCGCCGAGCGGAACTTCTTCCGGCATCCAGTGGACCTGCTGCTGGCGCTTCCAGAACTCGTAAGCCCAGGGATATTCAAAGGGCTTGTAGGTCTTGCGGGCTTCGAGCAACGACATCTGGTATCTCCGGCAGGTATGCGAACAACCTATATAGGGAATCACGGCAGCGATTCGATAGCAAGCCCGGACTTTCGGCGGGGGATAAACGGTGGAACCTTTTGTGCGGCGGGCTGGAGGGGGGAACGCGGGTGCGGGAGGCCCGTTTCAGCACTGTAGCAATCGTAAATGCAGGAGGCCCCGATGGGCGAATACGAACCCGACGACAGCCGCAAGGTCACGCTCGAGCCCGGTCACGAACCCGGCGGCATCAAGCGCACCGGCCCGCAGGAAGACGGGGCGCGGCGCGTTGCCCTCGCCCGCGAACGGGCGAAGGAGCGCGGCGAGCGCGCGGAGGATGGCGACCAGAAGCGACCGGGCGACGGAACCGACCCGCGCCATCGGGGTTGAGGATTCATGTCATCATCGCAGCGGAGGTTGCGCCATGTTCGATCATGTTTCCAATAACTTGCCAGCGCGGGACCAGCAGCCGAAATCCCGCGCGCCCAGAGTGCTGACCATGGACCAGTCGCAGCATGTCGGGGTGCAGAAGCACGGCTTCGCCAGTCTGGAAAGGCCGCCGCGGGAACGCGACGCGATCTAGCGGCTAACCTTCGTCCTTGTTGAACCGGCGCGAAATTTCCAGCGCGATCAGGATCGGCGTGGCCCACAGCCAGGTGAGCAGTGCCGCCTCGCGCCAGCCGCCGCCGTCCATCGGCAGGCGTGCCGAGCAGCCGTAGATCTCGAGCAGGTTTTCCGGCTGGCAGGTGGAGGGCCAATAGGCGCCGGAATAGAGGTAGAGACCGAGCGTGAACCAGGCTACCTGCGCGACATAGAGGACGAAGTAGCGCGAGACCTGGATCTCGCCATGCCCGTGGTGCGTCAGAAAGCGCCTGCTGCCTCGTCCTGCCATGCGCGAAGGGATAACCCGGAAATGGTTAGGAAATGCTTACCCGCCGGCACGTGGCTATTTCCAGAACAGCCCGCCTTTCAGCCCCTTGGACTGGCGGTTGCCCCACATGCGCAGGTACATCCACATGCCAGAGACGGTGAAGAACACCAGCGCGAGGCCCGATAGCATGACAATGATCTCGCCCCAGATTCCGCCCTCGGTGCCGGCATGGAGGTGGTGGAACAGGCCGAGATATTCGCCCAGCGGATTGCCGGCGTCCGGGCGCGGCGCCATGCAGCGCCACCCTTCGGGGCAGGTAAAGCCGGGCGGCGGCTGGGTGGCGGCAATGGCGGCCGCCGTCGGCTCGCCCGCAGGCCACCACACCACGGCGTAATGCAGCAGCCCGGTGATCGCGACCCAGATCATCACCACGGCGAAAAAGACGCTCATCCAGCGGTGCCACTTGCGCATTGTCGAAGATCCCTGCTCACTGCGGTTGAATTAGAATTATCGTTATATAATTGCGGCATATCCGCCCCTGCAGGGTCCGAGGCAAGTCGCAAATTGTCGCTTCCTGTCGCATGTGTTTCGCGAACTTGTTCCGATTGCCTTGCCTGCTCCGCGAAGGCATTTGGCAAACCATGCAAACCGAGCGACAACTCCCGGCTTATCTCTCCCGCATCGGTTTGGCGCAGGCCCCTTTGCCCGATGCCGCCAGCCTTGCCCGCGTGCAGGCGGCCCATCGGCAGACGATCCCGTTCGAGAACCTTGCCATTCGCGCGGGCGGAAGTGTGGCCTGCGATAGCGAAGCGGTGTTCGCCAAGCTGGTCACCGCCCGGCGCGGCGGGTTCTGCTTCGAACACAATCGTTTGCTGGCGGACATGCTGGCCGCGATGGGTTTCGATGTGCGGCTGCTGCTCGCCCGCGTGCTGCTCGGCGAGCCCGCGGAACTTCCCCCGCGCACCCACTGCCTGGTGCTGGTGCAGATCGACGGCGCCCCATGGATCGCCGATGCCGGGTTTGGCGGCGCCTATGCCCCGCCGATGCCGCTGATCGACGGAGCCGAAGCAGAGAGCGGCGACGGCGCGCGCCACCGGCTGCGGCGGATCGGCGAAGAGGGTACGCTGCCCGGCTCGTGGCTGCTCGAGCGGCTGGGGCCGCTCCATGCCACCGATGGCCGCGCGCGTAGTGAAAGCGCGTGGGAAAAGCAGTTCGCCTTCGATCTTGGGCAGGTGGCACAGGCAGACATGGCGCTCGGCTGCCACTGGGCCGCCACCCATCCCATGTCGCGCTTCACGCAGGTGACGGTAGCGAGCCTGTGTCTGGCCACGGGCTTCGCTAGCCTGGTCGATCGCGAGCTTTCCCTCGGGCAGGCTGGATGCGAGCCGGTGAAGCGCACGATTGCCGATGTTGCCGATTACCGCACAACGCTGGCGCAGCAATTCGGGCTCGATCTCGCCGCGCAGGACATCAACCGCCTGCCGCTCTTCACTGGCGAGTGTTAGTCGCTCACCACGACGTCGCTGGCATCCCGGTCGATGGCCCAGGCCCACAGGCCGATGCTGGCGAGCCAGCCAAGGTTGAACGCGATCAGGACAGCGATCACTTTCCGGCGCGATGCGGTGCGCGGGCCTGGTCCCGGAACGATCCCACGATGGTTGCCGAATGCGGCGGCAACGCTGCGCAAGTTGAGCAGCAACCAGAGCCCGCTCGCCAGCGCGATAACGCCG
The DNA here is from genome assembly GCA_019739335.1 of Erythrobacter sp. NCBI lineage: Bacteria > Pseudomonadati > Pseudomonadota > Alphaproteobacteria > Sphingomonadales > Erythrobacteraceae > Erythrobacter > Erythrobacter sp. Next base: position 1,012,288 of record CP073261.1, read on the forward strand.
AACGTCGCGATGAGCATTTGCGGCACTTCAAGCGGCATGGTTCGCTCCTTCTCGCCCCTTCCCGCGATCCGTCTAATGGGCGAGCGGGGGGCAAGGTTCCGAACCTGTGCTACTTGCCCTTCTTGGAACTAAGCCGGCTTTCCCCGCCCGAAACGCAAATTCCGAGGAATAAGCCGGGACCGGAACCGGGCGCGGAGGCTTCGTCAAAAGTACCAATCGCTGTTCTACACCGCCAGAACGACCGAAAGCGCTAAGAACACTGCGCCGACTCCGAGCAGGACAGGCGCCTGCTTCTTCGCCTGCGCCGCCTTTTCGGCGTCCTTCACGACCTTGTCTGCCGCTAGCAGGAAGATAATTCCCGCAACAACCAGGCCGATGCCACCATAGAAAAGCATATGCGTCTCCCCCCGCGCCTCAGCGCGCCCAGCGACCGCATGGCCGGGATACGCCTGATTCTGCTACTTGGCTAGCTGCGCTTGCGTGAGCCGAAAAACGAGCCGCCGCCGAGGACGGTGATACCGAGAAAGAAGCCGAAATCGTACCAGCCGCCCGAGTTTGGCACGGCGTAGACGGCGATGTCGGGGCGGAACAGCGAACCGATCCAGGCGAAGGGGAAAATGAACCCGTGCCAGATGCCCCACCAGAAGCCGGGGGTCTGCGGTGCAGTATCGACGGCGGCAGGCATCTGGCTGGCGCAGGCGGACAGGAGGAGAGTGACGAGTACGAGCGTGACCCACCGCGCTCTAAACTCCTCAGGCTGCTGCATGTCGTTCTTCGTCATTGATCGCGCCCTCAAGAGCAAGAGCAATTGCCGCCCGACCTACGTGATCAGACCGAGGCATGATGCAGACCGACACTCCCAGTTCACCGTGGCGAAGCAGGCGACAATAGAAATCTTTGACCTTGAGATTGGACTCGTCAGCCTCTGCGAGGTCGTTTGCCGCGTGGAAGCATAACGCTTGAACCTCGAGGTCTCTTACGACCGTCACTGCGTAGATCCCCGGAGACCCAGCGAATGACTCGCTTTGGTGCTTCCTTCGAAAGCGAATTTGCCGACCGTCAACGGTTTGAAAATTGTTCCAAATATTCATCAACATCTCCTTCTTTGAGACGAAATGTTGAGAGCATCCTTGATTTCCAAACTCTCCCGACGCATTGTCGGGTTGCACCGAGTGGAGAGGAAACTCTCAGCTCATGGCCCGGCAAGCTAGCGCTTTGCCGGGCCTAATTTTTTCTCCCTCACTGGCAAGCCAGACACTCGTCATAATCCGTCGTGGGCAGTTCATAGACCGCAGCTTCGGCAGTATTGTCCGCTTCCACCCCGCCCGCAAACCCGGCGCGCTGGACCGACTTCGAACGCAGGTAATAGAGCGATTTGATGCCCTTCTCCCACGCCTGGAAGTGCAGCATCGCCAGATCCCACTTGTCGACGTCCGCCGGGATGAACAGGTTCAACGACTGAGCCTGGTCGATGAACGGCGCACGGTCGGCGGCGAATTCGAGCAGCCAGCGCTGGTCGATCTCGAAGCTGGTCTTGTACGCCGCCTTTTCCTCGTCGCTGAGGAAATCGAGGTGCTGGACAGAGCCGCCCTTTTCCAGGATCGAATTCCACACGGTAGTGGAATTCTTGCTCTTCTTGTCGAGGATCTTTTCCAGGTAGGGGTTCTTCACCACGAAGCTGCCCGAGAGCGTCTTGTGGGTGTAGATGTTCGCCGGGATCGGCTCGATACAGGCGCTGGTGCCGCCGCAGATGATGCTGATCGACGCGGTTGGTGCGATCGCCATCTTGCAGCTGAACCGCTCCATCGCGCCCATGTCCTCGGCATCGGGGCAGGGGCCGCGTTCCTTGGCCAGCATCATGCTCGCCTCGTCCGCCTTGGCGCTGATGTGCTTGAACATTTTCAGGTTCCACACCTTGGCCATCGTGCTTTCGAAGCCGATGCCCTTCATCTGCAGGAACGAGTGGAAACCCATGACCCCCATGCCGACCGAACGTTCGCGCATGGCGGAATACTTGGCGCGGGCCATTTCTTCCGGCGCGCGGTCGATATAGTCCTGCAGCACGTTGTCGAGGAAGCGCATCACGTCCTCGATGAACTGCTTGTCGCCTTCCCACTCTTCCCACTTCTCGAGATTGAGCGAGGACAGGCAGCAGACCGCGGTGCGATCGTTGCCGAGGTGGTCGATCCCAGTCGGCAGGGTGATTTCGCTGCACAGGTTGGAGGTCGAAACCTTCAGCCCCAGATCGCGGTGATGCTTGGGCATCATCCGGTTCACCGTGTCGGAGAAGACGATATAGGGCTCGCCCGTGGCCAACCGGGTTTCGACCAGCTTCTGGAACAGCGCGCGCGCATCCACCGTCTTGCGCACCGAACCGTCCTTGGGGCTGAGGAGATCGAAGCTCTCCCCGGCGCGCACCGCTTCCATGAATTTATCGGTCAGCAGCACGCCGTGGTGCAGGTTCAGCGCCTTGCGGTTGAAATCGCCGGAGGGTTTGCGGATTTCGAGGAATTCCTCGATTTCCGGGTGGTGCACGTCGATGTAGCAGGCGGCCGATCCGCGCCGCAGCGAACCCTGGCTGATCGCCAGCGTCAGGCTGTCCATCACCCGCACAAAAGGAATGATGCCGCTGGTCTTGCCGTTCAGCCCCACCGGTTCGCCGATGCCGCGCACATTGCCCCAGTAGGTGCCGATGCCGCCGCCCTTGCTGGCGAGCCAGACGTTCTCGTTCCAGGTGCCGACGATGCCGTCGAGGCTGTCGCTGACCGAGTTCAGGTAGCACGAAATCGGTAGCCCGCGGGTGGTGCCGCCATTGGACAGCACCGGAGTGGCGGGCATGAACCAGAGGTTGGAAATGTAGTCGTAGAGCCGCTGCGCGTGTTCGGCATCGTCGGCATAGGCATCGGCGACGCGGGCGAACAGATCCTGATAGGACTCGCCCGGAAGCAGGTAGCGGTCCTTGAGCGTTTCACGGCCGAAATCGGTGAGATTGGCGTCACGCGACGAATCGGTCTGCACGTCGAACCGGCGGGCCTGGATGGTCTTGGAATCACTCTTCGATGCTGCCGCCGCCGTGGCGACTGCCGCCAGCGCCCCGGCGCTCGCCTGCGCCACCAGCGCTTCCGAAGCCATATCCTTGGTATCCATGCTTACTGCCTTTGAAGGCTCCACAGGATCATTACCGACGGAGCTTACATGCGACTGATCAGGTGACATTGATTGGCGATCATTCGCTGAAAATTCCATATGGAAGTCCTCTTTCTCTTGCCTATTTTCACTCTGTTAGAACAGGCACGAGTCAGACTGACCCGAAAAGCGATATCGCTTTTCGGGCTGGATCACCCCTAATCAAACGTCGATCTGCCCTACACAATCTTGCGTGCGGAAGTAGCCGTTCACACAAGCGATTGTGGTTAGAGTCGATGTAAGGTTGATTGTCAATCTGACGGAAACAGGAAATTTCGATCAAAATGCCGGCTAAAACGGGCAGGTGTCAGGGGCTGAATCGCCGGACCACGGCAGAATCTCGTCGTCTGCGTAATTCTCGTTAATGACCGACATCCATTTTTGCCTGAATTTTGGAACGTGAATATCCACAACCCAGATTAGCCGATTCACATAACCCGCTATCTCAACCGGCGGTCTGCGATTCCAAGAGCCCATTTGCTGTCCTTTGCAAAATTACACAAGATGTTGGGCCTCGCACCTTCAAACAGGCTTGGCGACCACAATCCATAGTGAATAGGGAGGGGCCGGGGCGCAAGAGGGTTAAGTCGGCTTTAACATGCGACCGTGCCTGATTCTGTCGCTGTATTGCCGGGCCAACACGCCGCGACGTGTGGAATTCCCACGGCTGGTGGGCTGCGCAAGGGGCAAAATGCAGCGGGGGAAAAATTCTCCGGCGTTGCGCGATTGCGATTCTTTGTGTGCCAGCGGGGAATCAATGGAATCGGGCAGCGCAACAAAGCTGCGAAATGTTCACCCGGCTTTTACCCGTGCTGGACGAAAGGCTGCCGGGCAGGCACTATGCCGGCACGAGATCGACGGCTCAATCGCAGATTACGGGGGCGCAGCATGATCGCTTTCATCAAGGCCATTCCCTTTGGCATATTGCTGACCATTCTGGTCGCCCTGTTCATGGGCTCGGGCGGCGCGACCGGCGGGATGCTCAATATCTTCCGCGTGGACGTGGACTATCCCACACTGTGGCTCGATTTCAGCTTTTACTGGAGCTGGATGCTGTTCCTCGGCGGAACCGGGCTGGCGTTCGTGTTCATGCTGATGATGGGGGATTAGATCCATCAGTGCATGATTGTTCCGGCGGGAACACCGGATGTACCGAAGATGTGGCTATCGCCTTCCATGTACATTGTGATCTGCACCTTGTCGCTGAGCCAACGGAAACTCTGGCTGTTCAGTTCCAAACCGGGAACGTAGAGTTGATGGAATTTTGACCCGGCAAAAGTTTGGGTGGTGTCGATCGTTTCCAGGACATGACCTTCGTAAGTGCGCTGCTGAGGCCTGGACAGGCCCGTCCAAGCACGCAAATCGGTGAGCAACCGAACGCTAACCATAACACGCATTGTGCTGTATGAATGCAGGACGGAAGCCAGCAGCCGGGCAGCGTGCGTTGACGGGATACCTTTCTCGCTCGCGTAGCCGTCGATAATCGCAAACTGTTTGGCCGATATCCACCAAGTGCCGGATTTTGCTTTCTCGAAAGTATCTCCGAAGCGGTACAGGCGAGTGCCCGCCTGAAGGGACGTTGGCTGAGGGGCAACAATGCCCTTGGCAACATCAGTGCGATGTTTTTGGTCGTTAAAATCGGTCTCGTTCACAAATGGCATGACAATTCCCCCCTTTGTCCTTCCGTAGTCTACTATTCTCTGTTCAAGGCACCAGCACCGTATCCACCGCCACTGCGTCGGTCTCCGGATAATCGAGCGTATAGTGCAGCCCCCTACTCTCGTGCCGCCGCAGCGCGCACTGCACGATCAGGTCGGCGCACTGGTGGAGGTTCCTGAGTTCGATCAGGTCGGTCGTCACCCGGAAATGGCCGTAATAGTCGGCGATCTCGCTCGCCAGCAGGTCGATGCGGTGTTTGGCGCGTTCGAGCCGTTTGGTGGTGCGGACGATGCCGACATAGTTCCACATCATCCGCCGGATTTCGGTCCAGTTCTGCTTGATGACTACTTCCTCGTCCGAATCGGTCACCCGGCTTTCGTCCCACTCGCGCACTAGCGGGGGGGCTTCGAAGCTGTCCCAGCGCGTGAGAATATGCTGCGCCGCCGCCTCGCCGAACACGAAGCATTCGAGCAGCGAGTTCGATGCCAGCCGGTTCGCGCCGTGCAGCCCACTTTCGGTGCATTCGCCCGCCGCATAGAGCCCCGGCAGGTCGGTGCGGCCATCGAGATCGATCACCACGCCGCCGCAGGTATAGTGCTGCGCAGGAACCACCGGGATCGGCTGCGTGGTCATGTCGATGCCGAGGCCGATCAGCTTTTCGTAGATGTTGGGGAAATGCTCGCGGACGAATTCCGGCGGCTGGTGGCTGATGTCGAGATGGACGTAATCGAGGCCGTAGCGCTTGATCTGGTCGTCGATCGCGCGGGCAACCACATCGCGCGGGGCCAGTTCCATCCGTTCAGGATCGTAATCGGCCATGAAGCGGTGGCCGGTTTCGGGATGGTAGAGCCGCCCGCCCTCGCCGCGCACGGCCTCGGTGATGAGGAAGTTCTTGACCTCCAGATTGTACAGGCAGGTGGGGTGGAACTGCATCATCTCCATGTTGGAAACTCGCGCCCCCGCACGCCAGGCCATCGCGATCCCGTCCCCCGTCGCCCCGCGCGGAGAAGTGCTGAACTGATACACGCGCCCCGCGCCGCCCGCCGCCAGGATCGTCGCCCGCGCGGTATAGGCCACCACCTTGCCGCTCGCGCTGTCGAGCGCATAGGCGCCCCAGACCCGGCCCGAACCCGAATAGCGCTCCTCGTTGCGCCCGGTGATCAGATCGACGCAGCTCTGTTCGGGCAGCAGGGTTATGTTGGGATTTTCCTCCGCCGCCTTCAGCAGCGCCGCCTGCACTGCCCAGCCGGTCGCGTCGTTCACATGGACGATGCGGCGATGCGAATGCCCGCCTTCGCGCGTGAGGTGGAGGTCGCCGCCTTCCTCGATCCGCTCACGGTTGAACGGCACGCCCAGTTCGCACAGCCGGTCAATCGCGGCAGGGGCGCGCTCGATGACCATTTCCACCGTCGCCAGATCGTTCAGCCCCGCCCCGGCGACCATCGTGTCGCGGATGTGATCCTCGAACGTATCACCTGCATCGAGCACGGCAGCGATCCCGCCCTGCGCCCATGCGGTCGAACCGGAGTTGAGCGGGCCCTTTGCCAGCACCAGCACCTGGAGCTTCGTCGCCAGGGTGAGCGCGGCGGTGAGACCGGCGGCGCCGGAACCAATGATGAGGACGTCGTATTCGCTTGCCGCCATCTCACCCCGCCCCGGTCAACTGCACGAATACATCTTCGAGGTCCGCCTCGCGTGTCGTCACGTCCTCGATGCCATAGCCGTGCTGCTGGATCAGTGCCAACACCTGCCCCGCGCTGGCAGCATCGCGGTTATAAGTGACTTCGAGCACCCGGTCCTCGATCACCTCGGCCTTGGTGAAGGCCGCTTCCATAATCGGGCCGGCGAGGTCCTTGTCCAGCGTGACGCGGACAATCTTCTCGCGCGCCATGCCCACCAGTTCGCGGGTGGTCTTGTTGGCGATCACCTTCCCCTTGTCGATAATGGCGATGCGCTCGCAAAGCTGCTCGGCCTCTTCGAGGTAGTGGGTAGTCAGCACCACCGTCACCCCCTCGCCGTTCAGTTGCTGCACCAGTTCCCACAGCTGGCGGCGCAGTTCCACGTCCACCCCGGCCGTCGGCTCGTCCAGCACCAGGATCGGTGGCGAATGGACCATGGCCTTGGCAATCAGCAGTCGCCGCTTCATCCCGCCCGAAAGCGTTCGGGCATAGGCGTTGCGCTTGTCCTCCAGCCGCACCGCGCGCAGCAGGTCCTCGCTGCGGCGCAGCGTCTTGGCGATGCCGTACATACCGGCCTGGTTTTCCAGCACTTCGAACGGGGTGAAGAACGGATCGAAGACGATTTCCTGCGGCACGATGCCGATGTTGAGTTTCGCATTGCGATGGTCGGCATCGATATCATGGCCCCAGATCTTCACCGTCCCGCCGGTCTTGTTCACCAGCCCGGCCATGATGTTGATCAGGGTGGACTTGCCCGCGCCGTTCGGACCGAGCAGTCCGAACACCTGCCCCTGCGGCACATCGAAACTCACCCCGTCGAGCGCCAGCTTGGGCGGGGCTTTTTTGCTCCCGGCATAGGTCTTGCGCAGGTCGCGGATTTCAATTGCGGCTTCGGTCATATCGACGTGCTCTTAGGGGCTTTTCCAGCCCTGCGTAAAGCGATAGGAGCGCGGGAATGGAACAGGCACCACAAACCACTCTTGTCGAAACCGATCGCGTCTGGTGCGATGGCGCCGGGGACATTCGCGGCGGTGCGAATTATCTGCCCGCCAGCCTCGGCCACCCGCGCGTCTGGATGCAGATCGACGAGAAAGGGTATGTCGATTGCGGCTATTGCGACCGGCGCTTCGTGCTGAAGGGCGGTCCGGCAGACGGGGGCGATGCACCCGATGTGACCGCCGCGGGAGCCGCTGCCTAGGCCGCTTGCGGTCAGCCTGCGTTCAGTGATATCCTGCTAGGCCACGGCAAACAGGAGAATCGTCATGAAAATACCGATGATTGCCGCAGCTGCCACCGCTGCACTCGCGCTGGCCGTTCCCGCGTCCGCGCAGGATCGGGCCGAACGTGCCGAAGCTGCCTTTGCCGAGCTGGTCGATGGCCGGGTTGCTGGCGAACCGCAGTCTTGCATCAATACCTTCAACAGCAACCGCCTGCGGGTGGTCGAGCGCGTGGGCCTTGCCTATCGTGACGGCGACACGCTGTGGGTCGCGCGGGCCAGCAATCCCGAAGACCTGGGCGCGTGGGACGTGCCGATCATCGAACGTCACGGCAGCCGCCTGTGCCGCCACGACGTGATGCGCACGATTGATCGCGGTTCGGGCTTCTTCACCGGAAACCTGTTCCTGGGTGATTTCGTGCCCTACACCGAGGTGGCCGAAGGCTGATCCACGGGTGAGCGGGGCACAGCGGCGCTGGGCCGGGGAACTGCTGCACTTCTGGTTCCATCGCCTGACCCCGCGTGCCTGGTTCGGCGGATCGGCGGAACTGGACAGAGAAATCGAAAAGCGCTTCCGGCCAGAGCTGGAGGCGCTTTTTCTTATGCCGCCCGCCAGCTTTACCGCCACGCCCGCCGAAGCATTGGCGGCGGTGCTGTTGTTCGACCAGGTGCCGCGCAATTTATTTCGCGGAACCCCGCGCGCCTTCGCCACCGATCCGCTCGCTTGCGCAATTACCCGTCAGGCGCTGGATCTGGGTTTCGACTCGGCGCTTACAGGAGAGCAGGCGCAATTTCTCGCGATGCCGCTGATGCACAGCGAGCATATCGCCGATCAGCGGCTATCGCTGAAAGTGTTCCGGCGCATCAATAGTGGCAGCAATCTCGCCTTTGCGCGCAGCCATTACCGGATGATAGCCCGCTTCAGCCGCTTCCCGCATCGTAATAAGGTACTCGCTCGCCGAAGCACTCCTGCGGAAAAGCGCGCGGTGGAAGCGGGATTTGCCTGGTGACGCTCAGCCCTTCGGCTTGACCAGCTTCTCCGGTCGCCGCCGCTGCGCCTCGCCGAACAGGCCATAGGTCTTGTTGACGTAATTCGACACGTCGATGATCGAATCGAGAAAGGTGGTCAGTTCCGGCGTCAGTTCCTGTTCGACCAGCCGAACCCGCGCCGAGGGATTCTCTGTCTCGAACGAAACATAGAACCACGGCTCCCCGCGCGTCAGCTTGAGCGGCTGGGAGAGGTCGTACCATTCGAACGCCCAGGCCAGCGGGCGCGGCCAGATGTGGACCGGGAACCGCCCGCCCATCGCCACCCCGGGGCGCGCCTGCGGGAACCAGTGCAGGTAGGGCGCGGTCTGCACGACGTAGCACGGCTGGTCCGCCACGAAGACATAGGGCGCAGTGAATTGCAGGATCGGGCGATCGGGATGCCGCCATTCGCTCGGCGGCTGCAACTGGAACAGATTCGCCCGCCCCTGCGGCCGCATCGCCGATTGCTCGCCATCGGCGTCGGTCAGCTGCAATTGTCCCTGCCCATTGCGCACGAAGGCGAGTTCCAGATCGACCGGGCAGGGAATGACGAAATGCCGCCGGTCGAAATCGATCGCCGCCGGGCAGGCCTGAATAGACTTGGCACTGGCGCTCTTGGGATCGGTGCGTGCGAAGGCCTTGGGCGGGCCCCAGATCGAGCCGCCTGCCCCGGGCCAGCGGACCGTCCAGCCGACCGTGACCGTGCGGCCCTTGCCGCGTTCCTCGGCCTCGGAGGCGCCTGCATCTTCGGCGAAATAGTCGTCCCAGCTCATGGACGCGGCAATCGCCTGAATCGCCTTATCATGCAAGGCCGCGCGGAGTTGCACCAAGCAACGCGCGCGGCCTCGAAGGCTCTACTTAATTGTCGTCGTCGCGCAGCTGGCCGCGGATCGCGCCGTTGGGATACTGTGCTGTGTGGACGTTGACGTAAAAATCCTGCGGATTGCCGTCGAGCCGGTTCTGTGTCCATTCGGCGGCATCGGTGCAGCCGGTATATGTCCCTTCGTTCGACGCGCGCAGCGGGAACACCGGCGGGCCGTTCGTTCCTGCCCTACCGAAGTGGATATGCGCGGCAGTAATAGGCCCGATGTTGCGGATGTTGTTCAGGTCCCAGCAGACCTGGTCGGTTTCGTCGGAGAAGGAAATCTCCGCTTCACCTGCGCCATCGGTATCCCCGCCGCCGACTTCGGCAGCTCCGGTGAGCGTGGCGTAATAGGTTTCGGCGACTTCCTCGGCGACACTCTCTTCGAGCGTGGCACAGCCGGACAAGGCGATAATGGCAGCGCTAGCGGCCAGACTTGCAGCAATTTTCATGGCATTTCTCCTCGGGCGACACGTGCGACCTCGCGCCCATGTCAGCTCCAACGAGTGGTCACGAATTTACGTTCCCTGCGGCAGTGACGCGGTGAGCGATGCGCCTACTCCCATTCAATCGTTCCCGGGGGCTTGCTGGTGTAGTCGTAGACCACCCGGTTGATGCCCTTCACCTCGTTGACGATGCGGGTGGCGCACTGGGTCAGGAAAGCGGCATCGAAGGGATAGATGTCCGCCGTCATCCCGTCCATGCTCGTCACCGCGCGTAGCGCACAAACGTTGTCATAGGTGCGGTGATCGCCCATCACGCCCACGGTCTTGACCGGCAGCAGCACCGCGAAGGCCTGCCAGATCGCGTCGTAGAGGCCGGCGTTGCGGATTTCCTCGAGATAGATCGCGTCGGCCTTGCGCAGGATGTCGCAGCGCTCCTTGGTGACTTCGCCGGGGATGCGGATCGCGAGGCCGGGGCCGGGGAAGGGGTGGCGGCCGACGAACAACTCGTTCAGCCCCAGTTCGCGGCCCAGCACCCGCACTTCGTCCTTGAACAGTTCCCGCAGGGGTTCGACCAGCTGCATGTTCATGCGTTCGGGCAGGCCGCCGACATTGTGGTGGCTCTTGATCGTCACGCTCGGCCCGCCGGTGAAGCTGACGCTCTCGATCACATCGGGGTAGAGCGTGCCCTGGGCAAGGAAATCCGCGCCGCCGATCCTGGCCGCTTCTTCCTCGAAGACCTTGATGAATTCACCGCCAATGAACTTGCGCTTCTTCTCCGGGTCGGTCTCGCCCGCGAGACCCGCCATGAAGCGTTCCTCGGCATCGACCACCACCAGCGGGATGTTGTAATGATCGCGGAACAGGCTCTCGACCTGCTCGCGCTCATTCATCCGCAGCAGCCCGTGATCGACGAAGACGCAGGTGAGCTGGTCGCCGACTGCTTCGTGGATCAGGATCGCGGCGACCGAGCTGTCGACCCCGCCCGAAAGCCCGCAAATCACGCGCCCACTGCCAACCTGCCGCCGGATATCGGCGACCTTGGTCTCGCGATAGGCGGCCATCGTCCAGTCCCCCTTGAGCCCGCAGACGCGGTGGACGAAGTTGGCCAGCAGTTTCGCCCCATCGGGGGTGTGCACCACTTCGGGATGGAACTGGGTGCCGTAGAACTGCCGCGCTTCGTCGGCGATCACCGCGAAGGGCGCACCATCGCTGACGGCGACGATTTCAAAACCGGGCGCAAAGCGGGTTACCTTGTCGCCGTGGCTCATCCACACCTGGTGTCGCTCGCCCACCTGCCACAGCCCATCGAACAGCGCGCATTCTTTCGTGACGGTGAGAAAGGCCCGTCCGAATTCGCCGCCGTCACCCACTTCGTGGCCCGGCCGCACTTCGCCGCCCAACTGGTGGCTCATCACCTGCTGGCCGTAACAGATGCCGAGGATCGGCACCCCGGCTTCGAACAGCATGGCCGGCGCGCGCGGGCTGCCTTCCTCCGGCACGCCGGCGGGTGATCCGGAGAGAATAATGCCCTTGGGTTTCAGCCGGTGAAACGCTTCCTCCGCCAGCGTGAACGGAGCGATTTCGGAATAGACCCCGGCTTCCCGCACCCGGCGGGCGATGAGTTGAGTCACCTGACTGCCGAAATCGACGATCAGGATGGAGTCGGTGGGCTGATTCATCATGGGCAGGCGCTTAGGTCGGCGGCGCCTGCCTGTCTAGAAGATGGCGAGAGCCGAACGCCGCGATCTTCGCAGCGAAAGCAGTGTCAGCGCGGCGACACTTCGTCGTCGATTTCGAACAATGGCAACAATGCCGCGTAAAGCTCATCCGAAGTCACGGCAGCCCGTTGCCCGCCAGCCTCGGCAAGCAATCGCTCCTGCGCCACGGAAGGCACCACAGTATAAAGGAAGAACGGCGTAGGGTCATTGCGACGCCGCATCTCGCGCACCAGTTCAAGCCCTGCCAGTGGCGTTTCGCCGCGATTCATGTCGGAAATGACCGCGTTATAATCGTACATTTCCAGCAAGGCGAGCGCCTGCTCGGTGCTGGGGGCCTGGTAGACGGCGATCCCCCGCCGCTCAAGGTAGCTGGTCTCCTCGGAATTGTTGTCGGGGTTGTCGTCGACCCACAGCACGCGTCCGACCGCGTCGGCGGCCTCGCCGCGCTGGAGCGCGGAAAGTTCCGATGCCGAGCCGGTACGCGGCGCGCTGACCAGCCACCAGGTTGCGAGCACCCCCACCGCCAGGCTCGCCGCGATCAGTGCCGCCTTGTTGCGGTCGAGCCTCGGCGTGGCGGGCCGGACCGCCGAAGTGGCGGCCGGCTCCGGCTCGGTTTCCAGCCGGTAGCCGTAGCCGTGGACCGTCCTGAGCGCGTGGCCATCCTCGCCCAGCGCGATGCGCAGTCGCCCGATCGCCTTGGCGAGCGAGTTCTCGTGCACGACGCGGCCGGGCCAGCCCGCTTCGAGCAGGCGATCCTTGTCCACGGTGCTGCCGGGATCGCTGAGCAGGATGGCGAGGATGGCGATGCAGGGACGGTCAATCTCGACCCGGCGGCCGTTCACCGTCAACCGGCTGTGCGCGGCGTCCAACTCGACCTTGCCGAAACGCGTCACGCCGTGGTCCATCGGCCCTCCGGTCCCGATATGACATTGTTTTTCAGCGCCGTCGATACGTCCTAGAGAGCGCGTTTTCATAATTTTTCAGAACTCGGGAAAGACATGGTGCACGTTCGGCTGGAAGTAGCCTGAAGGTCGCGGGCGCAGCGATCCGGCCTATGATCGACGGGGGGAAGGCGATGAAGCGGAAATTGCAGGCCATGGCACTGGCTGGCGCGAGCATGATCACTCTGGCTCTGGCTGCCCCGGTGGCGGCGCAGGAGACAGAAATGCTGCGCGATTTCGCGGTGCGCGCCGCAGACTCGAACAGCCGTCTGTACGATCTGTTCGGATCCGCCCAACCATTGGAGCCGTGCGACCTTGAAGGATTCCGGAGCGAACTTGAAACGCTCCAAGGTCTGGCAAACGAAGGCCGGGCGATTGCGCGCGCAGCCGCGGCCGCCGCCGAAGCAGGTGCCCCGAGTCAGGTGGACGCTGGCCAGGCGTCAGCCGTATCGGCATCGGTGGACGACATTCTGACCCGCTGGCGCGCGTCGTTACCCGAATGCGAAAGGCGATCCCGCTTAGTCATGGACGATGAGGGACGGTTCGTCGATCCGTCAGCGCTGGCCCCTTCACCACAGGCGGAGGCCGCGCCCGACGCGGATGATAGCGCCGATATCTCCGACGATCCGGACGCGGGGACGCGCTCGAGCGGTATGACGCCAGGGGATGCGGACGCGACGCCGACTCCTGACGCCGCCGGAGCGGGCGCGCCAGCGCTCACCCCCGCGCAGCAGGCGCGGCTGGACCTGATCGGGCCGATGGTCGCACAGATGGAGATTGCCGCGCGCAACGGCGATTGCCGGCGGGTCGCGGAGTTGCGCGATTCCTTCCTGCAATTGTCATTCATGACGATACCTGACGCCATGCGCGATTCGATGATCGCCGAAATGCGGGCGATCTACGAGGAATTTTGCGCACCCCGGCCGGGCCCGCAGAGCAACGGGCCGACCATCGGCTTGCTCGGCGGCTTCGGCCAGGCACGCGTCCCGCAGGCGAGCGGCGGCTTCCAGGAGCAGGGCGGCGAGGAAGTCGCAGCCGGAACCAGCCCGCGCGGAATCGACTACTTCCGCCTGGCAGGGTTCATCGAGTTCAATGCCGGAAGCCTGCCGCTGCGCTTCGGCGCCAGTTACGGCGAAGGGTCGGGTTCAAGCGTGTTCGATGTCCCGTCCGGAACCCGCTCGGGCGTGGTCAACGGCGCCGAATCGCCCAACGGCAGCACCGGGATCAGCGCCTCTGAGGGCGTCGGCGGCACCGCGCGCGTCGAGCGCCAGGACATCACTGTGGCCGGCTCTGTGCAGATCGCGGGTCGCAGAGGCATCGTGCCGGTCTTCGAGCTTGGCATCTATAGTGGCGGCGCATGGAACGAATCGTGGTTCGACGGGGGCGAGAGCTTTCCGACCCAGCCCCTGTTCGGAGCCTCGTTCTGGACCAGCTACACTTTCAGTGAGAGCGATTACGGCGTGCGCGCGGGGGCTTCGGGCACTACCTCGGGCGGCTTCAGCTTCGCTTTCGAGCAGGACCGCGCTTTCGAGATCCGCGAACATCTGTTCGGGGCCGGGTTGGCCGGTGGCATCGCCATCCCGCTGGCGCCGCGCGTGATCGCGCATGGCGGGGGCAGCGCCGGGGTGTTCTACCGTGATTCCCGCCTCGCGCTAACCGAGGTCAACACGCTCAATTTCGGTTCGGACGCGCCCGGCTTCACCATTGAGCTAGAGGACAAGGACAAGGGCGCGCTGTTTCGCGGCGACCTTGGCGCTGGGGTCAGCGTGGCGCTGAGCGACGATGTCGCGCTCACCATCGGCGGCTCGGCCAGCTGGTTCTCCAACCTCGCCGCGCCCTTTGCGCCCGAGGATGGCGACGCGGTGCTCGCCGGTGTGATCGCTGGCCTCGGGCGTGACGATGCCTGGATCTATCAGGGCACGATCGGCATTACCTTCAGGATTCCGAACCCGCGCTAGCAGCCACCCGCCTGTTGCTGACGCCCCGGCAGCGCGGGGTTTGCCAATGGTGAGGGCCATGCAATAGATTGTTGCATCGGACGCAACACTTGGCGACTATTTCGCATTTGCCTAACAATATTACACCGCCTATCTGCGCCCCGTCAGGCGACGCCGGGTAAGCGGCGCGCCGGGAATTTCATTCCCATCCCGAACCCCGGCCCGGAAGCACCCTCCCCCCAAACCCGCTTCCGGGCCACCCTTTCCCCTCCTTGCAATAGCTGTGGAACACCTGCCTGCGGCGGGCCGGAATGCTTCCTATTTCCCTTGGCAATTCCTATATGCTCGGCATGACAGATACCCCCGAGCAGAATCGCGAAAACACCCCCGATCTCACCCCCAATAATGCCAAGCGGATGGGCGAATACGGGGCGGAGAGCATCAAGGTGCTCAAAGGACTCGATGCCGTGCGCAAGCGGCCCGGCATGTACATCGGCGATACCGACGATGGCAGCGGGCTGCACCACATGGTGTTCGAGGTTTCCGACAATGCCATCGACGAGGCGCTGGCAGGCCATTGCGACCTGGTGCTGATCGAACTGAATGCCGATGGCTCAGTCTCGGTGGAAGACAACGGCCGCGGTATCCCCACCGGAATCCATTCCGAGGAAGGCGTTTCCGCCGCCGAAGTCATCATGACCCAGCTGCACGCAGGCGGGAAATTCGAGAATACCAACGACGACAATGCCTACAAGGTTTCCGGCGGCCTGCACGGTGTGGGCGTGTCGGTGGTCAATGCTCTTTCCGAATGGCTCGAACTCGTAATCTGGCGCGAGGGCAAGGAGCACTGGATGCGCTTCGAAGGCGGCGATGCGGTGGAGTCCCTGCGCGTTACCGGCGATGCACCGCCGGTTGCCTCCAATGGCGACGACAACGGGCTGAAGAAAGGCACCCGCGTCACCTTCAAGGCCAGCGAAGAGACGTTCAAGAACGTGCTCGAATTCGATTTCGACAAGCTGGAGCACCGCTACCGCGAACTGGCTTTCCTCAATTCGGGCGTCCGCATCCTGCTGCGCGATCGGCGCCACGAGGAAACCGTGGAGCATGACCTGTTCTACGAGGGCGGAATTGCGGCCTTCGTCAAATGGCTCGATCGCAACAAGGCGCCGCTGGTGCCCGAACCGATCTCGGTGTCAGCCGAAAAGGACGGCATCGGCATCGACGTGGCGCTGGAATGGAACGATTCGTATTACGAAAACGTCCTCTGCTTCACCAACAACATTCCCCAGCGCGACGGCGGCACCCACCTCGCCGCCTTCCGTGCCGCGCTGACCCGTACGCTCAACAACTACGCCACCGCATCGGGCCTGCTCAAGAACACCAAGATCACGCTTTCGGGCGAGGACATGCGCGAGGGGCTGACCGCGATTGTCTCGGTCAAGCTGCCCGATCCCAAGTTCTCCAGCCAGACCAAGGACAAGCTGGTGTCCTCCGAAGTGCGCCAGCCGCTGGAAAGCCTGATGGGCGAGAAGATGAGCGAATGGCTGGAGGAAAACCCCGCCGACGCCAAGGCCATCGTCGCCAAGATCATCGATGCCGCCGCCGCTCGCGAAGCCGCGCGCAAGGCCCGCGAGATGAGCCGCAAGGGCGCGATGAGCATCGCCAGCCTGCCGGGCAAGCTCTCCGATTGCCGCGAGCGCGATCCGGCCAAGAGCGAACTGTTCCTCGTCGAAGGCGACAGCGCCGGTGGCTCGGCCAAGAGCGGGCGCGATTCCAAATATCAGGCGATCCTGCCGCTGCGGGGCAAGATTCTCAACGTGGAGCGCGCGCGGTTCGACCGGATCATTTCCAGCCGTGAAGTCGGCACGCTGATCCAGGCGATGGGCACGGGCTTGCGCGACGAGTTCAATCTTGAAAAGCTGCGCTACCACAAGATCGTCATCATGACCGACGCCGACGTCGACGGCGCGCATATCCGCACGCTGTTGCTGACCTTCTTCCACAGGCAGATGCCCGACATCATCAAGGCGGGGCACCTGTTCATTGCCCAGCCGCCGCTGTTCAAGGTCGCCAAGGGGCGCAGCGAGGTTTACCTCAAGGATCAGGGCGCGCTCGATCGCTATCTGGTTGAAAACGGACTGAACGACCGGGTGCTGGAAACCGCCGGGGGTGCACGTTCGGGTGCCGACCTTGCCGATCTGGTCGACAAGGCGCTGCTGCTGAAGAACCTGATGGCTTTCGTGCCGAAGAAATACGATGCCGCCGTGATCGAAGCGATGGCGATGGCGGGCGTGCTCGATCCCGAACTGTCGAAAGCGCAGCGGAATGAACGGCTCGCCCACGCGGCGGCGCAGATCCAGCTGAGCGATGTCGAAGCGCAATGGTCTGCGCGGCTCACTGACGATGGCGACGTGCGGTTCGACCGGGTGTGGCGCGGGGTGGCCGATGTCCACCTGATCGACGGCAAGTTCCTCGATTCAGCCGAGGCGCGCAAGCTGCACAAGCGCGGGGTCGAGCAGGCGGATACCTATGCCTCGCCGACGCGGCTGGTGAAGATCGGCAGCACCTCGGTGCAGCCGGTCGAGGAGGACAGCGAGGACACCGCTGCGGAGACGCCGAGCTTCGACCCCGAAGGCGCAATCACCCGCCCCAGCCAGTTGCTCGAAGCGGTACTGGCCGCCGGGCGCAAGGGCCTGGCGATCAGCCGCTACAAGGGTCTGGGCGAGATGAACGCCGAGCAGTTGTGGGAAACCACGCTTGATCCGGAAAACCGCGAATTGCTGCAGGTGAAGGTGGAGGACGCCGACGTCACCGATGAGATCTTCACCCGGCTGATGGGCGACGTGGTCGAGCCTCGTCGCGAATTCATCCAGGATAACGCCCTCAACGTGGCCAATCTCGACGTGTGATCCAGCCGCTGGCTCTGGGCGCGATCCTGATCGCGGCGCTGTGGCTGGGGCTGGTTGCCGTTATAATGGCGCTTTCCCCGCAGGTCGCGGTGCGCTCGCTGGCAGCGATGGGCAGCACCAGGGCGATCCATTTCGGCGAACATGTGCCGCGGGCGCTAGTCGGCGCGGCGATGATCCTGCGCGCGGTTGAATCAAAGGCTCCGCTCCTGTTCGAGCTGGGCGGCTGGTTCCTGGTCGCCAGTTCGATCGTCATCATGGTCGCGCCCCGCCAGTGGCACAACCACTATTCTGCATGGTGGGCTGAGCGGATTCCGCCGTGGGTTTTTCGCGCGCTGGCCCTGCCGACACTTTTGCTGGGCGGCGGTCTGGCCTATCTGGCGACTTGACTACGAAGGGGGAAAGAGACGGATGACGCAGGGAGAAGGACGCGCAAGGCTGGAAAGTGGCGGCTATCTGCTGTTCCTCGCGCTGGTCACCCTCGCCTTCATCGTCGTCATCTGGCCGTTTGCTTCGCCGCTGCTGTGGGCGACGCTGGCGGCGATCATGTTCCAGCCGCTCTACCAGTGGTTCCTGCGCAACCTGGGCGGCGGAGGCAATCGCGCGGCCATTGCCACGCTGCTGGTGATTACCGTTGCGGTGATCATCCCCGCGCTGTTCATCGGCGGAGTGGTGGTGGAGCAGGCGACGGCAGTCGTGCTCGCTTTCCAACGAGGCGATATCGACCTTGCCGGATGGTTTGAGACTATCCAGTCCGCACTGCCCGCAGCGGTGCGCGATAATCTCGATATGGAAGGTCTGGGCACCGCAGAACTGGTGCAACAACGCGCACAGGATCTCGCGCTCGAAAGCTCGGGCCTGATCGCGCAACAGGCACTGGCAATCACCGGCAGTGCAGTGGGTTTTGTGCTTTCGTTCGGCGTCGGGCTCTATGTCACCTATTTCCTCCTCCGCGACGGCAGGCAGATGGGCCAGCGGTTGCTCGCGCACCTACCTCTCGCAGGCGACGTGGCGGAGCGGCTGGCCGAGCGGTTCCTGTCGATCGTCCGTGCGACGATCAAGGGATCGGTGGTGGTTGGGTTGGTGCAGGGCGCGCTGGGGGCAATCACCTACTGGATCGCGGGAATGCCTTCGGTAGTGCTGCTCGGCTTGCTGACCGCGCTGTTCTCGCTGCTGCCCGCGGTGGGCCCGGCGATCGTCTGGGCGCCGGTGGCGATCTACCTCCTGGCGACGGGGGAGATCTGGCAGGGCGTACTGGTGCTTGTCTCCGGTGTAGCGGTGATCGGTATGGTGGACAATGTGCTGCGGCCCATATTGGTCGGACGCGATACCGGCATTCCCGACTGGATGATCCTGATTTCCACATTGGGCGGCATCGCGGCGATGGGACTCGCGGGGATCGTGGTCGGGCCGATGATCGCGGGGCTGTTCCTCGCCGGATGGTCGATCCTCTACGCCTCGCGCAATCCTGACGCGGGGTCAGCCTGATGTCGCTGGTGCGCCCCGGTTCGCGGGAGGAGCAGGTCGGGCGGCTGATCCTTGCCGCCGTGCTGGTCACCATGCTGCCTGCCGTACCGCTGGGCAATTACCTGATGTTCCCGTTCGTGATCCTCTCCACCTGGTATCACGAAATGGGCCACGGACTCGCGGCGCTGGCGACGGGGAACCGCTTCGAACTGCTGGTGATCAATGCCGATGGCTCCGGCTACGCGCAATCGAGCACGGCAATGGATGCCTCCGGTTTCACTCGCGCTTTCATCGCGATGGGCGGGCCGCTGGGGCCGAGTGTGCTGGGCTCGCTGTTGATCCTAGCCAGTTCGGCGCATCGCTATTGGAAGCCGGCGCTGCTGGCGCTGGCCTTGGCCCTCGCTTTGTCGACGCTGATCTGGGTGCGCAGCCTGGTCGGGTGGGCGGTGCTGCCGTTGCTGGCCTTGGGGATTGCCTGGCTCGCGCTGCGCGGTCCCGCATCGTGGCAAGTATTCGCGCTGCAATTCTTCGGCGTGCTCGGCGCGCTGAGCATGTTCGCCGACTGGAGCTACCTGTTTTCCGAAAGCGGCGTGGTCGGCGGGCAGGCGATGCTCTCGGACACTGGAGCAATGGAGGCAGAACTGTGGCTGCCCCACTGGCTCTGGGCGGCGCTGATCATCGGGCTCTCGGGTCTGATGGTTGGGGCCAGTCTCAAATACGCGCTCAAGCGCGAGGGCTGACCCCTTTCATCAATCGCGCACAGCCGCAGAGGGTGCTCGCAGATCAGATTGCCCGTCCCCGTCCAGATCGGTTCTGCGGGTCGTCGCCGGCGGATTTGGGTCGTGCGTTTCGGCGACGGTGGGCGCAGCCTCATTGCCGGTCGAGAGGTGATCGAACACCGCTTCGTAATGCTTCATCGCCTGCCGCATGTCTTCGGTGGTGGCGGCGCCCTGGCCGTGGCGCTGGACGATGGCATTGCCTTCACGGTAATGCCGCGCAACATCGCCGTGGTTCACCGTCAGGTCTTCGAAGCGGCGGTCGAAATCGGCCATCGGGTAGCCGACGGTCTTCATCATCGTCGCCAGCATCCGGTCCGCGTGCAGCACTGCTTCGGTCGGACTATCGACGAACACCGCCTTCACTTCTCGCCACTCGGTGGCAAAGCGCTGGTTCTCGTCGGCGGTAAGCTGGCGAATTTCCAGCGCCTCGACCCGCTTCTCGCGTTCGAGCAGCGCGCGTTCCGCAGCAGTGCGATCGCCACTTTCCTTCACCGTCCGGTCGTATTCGTCGCCGAAGCGGTCGCGAAGATGGTCGGTATGCCGCCGCCGCACCATCAGCCACACGCCGATGATAATAACCAGCACCACGAGGGCGAGTATGGCAATAAGTGTATTCTGGTCCATCGGAATTCTCCAGTAGAGACCCCTCCGCCTTGCGCTTCCTAACGCGCGATAACGTTGGCCGTTCCGCTCAACGGCTGTCAGGACTTGCGCGGAACCCAGGGGACAAACGCGGGAGTTCGTCGCACATAGTCGGCAAACGCCGCGCCATATCTCTCTCGCATTCCTTCCTCGGTCATCCCTGCTCCGGACCAGCGGACAAGCGTGAAGGTCAGGAACAGCGGCCCTGGCAAAGTCCAGATCACGGCTTCCGGAGCGATAGTCACCGCCACCAGCCAGATTCCCCACCAGACGCAGGCGTCACCGAAGTAATTGGGATGGCGGGTATAACGCCACAGGCCGCAATCCATCACCTTGCCGCGATTGAACGGATCGGCCTTGAACCGGTCGAGCTGCCAGTCGCCCACCCATTCGAACAGCAGACCGAGGAAGTAGATCGCAATCCCGATCCAGGCGAGCGAGCCGGGGGTTTGCACGGCGTCGCTGGCGAGGATGCCCACCTGCGACGGGCTGCTCACCAGCAGGATCAGCGCGGCCTGCAGCAACCAGACCTTCCACAACGCGGTCATGGCAAAGCGGCCCGCTTCGCGCGCGGGAGCGAGCATGGCGGCGTAACGCTTGTCCTCCCCGTGGCGGAGGAAACGCCGCAGCAGGTGCAGTCCCAGGCGCAGACCCCACACGATCGTCATTGCCGCGATAAGATGAGCCGAGGGCCCCTGCGGCTCCGCCTGCCACCAACTCAGCACTGCCAGCCCGGCCATCGCCAGCCCCCAGACGGCATCGGCGTAACTGACCTTGTGCATCACCAGCGAGAGCAGCCACAACGCCAGCGCCGCGGCAAACATAGCAGCGGCGTTGAGCGCCAGCGCTTCAGCCATCGTCCAGCCTTACAGGCGGAATTACCAGCAACGGGCGGGGCGAGAGCGGCTTGGGCGTCGCCACTTCGCCGCTAGCCTGCTCGGCCAGCACCGCGAACCGCGCACATTCGGGGTAGTTCTCGCGATAGAACGCGGCCAGCTTGGCCAGATCGGCATGGAAATCGCCGCTCGGCCAGATCGGTTCGCCAAGCCCGCCGCGCTTGGTCTGCTGGTTTACCCAGGCCGGAACAATCGGCACCCCTGCACCCAGGGCGATATGATAGAACCCGCTGCGCCAGCGCCCGTCGCTGTTGCGGCTGCCCTCCGGCGCGATCACCAGCGCAATCCGGTCCGCCGTCTTCACCGCCTCGATGACCGTGCCGACATAGCCGCGCGGGGAGGATCGATCGATCGGCATTCCGCCCATGTCGAGCATGAACCGCGTCATCGGCCATTTGAACAGCGTGTGCTTGCCGATGAAGCTGGGGCTGATCCCCAGTTCCTTTACCGCCCCGGCGAAGAAGACAAAATCCCAATTGGTAGTGTGCGGAGCGCCGATGAGGATGAACTTCGGAATGTGTGGCGCGCAACCTTCGAGCCGATAGCCTTTCCACCGGTAGAGGCCGCGTAGCAAGCGCCAGACTATGCGGGAGAGGAGGCTAGGGGTGCGGGTCACGCGCGTTCTTCTCCCAACCTCCACGGGCTAGGTTTGGGGAGGATTTAAGTGCCATAATCGTTGCCCCCTCGACGCCTCACATCCGAAACACCCCAAAGCGCGGCGCATCCGCAATCGGCGCTTCCAGACAAGCAGCGAACGCCAGCCCCAGCACGTCCCGCGTTTGTACCGGGTCGATCACTCCGTCGTCCCACAACCTCGCAGTCGCATAATACGGGTTGCCCTCGTCCTCGTACTTCTGCCGGATCGGGGCCTTGAACGCCTCGGCCTGTTCGGGCGTCCAGGAATCCGCATCGCGGTGCACTGTCGCCAGCACCGAAGCCGCCTGTTCGCCGCCCATCACCGAGATCCGCGCGTTGGGCCAGGTGAACAGGAAGCGCGGGGAGTAGGCCCGCCCGCACATACCGTAATTGCCCGCGCCGAAGCTGCCGCCGATCACCACCGTCACCTTGGGCACCTGCGCCGTCGCCACTGCCGTCACCAGCTTGGCGCCGTGCTTGGCGATGCCTTCGGCTTCGTACTTGCCGCCGACCATGAAGCCGGAGATATTCTGCAGGAACAGCAGCGGGATGCCGCGCTGGCAGGCGAGTTCGATGAAATGCGCTCCCTTCTGCGCGCTTTCGGAAAACAGCACCCCGTTGTTGGCGAGGATCGCGACCGGCATTCCCCAGATATGCGCGAAGCCGGTGACCAGCGTGGCACCGTATTCGCGCTTGAATTCATGGATCTCGCTGCCGTCCACCAGCCGGGCGATCACTTCGTGCACATCGTAGGGCGCGCGCACGTCGTCGGGTATCAGCGCGTAGAGATCGTCGGCGTCGAATCGCGGGGCGCGCGGCTCCCTCATGTCCACTTGAGCTTTTGTGGAAGAGCCCAGATGCGAGACGATATCGCGCACAATGGTAAGCGCATGCTCGTCGTTCTCGGCGAGGTGATCGACCACGCCGCTCTTTCTCGCGTGGAGCGCTCCGCCGCCCAGATCCTCGGCGCTGATTTCCTCGCCCGTCGCGGCTTTCACCAAAGGCGGACCGGCGAGGAAGATCGTCCCCTGTTCGCGTACGATCACGCTCTCGTCGCTCATCGCCGGGACATAAGCCCCGCCCGCAGTGCAGCTGCCCATCACGCAGGCGATCTGCGGGATGCCCATGCTGCTCATTTGCGCCTGATTGTAGAAAATCCGCCCGAAATGGTCGCGGTCCGGGAAAACCTCCGCCTGATAGGGCAGGTTGGCCCCGCCGCTGTCGACCAGGTAGATGCACGGCAGGCGGTTTTCCTGCGCCACTTCCTGCGCGCGCAGGTGCTTCTTCACCGTCATCGGGTAATAGGCACCGCCCTTCACCGTCGGATCGTTGGCGGCGATCATCACCTGCCGCCCGGACACCCGGCCGATCCCGGCAATGATCGAGGCACCGCTGACATCTCCCTCGTACATGCCGTTGGCCGCCAGCTGACCGATCTCCAGAAACGGCGAACCGGGATCGAGCAGCCGCTCGACCCGCTCGCGCGGCAGCAGCTTGCCGCGCGAAACATGCCGCTCGCGGTGCTTCTCCGGCCCGCCCAGCGCGGCCTCGGCCACGCGAGTGCGCAGGTCTTCTGCGAGCGCCTTGTTATACGCGAACCTCGCCTTGGCTTCGGGGCTTTCGCGGTCGAGCTTGGAAGACAGTACAGGAGCGGTCATTGGGCCTCGATTGCAAGATGCTGTGCAAAGAACGGCAGCACTTCGGTGCGGATGCGTTCGCGGATGCGGTTGCCGTGGTCGCCTTCGTAGAGTTCGAACTGGTATTCCACGCCGAAGCGATCCAGCTCGCGGCGGAACTGGGCATTGCCTTCGAGCAGGAAGTCGGCATCGCCGATGTCCATCGCAAAGCCTTCCAGTGCCGCCAGTTCGGGCAGGAATTGCGGCATCAGTACTACCGGCGAATTGGCAGCGAGGCGCTGGTTGATCAGCGGATCGATGGTGCCGTCTTCGCGCAGGCCGGTGTCGATACGGAGGAAGTGCTCGGCTGTTGGATCGGGCGACCAGGTTGCCAGCGTCGACACGCTCGCCAGCTGGAAGAATTCGGCGGCGGCCACGTCCTCCTCGCTCATGGCTTCGATGGCGCGCGCCTGATCGGGCGTCATTTCCATCGGCGGCAGGCAGCAGGCGCTCATCATGTAGATGCTGGAGAAGATGCCGGGGCGGTGCATGGCGATGCGGATCGTGCCGTAGCCGCCCATCGAATGCCCAGCCAGCCCGCGCGAGGCGGGATCGGCAAGCGTCCGGTAATTGGCATCGACCCAGCCGACCAGATCATCCGCCACCATGCTTTCATAGTCACCCACGATCGGCCCGGACGAATAGAAGCCGCCGCGCAGCTTCGAGAACCCGTCGGGCATCACCATGATGAAATCATGCCCCGTCTCGCTGGACGCCTGCACCGCCTCGTCCAGCCGGAAGCCGGCCTGCTGCACCTCGACCGGCATCCAGTAACCGTGCAGGAAATAGACCACCGGATAGCGGCGTTCGGGGTTCTCGTCATAGCCGGGAGGAGTGACGACCACGACATTGCGCGCGGTGGAATTGCCTTCGAGATTGCCCGCCAGCGAGGGCGCCTCGAAGGTCAACTGCGCCACCCGTGCGGTGTCCTGCGCAGCAGCGGGGGCAGCCAGCAACAGCAGGGCGGACAGAGCGGTAACGGCGGATTTCAGCATGATTCCTCCTCCTCTTGCATGTCCCTAGGCGGAGGGGCCGCGCCTGACAATCGCCCGACAATCGCATCGGCCATGCCGTAGGCGGGAGCGCCGGGCAGCTGAAGATGGCGCAGGAAGTTATCACCCCGGCGGTGTTGTCTGGATGGCAAGGAGGGCGCTAAACCCCGATCAATTCCCGCCCGATCAGCATCCGCCTGATCTCGTTCGTCCCCGCGCCGATGTCCAGCAGCTTTGCGTCGCGCAGGTAGCGTTCGACAGGCCAGTCGGTGGTGTAGCCCGCGCCGCCCAGCGCCTGCACCGCTTCGCCCGCTACGCGGAAGGCGTTTTCGCTCGCCAGCAGGATCGCGCCCGCCGCGTCGAAACGCGTGGTCTGACCGGCATCGCAGGCGCGGGCCACGGCATAGGCATAGGCGCGCGCCGATTGCAGCGCGACATACATGTCCGCCACCTTGGCCTGGATCAGCTGAAACGCGCCGATCGGCTTGCCGAACTGGCTGCGTTCGCGGACATAGGGGATCACCGTGTCGAGGCAGGCCTGCATGATGCCGAGCTGGACGCCGGAGAGCACCACGCGCTCGTAATCGAGCCCGCTCATCAGCACCTGCACGCCCCTGCCTATTTCTCCGAGCACGTTCTCTGCAGGCACCTCGCAATTGTCGAATACCAGTTCGCTGGTGATCGAGCCCTTCATGCCCATTTTTGCGATCTTCTGCCCGCAGGAGAAGCCGGGCATGTCCCGCTCGATCAGGAAGGCGGTGATGCCCTTGCTGCCGGCATCGGCATCGGTGCGGGCATAGACCACCAGTGTCTGTGCAGCGTGACCGTTGGTGATCCAGAACTTGGTGCCGTTGAGCACGTAGCCGCCCTGCACGGCATCGGCCTTCAGTTTCATAGAAACGACGTCCGAACCCGCCCCCGGCTCGCTCATCGCCAGTGAACCCACATGTTCGCCCGAAATCAGGCCAGGGAGGTATTTCGCTTTCTGCGCGGCATTGCCCCAGCGGGCGATCTGGTTGACGCAGAGGTTCGAATGCGCGCCGTAGCTGAGCCCGACCGAGGCGCTGGCGCGGCTAACCTCCTCCACCGCGATGGTATGTTCGAGATAGCCGAGCCCGGTGCCGCCGTCGGCCTCGCTTACGGTCATGCCGTGCAGGCCCAGTTCACCCATCTCGGGCCAGAGCTCGATCGGGAACCAGTCCTCGGCATCCACCTGTGCAGCCAGCGGCGCAATCCGCTCGTCGGCGAAGCGGGCAACGCTTTCGCGGATCATCTTGGCCTCTTCGGTCAGGCCGAAGTCGAAATCGGGAGTGGCACGCATGGGAATGGTCCTTGGTTGGTCGGCGGGGGCAATAGCAAGCGAGCGCGGGGAGGCAAACAGGTTGCACGCGAAACCGGCACTGATAAGCTCGGCTTTGCAATTCCCGCAAAACCGCGCTAAAGCTCGCCTGTTGGGGAATAAGCCTTTGAATTTAAATACTATTCTACCAGATCCGGGAAAGTTTGTCCCCGCTCCACGAATCGTGGACGAGGCTGAGCGTTTGCGCGTGCTCGATAGTTTCGCGCCTGATTCACTGCAGGACGATGCCGAACTCGCCGCCATCGTGCAATTTGCCGCGCGCTTGTGCGATGTGCCGATTGCGCAGGTCACGCTGGTTGAGCAATTGCGCCAGCGCTTCCTTTCCGGCCTGGGACTCGACGTGTGCGAGGCTTCGCGCGACGGCTCCTTCTGCGCCGAGGCAATGCTGTCGCCGGGACTGATGGAAGTGCGCGATGCCACCGGCGATCCGCGTTTCGCTTCCCATGCAATGGTCACTTCCGCGCCTGCTATCCGCTTCTATGCCGGACAACCGCTGATTTCTGCAGAAGGAGTGCCGCTAGGTGCGCTTTGCGTCATCGGCACGGTCGTGCGACCAGATGGGCTCACCGCGCTTCAGCGTCAGGGTATGGAAGTGCTGGGTCAGGCGGTAATGCGTCGGCTCAACGCGCAGCGTGAAAGCATTCGGGCGGAGCGGGAAATCGCCTTGCGCGAAGACCGCCTGCAACGCATTCTCGAAGGCATGCCGCAGATCGCCTGGTCTGCCGATGCGGAGGGCAATTTCGACTATTTCAACGCTCGCTGGGAAAAGCAGATCGGCGCGGCGCCGCCGGGATCTTCCGACGAATGGCAGCGCTTCATCCATCCCGACGATCACGAGATGATCTTCGCAGATTGGTATGGGGCACTCAGGAGCGGGGAGGAATTTGCTGCAGAATATCGGCTGCGTTTCGCTGATGGAAGTTACCGTTGGGTAATGGGGCAGGCCCTACCGGTAACCGAAGCGGACGGAACCAAGCGCTGGTTCGGCACGGTCACCGACGTCCACGAATTGCGCCAGGCGCTGGAACAGCGCGACATGATCGCCAGCGAATTGTCGCACCGGATCAAGAACATCTTCGCGGTAATGATCGGACTGGCAACCTTAAAGGTGCGCAAAACGCCTGAACACCAGCCCTATGCAGACGAACTGGTCGAAGTGCTCCGCGCGCTGGGCCGGGCGCACGATTTCGTCCAGCCGGGTGCAGCGTCGGCGCAGGATCGGTTGCAGGGATTGCTGGCAGCACTGTTCGCGCCCTACTCTGACAATGCGAGCACCCCGCGGGTGCTGGTGAGCGGGGCAGACAGTGCCATCGGCCTGAATGCCGCGACGCCACTGGCGCTGGTATTCCACGAGCTCGCGACAAATTCCGCGAAGTATGGCGCTCTTTCGGGAGAGGTTGGCCATGTGACATTGGCGGTGGAGGATCGCGGCGAACACATCGCGCTGAACTGGGCCGAGCATGGTGGCCCTCCCGCAGTTGATAGCGGGCAGGACGGTTTCGGTTCGCGGCTGGTGGAAATGAGCGTGAAGGGGCAGCTCGGCGGCAGCTGGGAACGCCGGTTCACGCCCGACGGACTGGTTGTGCAACTGACCGTCTCGAAGAAATCTATCGCGCGTTAGCGGTCAGGCGACGGGCGGGGCGAAGCCGACTGCATCAGGCCAGTCGGGTCCGGTCAGGCCCATCACCTTGAACAGGCTGCCCATTTGCTCGGGCGAAGTCAGCCGGTCGCGCGCGCGCATCAGCGCTTCGCGGTGCTGCGGGGCGAATTTGGCCAGCGCCTCGGCGCGCTGGTCGATCCCCAGCGCTTTCAGCCAGGCCCCCTGCTCCACCGTGCCGAGCACCCGCGCGCCCCGCGAACGGGCGATCTGTTCCATCTGCGCGAAATCGACATGGGCGGAGAGGTCCACTTCTCCCGGAGCATCGAACACGCCGACCCTCTGGTGATCGCGTACCGCTTGCAAGCTGGCACCGGAACGCCCATCGGCATGGCCGTAATCGATGAACAGGGCCGCACCGCCCTGTTCCGCCAGCCGCCCCGCCACTTCGAACAGAATGGTGGCGCAGGCGGGCGAGGTTTCGATCACCGTACCCAGCTGTGAATTGCGTTTCGCTTCGGCCACCGCGGAATCCATCGGTTGGCGACCGGGCACTTCGATGAAATTGCCCGCGGTGTCCACGCTCACCATGATCTCGCGCCAGCCTTCCTCGGTTTTCACAAGCTGCCGCACCGGCAAGGCATCGAGGAATTCGTTGGCCACCAGCAACACCGGTCCGGCCAGCGGAATGCGGGAGAGATCGTGGTGATGGATTGCTTCGGGAAGCGTCGCCAGTTGTGCATCGCGCATCCGCCGCGAAGTCTCCACAAGGTGCATCTTCGGCTTGAGTCCGTAGCGCAGCATCGCCCGGAAGGCATCGCGCGCGAGCGTGCCCCTACCGGGGCCAAGCTCGACATAATGCACCGGCT
Organism: Erythrobacter sp.; assembly: GCA_019739335.1. NCBI lineage: Bacteria > Pseudomonadati > Pseudomonadota > Alphaproteobacteria > Sphingomonadales > Erythrobacteraceae > Erythrobacter > Erythrobacter sp. The sequence goes on from CP073261.1 coordinate 1,040,781, forward strand.
CGGTTCGCCCGGCGCGGATCCACATGTCCGCCAGCCACAGCCCGATCAGCTCGCCGAACATCTGGCTCACTTCGGGGGCGGTGATGAAGTCCCCGCCCCCCACACTGCTGGGACCGCCTATGGGCTTGCGATCGGTATAATAGCGGGCATTGGATTCGCCCATGTAATGCGCCAGGCTGATTGGCCCGGTAGCTGCGATCAGGCGCCGGAAGGTTTCGCCAAGGTCGCGCCGGGCATCCTCTTCGCGCAAGTCGCTCATGCGGAAGTGGTATCCACCTCCGGCGGCGCGCCCGTGGGCGTTGCCGGGATTTTCTTCGCGCCGGTGGCGGTGGCCGGGCGGGTCAAAGACCAGACCACCAGCCCCAGCCCCAGCACGAGCATCGGCACCGTCAGCCATTGCCCCATGCTGAGCCCGGTGCGCTCGGCGAATTCGGTCAGCTGTGCGTCCGGCTGGCGGAAGAATTCAACCGTGAAGCGGGCTACCGCGATCAGCACGGTGAACACGCCGACAAGAAACCCGGTGCGGAAGCGCGCGCGGGTCAGCCAGAACAGGCTCAGCATTACCACCAGCACCAGCAGCCCCTCACCAAACGCCTGGTAGAGCTGGCTGGGATGGCGCGGGAGCGCGTCGGGATCGGTCGGGAAGATCATTGCCAGTGGCGCGTCCGGCCCCGCAACGCGACCCCACAACTCGCCGTTGATGAAATTCGCCAGCCGCCCGAGCAGCATCCCCATGCCGACATTGACGCTGATATAATCGCAGACCCGCAGGAACGGCAGCCCGCCGCGCCAGCTGACATAGCCGATGGCTGCTACCACGCCGGCCAGTCCGCCGTGGAAGCTCATCCCGCCGTCCCACAATCGCAGCGCGCGCCAGGAGATGAAGCCATCGCCCGAAAAGTCGGTCCACAGGCCGGGTTCGTAAAAGGTCAGATAACCGATCCGCCCGCCGAGGATGATGCCCAGCGTACACCAGAAAAACAGGTCATCGACATGGACCTGCGCCATCGGCGCGCCAGGAGCCTTGATCATTCTCGACAGGTGCCAGTAGGCGAAAATAATCCCCGCCAGATAGGCGAGCGAATAGTACTTCAGCTCGAAAAACCCGAGATCGAGGCCGGGGCGCAGGCCCAGCTCGCTCCAGCGGATGACTTCGCCCGATGCTGTGGCCAGCATATCCAGCATTGTATGTGCGCCCCTTGGCGTTGCGACCGCGCGCGGCCCGTTATGCGCGCGGCTTTGGCATAGAGCAGGCGCGGGTTAAAGCCCCGCTAACCCGCACGGAAGGGATTGCCGCTTTGCAATGCGGCCAGCGCGCGCCTATTTCCGCCCGCGTGAACCTTCCCAGCATCCCCCAGCAGCGCAAGATCATCGATCGCCGCGCGCTTGCGGCCAGCGTCGCCGCAATCGTCGAGCAGCACGGCGCAACGGCTGGGCGGCAGCGGGTGGTCGATGCGCTGCGCCACGCGCTGGCCGAAGGTCGCAAGGAAATCGGTACCAGGCTCGCCCGACACCCCGGCGCGGGGCACGAGCACGCGCACAGCCAGGCATTCCTGATCGACCAGCTGATCCGGGTTATCCACGATCACGTGATCGACCACGTCTATCCTGCCGCCAACCGTTCGAGCGGCGAACGTATCGCGCTGCTGGCAGTGGGCGGCTACGGGCGCGGCGAGATGGCACCCTATTCGGATGTCGACCTGGCGTTTATCACCCCGCACAAGCCGACCAGCTGGTGCGAACAGGTGATCGAGGCGATCCTCTATTACCTGTGGGACCTGAACTTGCAGGTCGGCCATTCCAGCCGTTCGCTGGCGGAAATGGTGCGGATGGCGAGGGGCGACCTGACGATCCGCACCGCGCTGCTCGAAGGGCGTTACCTGTGGGGTGATAAGGGCGTGTACGACATGGCCAGCGCCCAGTTCTGGAACGAAGTCGTCCCCGGCACCCAGGCCACTTTCGTGCAGGAGAAGCTCGAGGAAAGCAACGCGCGGCACAAGCGGATGGGCGATTCGCGCTATGTCGTCGAACCCAATGTGAAGGATGGCAAGGGCGGCCTGCGCGATTTGCAGACGCTCTACTGGATCGGCAAATATACCCACCGGGTCAAAAGCGCCGCCGATCTGGTCGAAACCGGGCTGTTCACCGAACGCGAATACCGCAGCTTCCGCCGTGCCGAAGGGTTCCTGCTGGCAGTGCGCGCGCACCTGCATTCGATCTCGGGTCGCGGAGAGGACCGGCTGACCTTCGATCTCCAACGCGAAGTGGCCGAGCGGATGCAGTATGCCGACCGCCCCGGCAAAAGCGCGGTCGAACGGTTCATGCAGTTCTACTTCCTCCAGGCCAAGCACGTCGGCCACCTGACGGGGGTGTTCCTTGCCGAGCTGGAGGAACAGGCGACGCAAAAGAGCCGGGTGGCAGGGTTCTTTTCCTCGATCCGCCGGGGCCGCTCGCGGAAGGTCGATGGCTATCTGGCCGAAGGAGACAGGCTGGCTGCGCCCTCGGACGACTGGTTCGCCAAAGACCCGGTGCGCCTGCTCGAAGTGTTCGCCGTGGCCGAACGCGAGGGGCTGGAAGTCCACCCCGGCACCATCCGCATCGCCCGCCGCGATGCCGGGCTGATCGGCCCCGAAGTTCGCCGCGACCCGCGGGCCAACGACCTGTTCATGCAGGTGCTGGCAGGCAAGCGCGATCCTGAGACGGTGCTGCGCTGGATGAACGAAGCCGGCGTTTTCGGCCGGTTCGTGCCGGATTTCGGCAAGGTCAACGCGCAGATGCAGTTCGACATGTATCATCATTATACGGTGGACGAACACACCATCCGCGCCATCGGTCTGCTCAGCGAGATCGAGCGCGGATTGCACGGCGAGGATCACCCCCTCGCCAGCGAGATCATACCCAAGCTGGTCAACCGCCGGGTACTGTTCGTCGCCACCTTGCTGCACGATATCGCCAAGGGGCGCGGCGGCGATCATTCGGTGCTGGGGGCAGAGGTGGCGCGCAAGCTGTGCCCGCGGCTGGGGCTGGACGAGAAGGAGACCGAACTCGTCGCCTGGCTGGTCCGCTACCACCTGTGGATGAGCGCCACCGCCTTCAAGCGCGACCTGTCCGATCCGCGCACCATCGCCAATTTCGTCGCCGAAGTGCAGAGCCTTGAACGGTTGCGGCTGCTGACCGTGCTCACCATCGTCGATATCCGCGCGGTCGGGCCGGGGGTGTGGAACAGCTGGAAGCGGCAATTGCTCGCCGATTGCTACGAAGCGGCGCAGGAATTGCTGCGGCTCGGACACAAGACCCACGGGCGCGCCGAGCGGGTGGCGGCGAAGAAGGAGCGGGTGGGCGACCTGCTCGGCGCAAAGGCGCACTTGGTGGCCGATCTGGATGATCGTTTCGACGATACCTACTGGATCGCCGAGCCGGAAGACGTGATCGCCATCAACCTCGCGCATTATGCTGCAGCCCGCGCAGCGCAGGATTCGCTTTCGATCCATACCGTGTATTACGCTGCACTGGGGGCCACGCTTGTGACGGTGATCGGCAACGATCATCCGGGCCTGTTCTTCCGCATTGCCGGGGCCATCCATCTGGCAGGCGGCAATATCTGCGACGCTCGCATCCACACCAACAAGGTTGGCAAGGCGGTGGACAATTTCCTGGTGCAAGACCCGCTGGGCAAGCCGTTCAGCGAGCCATCGCAGCTCAAGCGCCTGCAGAAGGCGATCGAGGATGCACTGGCAAATCGCATCGACATGGTACCGAGCCTGGCCAAGCGCCCGCTGAAGCACATGCGGGCGCAGAATTTCCGCGTTTCGGCTGAAGTTACCTTTGATAATGACGCGAGCAGCCGCTTTACGGTTATCGAGGTCAACGCAACCGATCGCCCGGCGCTGCTCAACCGGCTGACGCGGGCGATGTTCGAACAGAACCTGTTGATCAATTCGGCGCACATTACCCATTACGGGGAGCGCGCGGTGGATACCTTCTACGTCACCGACCTCTTGGGGATGAAGGTCGATTCGGCGGAACGGCTACGCAAGGTGGAACGGGCCCTGCTCGATGCAGTTGCGGCGGGCGAGACCGAACTGGAGGAAGCGGCGCAATAGCGCGGCGCAATGCTGCCGGCTTGCGTCAGCCGCAGGTGGCGACGATGTGATCAAAGACGTAGGGGCTGATCGGGGTCAGGAAGCGGCAACCCGCCGTGTCCACCTTTGCCCAGCACACTTCGGCCTGAAGCAACTGGATTCCGGCGAAGCGGATAAACAGCGGAGTGCCGCGCGGCGGCATGTCGAGAATGGTGACCTGGAAGCCGTCCGGCGTCAGATCCGCCAGTTGCGCCCGGCGCCAGGCGCGGTTGCCGATCCGGATATCGCAATCGATATCGACACGCGCCCGGCCATTGTTCCGGTGATCGGAGTCGGTGCCTTCGGACAGACCGGTCTGCTGGGCCACATCTATCATCGCGTTCACCCGTTAACCTTGCAATTCCTGAGGGGGTCTGTGTGTTGCAACGCAATACCCCCGGTGGCATTAAGGTTCGGTTGCGGCGTACCTGCGTAAAGTACGACCTGTAGCAAGATTATCGCATCCGTTCGACGCGCAGATAGCCCGAGCCCTCTTCGAAGCGGATTTCGTACGCCCCGCTCCAGTGGCGCGAGATCGTTCCCACCCATCCCACGCGGACGCGATTGCGCAGAGTCGAGCCGTCGATCTCGCGCCAAAGCTGGCCGTTGTCGAACAGCACCACTTGTGACCGGCGCGCGCCTTGGAGGATCTCGGTGACGGTGGCGGTGACACTGTTGTCGGTGGCGTCACGCTCGATATTCTCGTCACTGGCACGAAAACCGAACACCTCCTCGCGCTGTTCTGCGGCCTGCTCCGCCCGCTCGGCTATCACCACGCTTTGGCGCGCATAGGTGGCGTCGAAACAGGCCAGCCGCTCGGCATCGCTCTCCATCGCGGCGCAGGCGGCATAGGGGTCGTCCTGTGCAGCGGCGGGCGCGGCGAAAAGGAGCAGGAGCGGCAGGGCGAGAAGGCGGCTGGTCATGGCGTGGCGTCCCGGAATTGGCGGATATGAAGGACTTGGCGCGTGCAGCACCCCCGCGTCAAGTGCGGGCGCCAAACAGCGCGGTACCTACGCGCACATGGGTCGCGCCAAGCATGATCGCGGTGGGGAAGTCCCCGCTCATCCCCATGCTGCGGCCTGTCAGGCCGTGATCGTCGGCCAGCTTGGCCAGCAGCGCGAAATAGGGGGCGGGTTCGATGCCTGCGGGGGGGACGCACATCAGCCCGGCAAGAGGCAGTTCAGCCGCGCGCGCCTGTGCCAGCAAGGCGGGCAAATCGGCAATCGGGCAGCCGCCTTTCTGCACTTCCTGCCCGATATCGACCTGCACAAATGATGCAACCTGCCGCCCGAACTTGTCGAAGGCCCTGGCCAGCGCGGTGACAAGGCTCGGCCGGTCTAGAGAGTGGATACAATCGAACAGCCGCGCGGCGTCTTCCGCCTTGTTCGATTGCAGGCTGCCGACGAGGTGCAGTTGAATGCCAGGGGTCGCTTCACGCAGGGCTGGCCACTTGGCCTGCGCTTCCTGCACCCGGTTTTCGCCGAATACCCGCTGTCCGGCGGCTATCAAGGGCGCGATATCCCCGGCGCTGTGGGTCTTGCTGACCGCGACCAGCGTGACCTCCTCCGGCTTGCGGCGGGCGATGGCGCAGGCGCGGGCGATTTCCGCGTTCACGGCGGCGATGCGACCAGAAGAATCGGAGGCAGTGGCACTTTCACTCATGGGCGCGCTATAGCGCGAGAGGCATGTCTTTCCAGTCCCTCCCCCGCCTGTGGCTGCTTTCCGACGCGCGCAACGATGAGGTGCTCGAAATTCGGCTGCGGCAACTGGGCGCGCCTTCCGCCTTCGTTTACCGGCATTACCACCTGCCACCGAAAGGGCGGCTGGCGCGATATCGCCAGCTGGCGCGGGTCGCGCGCGCCGAGGGGCATCTGGTGATCCTCGCCGACTCGGCGCTGACGGCGCGCGAATGGGGTGCGGACGGGATCTATGGTGCCCCGCTGGCGCTCTATCCGCGTCGATGCGATCTGCTGCGGGTGGCCACGGCACATGATATGAGCGAGATTGCGCAGGCCAATCGCGTGGGGGCGGACGCGGTGATGCTTTCTGCGGCCTTCCCGACCAATTCGCATCCCGGCGGCAAGGTGCTCGGCCCGCTGCGCTGGCATAGCCTCGCGCGGCAGGCGCAAATGCCGGTCATCGCGCTGGGAGGGATGAACTCCGTCACTTCGCGCCGCCTTGGATGTGAGCGTTGGGCTGCGATTGATGGGCTTTCAGCCTGAAACGCTGAATTTGCCAAATCTCGGGCCGAAGGCCCGCAAGGGCAACCGCCCGCCCGGACCGGCCCCGCAGTGAAGCGGAGGGAATAGCCGGGAGGACGAAGCCGCGGACGCGGCTTCATGACAAACAAATTGACCCATGAGTCCCCATGTGGGATTCTCCCCGTCGGGACGCATACGCAAGGGGATTCACCATGGCCACGCGGGCCAACACTGCCGGGACAGACTGGAAAGCCGCTTTCCGCCGCTCGCTCGCGCGTTCTGCGCAGCTGACGGGCGCGGTGTTGCTGTTCGGCTTCACAGTTTTCCTTGCACTGGCGCTGGTCAGCTACAGCCAGACCGATCCCTCGCTTTCCACCGCTGCCGGGGACGTGGTGGACAACTGGATGGGCAAGCCCGGCGCCTTCATGGCCGATCTGGCGCTCACTGCATTCGGCTGGACTTCGCTGCTGTTCCTGCCGCTCACCTATGCCACTGCGCGCAAGCTGTGGCGCGATGCCGAGGAAGAAGAGCACTGGGACGGCAAATGGTGGCGCGCGGTCGGCCTGCTGCTGTTGGCGATGGCCCTGCTGGCGACGACTTTCGCGCTCGTCACCGATCCCGGCAACCACTCCTGGCCGGCAGGCTTTGGCGGGCTCGTGGGCCTGCTGGGCGAAGGCGCGATCCAGGCCCTGGCCGGACTGCTGCCCGAACCGGCGCGGGTCTGGACCATCCTTGGCGCTGGCCTCGCCACCCTGATCGGCGGCGCGGTACTGGCGGGCCGGGTTTTCGCGCTCGACTGGGCGAGTCTGCTCACCGTACCCGACTGGATCAGGAATCGTCCGCGCCTCACTGATCCGGTCAATCCTCTCAAGCCCGAATCCCGCAAGCAACGCCGCAAACCCGCAGTGGCGGAAGACGAGGACGAGCGCGACGACGACGAGCAAGCCCTGGCCGAACGTCGCCGCGCGCCCGAAATCAGCGATGCCGCCGCTCCGCCGCGCCGCGCGAGGCCCGAACCCAAGGTCAGCCAGAAGGACCTGTTCGCCGAGTACGAATTGCCCTCTGTCGAACTGCTGGAGGAAGCCAAGGGCAACCAGGCCCCGCCGCTCGACAAGCTGGCGCTCGAACGCAATGCCCGCCTGCTCGAAACCGTGCTCGACGATTTCAACGTCAAGGGCGAGATCGTGGCGGTCAAGACCGGCCCCGTCGTCACCATGTACGAACTCGAGCCTGCCCCCGGTATCAAGGCCAGCCGGGTAATCGGCCTTGCCGAAGACATCGCCCGCAACATGAGTGCGATCAGCGCCCGCGTCGCCTCGATCCCCGGCAAGACGGTGATGGGCATCGAACTGCCCAATGCCAACCGGCAGACGGTCAACTTCCGCGAACTGGTCGAAAGCGAGGCCTTTGCGGCCAACAAGGGCGGGCTGCCGATCATTCTGGGTAAGGGAATCTCGGGCGATCCCATCGTGGCCGATCTCGCCGCCATGCCGCACCTGCTGGTGGCGGGCACCACGGGTTCGGGCAAGTCGGTGGGGCTCAACGCAATCCTGCTCAGCCTGCTATATCGCTTCACGCCCGCGCAGTGCCGCCTGATCCTGATCGATCCCAAGGTGCTCGAACTCAAGAGTTACGACGACATCCCCCACTTGCTCGCCCCGGTGGTGACCGAGCCGCACAAATCGGTACGCTCGCTCAAGTGGGCGGTGGAGGAAATGGAACGCCGCTACCGGATGATGAGCGAGATCGGCGCGCGCAATCTGCTCGGCTTCAACGAACGCGTCGCCGCCGCCGCTGCCAAGGGCAAGCCATTGAAGCGGACGGTGCAGACCGGTTACGATCCCGACACCGGCGAAGCGGTGGTCGAGGAGAAGGAACTCGATTACGCCGCGCTGCCGCAGATCGTGCTGATCGTGGACGAACTGGCCGACCTGATGGTGACCGTAGGCAAGGAAATCGAAGTGCTGATCCAGCGGCTCAGCCAGAAGAGCCGCGCGGCGGGCATCCACCTGATCATGGCGACGCAGCGTCCTTCGGTCGATGTCATTACCGGGGTCATCAAGGCCAACCTCCCTACCCGCATCAGCTTCAACGTCACCAGCCGCATCGATTCGCGCACCATCCTCGGCGAACAGGGCGCCGAACAGCTGCTCGGCAAGGGCGATATGCTTTACAAGCCGAACACCGGCTCGCTCGCCCGCGTCCACGGGCCATTCGTCTCCGACGAGGAAGTCGAGAAGGTGGCCGAACACTGGCGCGCGCAGGGCGCCCCCGCCTATGTCGATTCGGTTACCGAGGAGCCGGAAGACGGCGGCTACGGCTACGACGAGGACGAGTTCACCGGCTCCGACAATCCGGAAGAGCGCAAGTACCGGCAGGCCTGCCAGATCGTGATCGAGAACCAGAAGGCCAGCGGATCGTGGCTTCAGCGGCAGATGGGAGTGGGCTACAACACCGCCGCCAAGTGGATCGAGCGGATGGAGGAAGACGGACTGGTCGGCCCGGCCAACCACGTCGGCCGCCGCGAAATCTACCGCGACAGGGACGGCAATCCGCTCTAGGGGGCGGGCATGTCTGACCAAGCCTCCGGAAAGCCTGCTAAAATGGCGGCCCGGCCCATCGAAGTGATCGGCTGGCGCGAACGGGTGGACCTGCCCGATCTCGGCCTCCACGCCATCCCCGCCAAGATCGATACCGGCGCACGCACTTCCTCGCTGCACGCCACCGTGCTCGCGCAATTCGAGCGAGACGGGAGGAATTTCGTGCGGTTTGCGGTCGATTTTCCGGCGCAGCACGTGCGACAGGTCTGCGAAGCGGTGCAGGTGGATTGGCGCGGTGTGACCAGTTCCAATGGCGAGACCCAGCGGCGGATGATCATCAAGACTCCGCTCAGGATCGGCGGGCAGATCTTTCGCGTGGAAATCAGCCTTGCCGACCGTTCGGACATGAAGCTGCCGATGCTGATCGGGCGTTCCTCGCTGCGTCGCCGGTTTGTCGTCGATTCCGGGCATAGCTGGTTGCAGACGCCGGGAATGCGTCCGGCCAAAGGACACAGATCATGAAAATCGCCATGCTGGCGCGCAACCCCACGCTCTATTCGCACCAACGGCTCGTCGAAGCGGCAGAGGCGCGCGGACACACGCTCGATATCCTCAACACCACCCGCTGTTCGGTGAACATCGCCAGCCATCGCCCCACGGTGCTGTACGAAGGCAAGACTCTCGGCAAGTACGATGCAGTGATCCCGCGCATCGGCGCATCGATCACGCATTACGGGCTGGCGGTGCTGCGGCAGTTCGAGATGGCGGGGGTCTGGCCGCTCAACGAAAGCGTTGCCATCGGTCGCAGCCGCGACAAGCTGCGTTCGATGCAGATCCTTGCCAAGCACGGGCTGGGCCTGCCGCTGACCGCCTATGCCAATGACCCCAAGCAGGCGGAGGAGATCATCAAGGCGGTCAAGGGGCCGCCGGTGGTGATCAAGCTGCTCGAAGGCACGCAGGGCATCGGGGTGGTGCTGGCCGAAACCATGAGCAGCGCCAAATCGGTGATCGAGGCGTTTCGCGGGGCCAAGGTCAACATCCTGGTGCAGGAATTCATCAAGGAAGCGGGCGGCACCGACATTCGCGCGCTGGTGGTGGGAGGCAAGGTGGTGGCAGCCATGCAGCGTACCGGCGCGGCAGACGATTTCCGTTCGAACCTGCACCGCGGCGGCAGCGCCAAGATCATCAAGATCACCCCAGAAGAGCGCTCGACCGCGGTGCGCGCGGCCAAGCACATGGGTCTGAACGTGTGCGGGGTGGATATGCTGCGATCAAACCACGGCCCGGTGGTGATGGAAGTCAATTCCTCTCCCGGACTGGAAGGCGTGGAAGCGGCGACCGGCATCGATGTTGCAGGAAAGATCATCGCATTCCTCGAAGACAATGCAATCGCCGGGAAGACGAAGACGCGGGGCAAGGGATAGGGCCGGAGCGGGTCCGGATCGGGGCGGTCAAACCTTTCGTTTTACAGTTAGCAAGTTGTAAACCATCACTACGTAAAAGCCCCGAGTATGAACGGGGCAGCCATTTTTCGCGCACATTTTCGGGTGCTTTCCATGGCGGTGGGGCTTGCGGTCGCCACCCCTATTGCCGCGCAGGCAGATCCCGGCGGCGGCTGGAGCCTCGATCCCTTTGCGCGGCTGGAGGCGGGCGTAGTCCTGTCGCAAAGCGAGGACCGTGACGACGAGCTGATCATCAACGGTGACGGTGGCTATCTGCGCGGGCAAATCGGAGTCGAACTTGGCAACGAGACGACACAATTGCGGCTTGAGGCCGACCGGATCGAGGTCGAGCGGTTCGGTTCGGCCACCGGGCGGTCAGGTTACAATCGCGACCGCATTTCGGCCTCGCTCACACAGGAGCTGGGCGAGCAATGGGAAGTCGAACTCGCCCTTCGCGCCTATGACGATCTGGTCTCGGTCGAATCCGCCGATACCGACGAGCGGCAAACCTCGATCCTCGTGCAGTTCGAACCTGAACAGGCGCACCGCTTCCGCCTGCGCGGAACCTGGCGGGATCGCGAGTATGACGATGGCGCAGGACCAGGGGGCGCATCGTCCACGGGCGATGGCCTGCGCGTGGATGCCGATTACCGCCACCGGCTGGGACGCTATCACTATATCAATTTCGACCTGCGCACCGAAAGCATCGATTCCGCCAATCCGGACCGGCGCTACAGCCGCGAAAGCGCCAGTGTTTCCTACACCCACCCGCTCACCAGTGACCTCAGGGTGCGCCCCGCCGTGGAACTGCGCCAGACCCGCTTTGGCGGTCGGCTGACCCCAGCAGGCGAAGCGCGCGAGGACAGCCAGATCGTTCCCGAAGTGGAACTGCTGTGGTGGCCGGGCCAGTGGCGCATCGAAGCGGAAGCCAAGTACGTGTTCGGCGATAGCAACGATCCGGTTCGGGACCGGCGTGGCTATCGCCTGTCGCTGAGTGTCGGCTATGCCTTCTAGAGCCGTGCGGCATTGGCGGCTGAGCCGCTGGCGAAAATGGCGGCGGGTGCTTGCAAAGGCCACCCCGCAGATCAAGCGCCCGGCGCTGATCGGGGCTGCCGTGATCGGCCTCATCGGCGTGCTGGTGATCCTCGGCCTGATCCGCACCGAAAACCCGTTCCAGATGCCGAGTTCGCTGGGCGAACGGGCGGTGTCCTATGCCGTCTGGGGCATGAAGCCGTCCAACCTGCTGATGGCGCTGCCGATCGGTGCCTTCCTGGTGGTGCTGGCGCGCAGTTTCATCGGGATGAAGGCCTTCGGCCTGTTCACCCCGATGCTGATCGCCATCGCCTTCCTCCAGATCGGCCCGGTGTTCGGGCCGGTGGTGCTGATTGCGGCGGTGGGCGTCGGCATGATCGCGGCGCCGTCGCTGCTCAAGCTGCGGATGACGCGGGTGGGCTTCCTCGGGGTGCTGATTTCGTTCGTGGTCTTCGTGCTCGCAGGATTGCAGCAGGTGCTCGACACCGAATTGCAGGTCGATGCCTTCCCCGTGGTGGTGACCGCACTGTGCGTCGAACGCTGGTGGCGGCAATGGGAAAAGGACGGCCCCGCCCCCGCCGCGCAGATGGCGCTCAACACACTGGTGCTGGCATTGGTGATCCAGTTCGTGATGGTGAGCCACGTCGCGCTCACCCTGATCGAGATTTCGCCGCTGGTGCTCCCCGGTTTCGCCGGGCTCGCGATTGCCCTGCTGGGCCGGTATCGCGGGCTGCGGCTGTCCGAAATCAAACGTTTCGCCCCGATCTGGCTTGAAGGAAGACGCAATGCCAAGGCTGCTGCAACTCTCGACGAACGTGCTGGAATTGCCGTCCGGGATACCGACCGAGCTGTCGAGGCCAGCCCGGCGGTGGTGGTCCCGCTTTTCCCGGAGCCCAACTTCGGATCGACCTTCGGCTTCGCCACTGAGAATTCCGCAGAAGGGACACATCGACGAGATCCTCGGCATCAACCTGCGCAACGCGATCATCTCGAAGTACAACCCGCGCTGGGCCATCGAGGCAGCGCGCGACAAGGTGGCAGCCAAGGTGGCGCTGAACGCTGGCGGCGTGGTAACCACCGGAACGGTATGCGTCATCTCCAGCTATGGGGATCTGCTTGATTTCGATCCGCTGCGCGACTTGCCCGACAGCTGGGCGATCAAGCCTGCGCGCGGCAGCCAGGGCGATGGCATCCTGCTGGCAGTGCGGCGCGAGGGCAACGACTGGTACAAGGGATCGGGTACCAAGCTTACTGCGACAGATGTGATGAACCACCTGCGCCGGATCGTCGATGGCGGTTTTTCGGGTGATACCGCCGCCGAGGACGCGGCGCTGATCGAACCGCTGATCCGCCCCGACAAGCGCATCGCCGGGCTGGTGCCCGAAGGCCTGCCCGATGTGCGGGTGATTTCGCTGCGCGAACATCCGCTGATGGCGATGATGCGCATTCCCACCGTAGCTTCGGACGGCAAGGCCAACCTCCACCAGCGCGCCATCGGCGCGGCGGTGGATATCGAGACGGGCATCATCACCCGGGCCATGGTGGTGGGGCAGGAAATCACCCATCATCCCGATACCGGCGCGAAACTGATCGATTTCACCGTGCCCGAATGGGACCGGGTGCTGCTGATGAGCTCCAAATGCAGCGCCGCCATCGGGCTCGGCTATCTGGGCGTCGATATCATTCTGGACGAGAACGACGGGCCGATGGTGCTGGAAGTGAACGCCCACCCCGGCATCGAAATCCAGAACATCAACCAGAAAGGCCTGCGCCGGGCAATGATCCTGGCGGGAGAGAAGTTCTGACGCATGGCCAGCAGCAAATCATGATGGTTAGCCGGTATTAACCACGTTCGCGCAGGCGGTCTTAAGCCAGTTGTCTTATGCCTGACGGGTCGCAAAGGGGGAAAATCCCATGTTCGGTATGTTCAAAGCAAAGTCTGCCACACCCGTTCAGCAGGGTCCGGCCATCATAGAAGCCGCCATCGCAGTGGATTGCGCCGCCGATACGCTGTTCGGCCTGCTCAATTTCGCCGATCCGACCTGCTGGAAGCACGCGGTGGGCACAGTGGAAACGGTCGCCACCGGGCGGTTCCGCCTGCATCTCGATCTGCTGCCCGAACACGTTTTCACCATCGTGGTGAGCGATGCCGAACCCGGCCGCCTCTACGCTTTCGACACCCAGATCACCCCGCGCGCAGGCCGCATCACCCACGCCAGCGAACGCTATGAAATCGCCCCGACCGGCGCGGCGACCTGCATCGTCCGGCTACTGACCGAAGCCCATTTCGAAGCGGGCTTGCCCCGCAGCGAATGGCTCGAAGAAGCCGCGCTGATGGACCAGGCCGTCCACACGACGCTCGCGAAGCTGAAGCTGCACGCCGAATACGGCGCCGATGCGGTGCGCAATGTGGAGAATTTCCAGCGCGCGGCCTGAGGCTTGGGCATTCCAGGCGTCGCTTCACCCTCCCCTGCAGGCATAACTCGCTGCCGTATCGGGATCGCCGCCGACATAGTGCGGATAGGCCGGATGCGGGCAGAGCGGACGTTCTCCCGGTGCGCCGCTGCTGCGGGTTGCGGTGAGGCCTGCGGGCGCAGTGCCGCCTTCCACCCATTCCACCATCGCCGTCAGCAGGTCGATCCGGTCGAAACTCTCGCCGCCGCCACAATGGAGCATCCCCGGCATCATGTAGAACCGCGCCGCCTGATCCCATGCCTCGGCGCCATTGGCTTCGCGGGCGCGCTCGAAATAGTCCCAGGTGTCGTAGGCGGAGAACCACGGATCGGAGACGCCGTGGTAGTACATGATCTTGCTGCCGCGCCCGAGATAGGTCGAAAGATTGGTCCAGTAGGCAGTGTCGGTCAGCCGCCCCACGGCATCCCATTCGAGTTCGCGCAGACGGGCCGCTTCATCCATCGCGCGGGCCGAAGTGGCGGGACCAAACGGGCCGGGCTGGCCGGAAGGGAGATAGCCCGCGATGCCGGGGCCGTTATAGGTGATGCCGGTGTCCCAGGGGATCGCCGTGTAGAAGTCGCGACCCGCGAAGGCCTCGCGCAGCACCTCGACCTTGGGAGAGGCAATGCATTCGCTGGTCTGGCCCCCAGTCTGCCCGGCCCGGCATTGCAGCGCCGAGGGATCGAAGGCGCGGCAGGCCTCGACATTGGCGATGATGCCATCCTCGCGCCCGTCCCGCCCGTCGCACTGGCGGGTCAGTTCACGCTCGATCACGCGTCGCTCGGTGGCATCGAAACCGGCGGGCGTGCTGGTCCCGGCGGGTTGTGTGGCGTTCAACTGCACCTGCGCCAGTTCGATCGCCAGGTTGCCATGCCCGGGGCGCATGGCGGGGGCGCCGACCACGATCCCGTCGAACAGCTCGGGATAGCGCTGGCTCGCCAGCATCCCCTCGCGCCCACCGGTGGAACAGCCGGTCATGTACGAATGGTGCGGGTCGGCCTGATAGAATTGCGCGGTGATCGCGCGGGTTGCCAGCGTAACGGTACGCACCGAGGCTTCGGCGAAATTGAGCGCCGCCCGTTGGTCGGCGTAGAAGCTGTTGTCGAACACCGCGCCGCGATGGCCGCTGTCATGGCTGGCAACGGCGAAACCCCGCGCCAGGGCATTGTCCGCACCCGCCGCCACCGGGCCGACGGGCGGGCGCACCGAGCCGTTGAGCCCTCCGCCGCCCTGCAACAGGTACCGGCCGGTCCATTCGAGCGGCAGGGCCAGTTCGAAACCGATCCCGTATTCGACCCCGCCAGCCCCGGTCCGCCGGTTGATCGTCCCGGTGACGAGACAATGCGGCGGCATCTGCACCTCCGGGCCACCGAATCCGGCGGGGATGGTGCGACCTTCGGGCAGGAACTCTGCCGAGGTGATGACCACCTCGCCCATCCGCTGGCCAGTCAGGACTTCACAGCGTGCGCCGAAATCGCTGGTTCCTGTTTGCGCCGGAGTGCCGCCCGCTGAACCCGCTGCCAGTGCCGCCGCGCCCACTGCCACCAAGGCGATTGCCCGCTTACCCATAATCTCTCTCCCCAACCCGCGATCTTCACTGATCGCTGGATAAACTGCTTGCCGCACCTAGGCCAAGCGCCCCGCCTCTCCTATCCCCCCACCCGTGAAAGCGGAAATCGAAATCGGGCGGGACGCGCATGGCACGCCGGTAGCCATCGACGTGGAGGAACTGCTCGCCACCCGGCTCCTCGTGCAGGGCAATTCGGGCAGCGGCAAGTCGCACTTGCTGCGCCGGCTGCTCGAACAGAGCGCGGGCCTGGTGCAACAGGTGGTGATCGATCCTGAAGGCGATTTCACTTCGCTGGCCGATCATTTCGATCACGTGGTAATCGAGGGCGCAAGCTATTCCCCGCGCGAGATCGAGGCATTGGCGGGCCGCATCCGCCAGCATCGCGCCTCGGTGGTGCTGGCGCTCGACGATCTCGAAGTCGAAGCGCAAATCCGCTGCGCCGCGCAATTCCTCACCGCACTGTTCGATGCCCCGCGTGAACATTGGTATCCGGTGCTGGTGGTGGTGGACGAAGCGCAGATGTTCGCGCCGTCAGCCGCAGGTGAGATGGCGGAAGACACCCGGCGGATGTCGCTGGCGGCGATGACCAACCTCATGTGCCGGGGCCGCAAACGCGGGCTGGCGGGAATCGTCGCCACCCAGCGGCTCGCCAAGCTGGCGAAGAATGTCGCGGCGGAAGCCAGCAACTTCCTGATGGGGCGCACTTTCCTCGATATCGACATGCAGCGCGCGGCGGACCTGCTCGGGATGGATCGCAAGCAGGCGGAGCGGATTCGCGACCTCCAGCGCGGGCATTTCCTCGGCCTTGGCCCGGCAATTAGCCGCCGGCCGGTGGCGGTGCATATCGGCACGGTGCAATCGGGGGGCAAAAGCGGCGCTGCCGCGCTAACTCCGTTGCCGCAGGCCGATGCGGTGGAAATGGGCGCACTGCTGCACGCCGAACTGGCGCAGGAAGCTGCCGAGGCTGTGCATCGCCCGTCGCCGCCTTCGTCCCCGCCAGCCCCGGCGTTGGAGCAATTGGCGCAGAGCATTGCAGAGATCGGGGCCGAACGCGGGGCCGAACCCGCCGGGCCCGCTCCCACTGGATCGGTGGAGGAGGTGCTGTGGGAACTCGCAGCCGAAGAAGGCGCAACCTTCCTCCCCACCGCCACCCTGTTCCGCAGCTTTGCCACCCGCTGCCGGGAGCGCGGCATCGCCTCGGCGCATATCGACATGCCCGCATTCCGCCGCCGCTTCGCCTTTGCTGCCGCCGGGGTCGACCAATTGGAGGCGTCGCCGCGCGCCGCTGTCGAA
This sequence comes from Erythrobacter sp., assembly GCA_019739335.1. Lineage (NCBI taxonomy): Bacteria > Pseudomonadati > Pseudomonadota > Alphaproteobacteria > Sphingomonadales > Erythrobacteraceae > Erythrobacter > Erythrobacter sp. The sequence goes on from CP073261.1 coordinate 1,057,434, forward strand.
CGGCTGGCAGAAGGGGTCGCGGACGATGTCCTCGCGCCATATCTCGCCATCCTCGTCTCCGCCGCGCAAGGGCACGGCACCCCCGACGAAGCGACGCTTGCGCGCGTTTACGGCACCGCTTCACCGGGCCGCATCCGCCGCCTGCTCGAACATCTCGAAAAGACCGGGCTGATCTGCGTCCACGAAGACTTCGGCGGGGACCGAACCATTACCGTCCCCGGCATCGAAGCAGTGCACGCCGGCTAGAGCCGGCGGCCGACGCCTTTTGCAGCCTTCCAGCCCATGACGAGGAACACCACTGTTCCGATCAAGGCGATCACGAAGATGATCAGCGCAATATTGGCCAGCGCGCCGGCAACGCCGCTGAAGCCGAGGATCGCCGCGATTAGGGCGACGATGGCGAGGGTAAATGCCCAGCCGTACATGAAATTCCTCCAGAAATGCGAGTTTGTCTGTCAGACCAATGGCTGCCCAGGCCGAGAGTTCCGCAACTTCGCTCGGGCGTAAAAGGATCAGCAGCCATCAGCCCGCCGCAGATTGCCCTTTTCCGGTTTCAGTCGTAACGACCCCCGGCAAGGAGACTCGTCATGCGCATCGGCTGCCCGAAGGAAATCAAGAACCGCGAATACCGTGTCGGCCTGACGCCCGAAAGCGCGGGTGAGCTGGTCGCCAATGGGCACGAGGTCTGGATCGAGACCGGCGCGGGCGACGGCATCGGCGCGTTCGACCGGCATTACGAGGAGCGCGGGGCAAAGGTGGTCCCCACAGCGGCGGAAATCTTCGCTGAATGCGAAATGATCGTGAAGGTGAAGGAACCGCAGGCCGGAGAACGCGCCATGCTGCGCGAAGGCCAGTTGCTTTACACCTATCTCCACCTCGCCCCCGATCCGGAGCAGACCAGGGAACTCGTCAATTCGGGTGCGACCTGCATCGCCTATGAAACCGTCACCAGCCCACACGGCGGCCTGCCGCTGCTGAAGCCGATGAGCCAGGTGGCGGGACGGATGAGCATCCAGGCGGGCGCCAGCGCGCTGGAAAAGGCACACGGCGGGCGCGGTGTGCTGCTGGGCGGAGTGCCGGGCGTTATGCCCGGCAAGGTCGTCATTATCGGCGGCGGCGTAGTCGGCTTCAACGCCGCGCAAATGTCTGCCGGGCTGGGCGCGGATACCGTCATCATGGACCTGAATCCGGAAGTGCTGGAAAAGGTCGGCACCCATTTCGAAGCCCGGGCAAGCACGCGCTTTGCCAGTCGCGCGAACATCGAGGAAGCCGTGGCCGAAGCGGATATGGTGGTGGGCGCCGTTCTCGTTCCCGGTGCTGCCGCGCCCAAGCTGGTGACGTGCGCCATGCTCAAGACGATGAAGCCGGGCGCGGTTCTGGTGGACGTGGCCATCGACCAGGGCGGTTGCTTCGAAACCAGCAAGGCCACCACGCATGACGATCCGACCTATGTGGTGGACGATATCGTGCATTACTGCGTTGCCAACATGCCCGGAGCGGTGAGCCGCACCTCCACCTATGCGCTCAACAACGTCACCTTGCCCCACGCCATCCGCATCGCCAATCTGGGGTGGAAGGAAGCGATGCGCCGAGATCCGCACTTGGCGCAGGGGCTGAACGTCCACGCGGGCCGGGTGACCTATCCGGCAGTGGCGAGCGAGCTGGGATACGAGCTGCTGCCGATCGCCGAGGCGATCGCCTGAGCGCGTAGCAATACCCCTGTTGGGTTAACCCGATAGAAGGGCAGTGGGGATACCAATCCCTGCATCATGCGGGGGATTCCAATCTTTTTTCTTAGCCTGTTGCTGGCCATAAGCGGGCTGGCCCTGCCCGGACCTGCGCGCGCGCAGGAAGCGCACTTTGCGCCCGGCTCGGTGTGCCACACTGTTGCAGCTTCCGGTGAAGAGCTGGAGGAACTGGCGCGCCAAGCAGGGCGCTGGAACTGCAATCCGGATGCATGGCCGAGCGAAGGGCAGCGCATAGTCGTCCGTCTCGATCAGCGGCTTGCGCAAGCACCCGCCGACTATATCTCGATGCGCCGCCAACGCTTTGACGTGCTCGAGGTCCAGTCAGTTGCCGCCGATGGCAGCCGCGTGTCGAATCGCCTTGGCCCGGATGATCTCACCGATGGGGAGACCTTCTGGGAGGCATTCGTTCCGGTTCCCCAACTCGGTTCACCGGCAACCGCAATCATTCTTGCCATCGACAATCCGAACTTTCCCGGACGGATGCGGGATGTTGCGGCGGTCAGCGGCCCGCCGTTCGAAAAGGTCGCCGGGCTTTCGCACCTGTTCGCTGCCTTGCTGTGCGGTCTCCTGCTCGCACCGGTGTTCTTCGATCTCGGCTTCGCCCGCACCCTGCGTCAGCGGTTTCCGCTCTATCACGGGCTGTTTTGCTTCCTTGCCGCGGTGAACACGGCGACCGTGACCGGCGTGACGCAACTGGTGTGGACGATCGATCCGCACCTCCTCCCGGCGCTATCCACGCTATCATTTGACCTGATGGTCGCTGCATCCACCCTGTTCCTGATGAGCTTTATCGAGCCGGGCATTTTCAGCCGCACCGATCGCCGGGTCGCGCAAGCGCTTCCGGTGCTCGCAATTGGCCTGGGGCTGACAATGTACCTGGGTCCGGCAGTGTTTGGCGCTGGTGCGATACAGGCCTACTACGCAGGCTACTTGCTCTTCGTGATCATGCTGCTGGTGTTGATGGGGCGTGCCTGGAGGAATGGCAGCCGCGCGATCCGCTTCATTGTCCTTGCCTACACCCCGCTGATACTGGTCGGGCTGATGCGGATATTCTCGACCCTGTTCGGGCCGATCAATGCCCCGATCGAGGGCCTGTGGCAGCAATGCCTTGCCCTCGCTTTCGAAGTCGTGGTGACATCCTTTGCGGTTGCCGACCGCTTCATGACCATCAAGCGCGAGCGCGATAGCGCCCGCAGCACGGCGCGAGTGATGGAGGAACTGTCAGAACGCGATCCGCTGACCGGTCTGCTCAACCGCCGTGCGCTCGAAGCCCGGTTTGCCGGCCTGCGCGCAGAAGGCTTCACCGCGCTGGCCGCGATCGATCTCGATCATTTCAAGGCGGTCAACGATCGCTTCGGCCATGCCGCGGGCGATGAAGTGCTGCGCTGCGTGGGCAAGGTGCTGCGCAGCCGCGATGACCAGATGCGCGCCTTCCGCATGGGTGGCGAGGAATTCGTGCTGCTGCTGCGCGGCGACCATGCGCTGGCGCGCGCCGAGGAATTGCGCCTAGCGATTGCGGCGGCGGTAGAGAATTGTGCCGCCGTGCCGATTACCGTCACCGCCAGCATGGGCGTGGTGGAAGCTCCGGCGGACGCCTGGCCGGACGCGGGCTTCCTGTCGCTGTATGAACACGCCGACCGGCTGCTTTACGAAGCCAAGGAAAACGGTCGCAACTGCACCGCCAGCGAGCGGCTCAAAGTGTTCCGACCGCACCGCAAGGCGGACCGCCGCAAGAACGACCGCCGCGTGGCGGCGTGATTGGCTGTAGGGGCCCCGGTCATATCGTGCCGTTGTGGCTTTGGTAGGTTTACCCGGCGACAATCCGCGGCAGGCTGGCGATGGGTTCGACCGTGATATTGCGGAACCAGGTTTCGGCTCCTTCGGACTGGAGCTGGATCCGGCCATACGTCAGCGGCTGGCGCGAGCCGTCTGGTGCCACCGTCGCCATATCCCACACCTGCGCCACCGGAACCCCGTTCACCACATGCACTGCGCGGTCACCGAGCACATAGAGGTCCAGCGTGTTCCACTCCCCGACCGGCAGTTCCACATCCTGCGCAGTCTCGACGTTCCAGGTGGGGGTGCGGTTGGCCATGTCCACCTCGGTCCCCCCCAGCTGAAAGCGCAGGTGTGGTTCGATCAGCGCAGCGTCATGCGCAACCGTAGTGCGGCCGCGCACATCCCTGCCTACCGTCACCAGCATTCCCGTAGAGCCGCGCATGATCTCGAACTCCATCGACGGGGACCAGGTACCGAACACCGCGCCCGGCTCGCCGTGGGTGTGATAGAGCAGGCCATTGTTCTGCGGCAGCGCTTCGCGGGGGGCAAAGGTCTCCTCCCCCCATTTGAATTCCAGCCGCAGGTGGTAGTCGCGCAGATCCTCACGGTGGACCAGGCTGCCCCAGGTCTCGCCCCTGATCCAGATGGCTGGCGCCCCGTCGATCATGCGCACCGCGAAATCACCCGCCGTATCGCGGCTGGTGCCGACGGGCGATGCTCCCGGATCGTCGCGATAGGTGACCGCAGGATCGGGGTAGCCAAGCCAGCTGTCCCAGTTGCTGAGATCACGGCCATTGAACAGGCTGCGGGCGGGGCCGGTGGGTGTCGGCAGGTCGACAAGCCGCAGTTGCTGCGACATGGCCGAAAGGCCGCCGCTTACCTCGCGCGCCCGGTCAAGCGAAGTCGGCCCGGATGCGCTTTCGGGTCCTGATGTCTGGGCACATGCGCCGCATGCAAGGGCAAGCGCAACTATTGTGGCTTTCGGTACCATGATCACTTTCCCCTTTTTCGATGACCTTTAGCTCCCTCTAGCGCGTCGGCGGGGCGAGGATGAAGGCCAAAAGATTGCGCCATTCCAGGGCGCTTTGCCGCGCATAGCGGCTTTTGCCGAATCCTCAGACAGCCCGCTCCCACCCGCCTTCGGGCATAAACGGCGCGGCGACTTCGCCGGGTACGCGCATCAGCTTGCCGCTGGCCCTGTCGATCATGGCCCAGGTCGTCTTGGCGCGCACCAGTTCGCGGTCTGCTTCATTGGTGAAGCGGTAATGCCGGTTGAAGCGCGGGCCTCTGGGGCCTTCGCGGATTTCGGTGGTTCCTGTCACCACCGCGCCAAGGCCGACATTGCCGCGATAGTCGATCTCGTGGCGCAAAACGAACCAGGCGTAGCGGTCCCGGTCCTCCGCACGCGCCTGTGCATCCCAGTGCGCGCCCGACAAGTCTTCCATCCAGCGCAGCCAGACGGTGTTGTTGACGTGCCCATTAATGTCGATGTGTTCGGGCAGCGCGGTGAAGGTGAGAGTGAAGTGGTTGCTCACTCGCTCCCCTGCTCCACCACCCCCAGCTGCCACAGGATAAACGCCACTTCCTCCGCCGTTTCGCGCAGGCCCTCGAACCTCCCCGAACGCCCGCCGTGGCCGGCGCCCATATTGGTCTTGAGCAGCAGCAGGTTGTCGTCGGTCTTCAATTCACGCAGGCGGGCGACCCATTTGGCGGGTTCCCAGTAGGTCACGCGCGGATCGTTCAGCCCGGCGGTCACCAGCATCGGCGGATAGTCCTGCGCGGAGACCTGATCGTAGGGCGAATAACTCAGGATATGCGTAAACGCTGCCTTGCTCTCGATGGGATTGCCCCATTCGGGCCATTCGCCGGGAGTCAGCGGCAGCGTCTCGTCGAGCATGGTGCCCAGCACATCGACGAAGGGCACGTGCGCCACCACCGCGCCGAACAGTTCGGGTGCCTGGTTGACCACCGCGCCCATCAGTTCGCCACCAGCCGAGCCGCCGCTGGCGGAAATCCGGCCCTCCGCCGTCAGCCCGCGCGCCACCAGCGCCCGCCCGACATCGACGAAATCGTTGAAGGTGTTGGTCCGCTCCTCCATCTTGCCCTGGAGATACCAGTTGCGCCCCAGATCGTCCCCGCCGCGAATGTGGGCGATAGCATAGGCGACCCCGCGATCGACGAGGCTCAGGCGCGTCGTCGAAAAGCCGGGAGGCACGGCATAGCCATAGGCGCCATAGGCATAGAGATGCAGCGGCCCGCCGGGTTCACGGTCGCGGCGATACATCACGCTGACGGGCACCATCGCCCCGTCGCGTGCGCGCACTGCGATTCGCTCCACGGTGTAGAGCGAGGGATCGAAACCGCTGGGAATCTCCTGCACCTTCAGCGTCTCGAGCTCACGGCTGGCGACGTGGTAATCGTAGACGGTGGCAGGGGTGATCGGGCTTTCGTAGCTCAGCCGCAAGGCGTCCATCGCCCATTCGGGATTGTTGCCGAGACCCGCCGAATAGGCGGCTTCGGGAAAGCTGATCGGGTCCACCCGCGCCGGATCGTCGTAATAGCGCACCTGCACCTGATCGAGGCCGGCCAGCCGCCCTTCGGTGACGTAGAAATCGCGGAATAGGTCAAAATCGGTGAGGTAGAAGCTGTCAGAACCTTCAATCAGCGTGGTCCACTCTGCAGGCGCGGACATCGGCGCGGTGGCGAGGCGGAAGTTGACGTGATTGTCGTTGGTGAGGACGAACAATGTCTCGTCACGCACGTCCACGTCGTATTCGACCCCGGTCTCCCGCGCGCGCACCAGCAGCGGCTCGGCAAAGGGATCGGAAGCGGGCAGCAGGCGGACTTCGCTGGTCTCGTTGTCCCCCGTGGCGAGGATCAGCCATTCGCGATTGGAGGAGAGGCCGGGGGAGACGGTGAAGCCCAGTTGCTCCTCGTGGTAGATTTCCCGGTCCTCGCCGGTCTCGCCGACACGGTGCGCGAAAATGCGATCGACGCGCCAGTTCTCGTTGGCGCGGCCATAGACCAGCATCGAGTCCCCCGCCGCCCAGATCAGGCCCGAATTGAGGTTCTCGATCCGGTCGGGCAGCAGTTCTCCCGTCGTCAGGTCCTTGACGAAACCGGTGTAGAATTCGCCGCCGCTGGTATCGGTCGAATAGGCGAGATAGCGCCCGTCCTCGCTCACCGACATCGCGCCGAGGCTGAAATATTCCAGCCCTTCGGCCAGCGCCGGTCCATCGAGGATCAGTTGCCGTTCGTCAGTGCCGACGGGCCGACGGTAGTGCTTGCGATATTGCCCGCCTTCCTCGAATTCGGACCAGTATTCGTAATCCCCGTCGCGCTGCGGCACCGAGGCATCGGCTTCCTTGATGCGGGCGCGCATTTCGGCGAACAGTTCGTCCACCAGCGCCGCCTGTCCGCCCATCTGCGCTTCGAAATAGGCGTTCTCGGCATTGAGATAGGCGAGCACGTCGGGATCATCGATGGTCGGATAGGAGGCATCGCGCAGCCAGTTGTAGGGATCGGAAATGGTGATGCCGTGGTGCGTGTAGGTGTGCGGGCGCTGCTCGGCGCGCGGCGGCGCGATGCTGGTATCGTGGTTCACGGGTTCGCTTTCGCTTTCGGTCGATTGGGCCATTGCGGGAAGCGCCGTAGCGATGCCCAGCAGGGCGGCAAGGGCTAGCGGGCGGATTTGCGACATCGGATAATCCCTCTGGCATGGACGCCCCCGGCTGCGGCTGGAAACCGGAGCCTTGAGGGACTATGTGGAGTGCCTATCGCCATTCGATTGCACACGAAACCGGAAAAGAGCCCGCCATGCTGATGCAGACCCACGAAGCCCGCCTCTCCGCTCTCAGGGAGGAGCTTGCCCGCCGCCAGCTCGATGGCTTCGTGGTGCCGATCAGCGATGAGCACCTGTCCGAATATGTCGGTTCCTATGCCCAGAGGCTGGCGTGGCTGACGGGCTTCGGCGGTTCGGCGGGAAGCGCAGTGGTGCTGAAGGATCATGCGGCGATGTTTGTCGACGGTCGCTACACCATCCAGGTGCGCGACCAGGTGGACGGGCGCCTGTTCGATTACTGCTCGGTTCCCAAGGATTCGATGGGAGACTGGGTGGCCGGAAAGGCGCCTTCGGGCGCGCGCATCGGCTTCGATCCGTGGCTGCACACGCGCGGCTGGGCGCGCGCTGCGGGTGCCCGGCTGGCGAAGGCAGGCATGGAGCTAGTGCCAGTGGACAGCAATCCCATCGATGCCGTCTGGGCGGACCGGCCCGAAGCCTCCGCCGCGCCCGCATTCGTGCAGGACGATGCACTCACCGGCCGTTCCAGCACCGACAAGCGCGGCGCAATTGCCGATTGGCTGAAGGCCGAGGGACTCGATGCAGTGGTGATCTCCGCGCTCGATTCGGTGGCCTGGACGCTCAACATTCGCGGCGCAGACGTGGACCGCACACCGGTTGCGCTGTCCTACCTGATGGTGCAGGCGGACGGCACGGCAGACTGGTTCATCGCGCCCGAAAAGGTCACTCCCGAAGTCACCGCAGCACTGGGCAATGCCGTGCGGATCCGCGATCGCGACAGCTTCTCCGCCGCTTTCGCCGAATTGGCGGGCAAGCGCGTGGCTGCCGATCCCGAACGCTCGGTCTATGCGATTTTCGACCGGCTGGACGAGGTCGGCGCGCAGATCGTCAGCGAAACCGATCCCGCTTTGCTGCCCAAGGCGATCAAGACTCCTGCCGAACAGGCCGGGCACCGCGCCGCGCAGGCGCGCGACGGAGCGGCGGTCACCCGGTTCCTGCACTGGCTCGAAGGCGAAGGGCCGAAGGGCACGGTGGACGAACTGTCCGCCGCCGCCAGGTTGCGGGGTTTCCGCGAAGAGACCGGCCAACTGGTCGATCTCAGCTTCGATACCATTTCGGGCGCAGGCTCCAACGGGGCCATCTGCCATTACCGGGTGAGCGAGGAGACCTGCCTGCCGCTCGAACCCAACTCGGTGTACCTGGTCGATTCGGGCGGGCAGTATCGTGACGGCACCACCGATATTACCCGCACCGTGTGGATCGGCCCCGACGCTCCGCCTGCCGAAGTAAAGGACCGCTTCACCCGCGTGCTCAAGGGCCATATCGCGCTCGACACCCAGACCTTCCCCGCCGGCACACCGGGTTCGGCACTGGACGTGCTGGCGCGGCAATTCCTGTGGGCCGCAGGAGTCGATTACGCGCATGGCACCGGCCACGGGGTCGGCAGCTTCCTCTCGGTCCACGAAGGCCCGCAGCGGATCGCCAAGGGGCGCGGCGGGCAGGCGGGCACCGATCAGGAACTGCTCGCCGGGATGATCCTCTCGAACGAACCGGGTTATTACAAGGCCGGCGAATACGGCATCCGCATCGAGAACCTGGTACTGGTGGAACCGCGCGAGATCGAAGGCATGGAAGGCGACTGGTTCGGCTTCGAAACGCTCACGCTGGTGCCGATCGATCGCACCCTGGTGGACAAGAGCCTGCTGAGCGAAGCCGAGATCGCCTGGTGGAACAGCTACCACGCCAAGGTGCGTGAAGTGCTCGTCCCGCAACTCGAAGGAGAAGCGTTGGCCTGGCTCGAACGCGGCTGCGCTCCGCTGTGACCAAACACCGGCTGAGCGAGAACTGGATCAACCTCGGCCTTGGTGCCACGGCGGAACCGCTACCGCCATTCGACGGCATGGATTGGTACGAACGTTATGGCGAACGCACCGCTGCGGACGGAGCGGAGGCGCGGCTGGTTTCGCAATACCGCTTCGCCGAAAGCTGGGCGATGTGGGAAATGCATCCCGAAGGCGCGGAAGTCGTCATCTGCACCGACGGCGCAATCACGTTGATACAGGACATCGATGGCGATCAGCAGTCCATTCGCCTGACGCGCGGCGAATATGCGATCAATCCGCCAGGAGTCTGGCACACGGCAGATGTCGATACCGAGGCGGAAGCGTTGTTCATCACTGCCGGCCTCGGCACCCAGCATCGGCCACGAACCTGATCCCTGTCCCGCCCGCAAGTAAAGCGCAGGTGAACGCCGAGCGCTGCGCGCGACAATATGCGACACTTTTGCCCGATCCCGGCATATCCGTGCGACATGTGACCCGTAGAAGCTGGAACATAGAGCAGCGGGGTGCCGATCCTCCTCCCTCCCCCCTTCAAGGCGGTGCCTCGTTGCTCTACCCTTCTACTCCCGTGGAGAGTGACACATGAAAAAGACCCTGATCCTTGCCCTTGCAGCCACCAGCCTGACCGCTGGCGGCATCGCCTATGCGCAAGAGGCGCAGCGCGGCGGTGACGTTACCCGTTCCGCAGCCGAAACCCGTGCCGCAACACAATTTGCCCGGATGGATGCCAATTCGGATGGCGTGATCAATACCGCCGACCGCGAAGCCCGGATGCGCGCCCGTTTCGACGCACAGGATGCTGATGGCAACGGCCAGCTGAGCTTCGAGGAAATGCAGGCATCCCGCGAGGCTCGCGGTGAAGCGCGTGAAGAGCGGCGTGCTGAGCGCGGCACCGAAGGCCGTGGCGGCCACCGCATGGGCCGACGCGGAATGCGCGGTGGCGGCGAAATGCGCGGCATGATGATGCAGCGCGCCGATACTGACGGTGACGGCGCGATCAGCCAGGCCGAATTCACTGCCGCTGCGCTTACCCGCTTCGACCGCATGGATGCCGATAGCGACGGGACTGTCACCGCTGAAGAGCGGCAGGCCCAGCGCGGCGAACGCCGGGGCCGCCGTGGTGGCCAGCCCGCCGAGTGAGCGAAGAACCGATCAAACTGCTGCTGGTGGATGACGAAGCCAGTCTGCGCGAACCCCTGGCCGAATACCTCTCGCGCCAGGGGTTTGCCGTGCGGCAGGCGAGCGATGCCGCCAAGGCACGTGCCGCGCTTGTTGAAGATACGCCGCAGCTGGTGCTGCTCGACATCATGATGCCGGGCGAGGACGGCCTCTCGCTCTGCCGCCATCTGACCGAATCGAAGAATCTCCCGGTCATTTTCCTCACGGCCCGGGACGAAGCGACCGACCGGATCGTCGGGCTGGAAATCGGTGCCGACGATTACGTGGTCAAACCGTTCGAACCGCGCGAGCTGGTGGCGCGCATCCGCTCGGTCCTGCGCCGCGCGGGCAAGAACGGCGCGACAGCCGCGCCTGAAACCGAAGCGCATTACCAGTTCGATGGCTGGCAGCTCGATCCGCTCAAGCGCCGCCTGACCGATCCCGAAGGCACGGTGGTGCCGATCTCGACCGCCGAATTCCGCCTCCTCGTCGCCTTCCTCGATCATCCCCGGCAGGTGCTCGACCGGGACCGGCTGCTCGACATGGTGCAGGGGCGCGAGGCGCACCTGTTCGATCGCGCGGTGGACAACCAGGTCAGTCGTCTGAGGCGCAAGATCGAAGTCGACAGCCGCGATCCCAAGCTGATCCAGACGGTCTGGGGCGGCGGCTACCGCCTCGCCTGCGAAGTGCGCCGTTTCGTGCCGCAGGCCGACTGAGCGCCATGCGCCGCTTCTTCCCGAAGAGCCTGCTGCCCAAGAGTCTTTTGGGTCAGATGCTGCTGGCAGTCGCGCTGGCCTTGCTGGTGGCGCAGGCGATTTCCGCCGTGCTGATCTATCGCGCCGAACAGAAGCGCATCGAGAACGGGCTGGTGGCCGAACTCGCCTTCCAGCTGGTCGCCGATCCGCGCGTCGATTTCCGCGCTGGTGGCGGTGAGAGTGCACGGGGCGACCGGCGCAATCGCGGCGAGCGCCGCCGCCTGCGGATCGAACGTGCGCTCCAGTCCCCACAGGAAAGCGGCGAGACGCGCGATGCGCAGCGCGAGGAAGCGCTGCGCGAAGTGTTGACCGAGCAGGATATCGCAATTGCCGAACTGGTGGTGCTGTCACGGCGCGTTTCGGATGATCGCTTCATCATGGGGGGCATTAGCCGCGATTCGCGGTTCGTCCGCCGTCGTTGGAACCCCGACGGGGAACTGGTGCTGGCGGGGCTGAAACGCGAAGGGGAAGACCGCTGGCTCGTCGCCCGCGCTCCGCGCCCCGCGGGCAACCGCGGGGTGATGGCAGGGGTCATCGTGCAGACCCTGATCCTGTACCTGGTTCTGGTGGGCGGGCTGGCCGTCCTGCTGCGGCGGATCACCCGCCCGCTCGCCGCACTGACCCATCGCGTCGAGAGCTTTGGCGGAACCCGCAACGGGGAGCCGCCGCTGGAACCGACCGGGCCTGAAGACGCCCGCCGCCTGATCGCCGCCCATAATGCGATGGAAGCTCGCATCGCCACGCTCCTCGATGAGAAAGACGTGATGCTGGGTGCCATCGGCCACGATCTCAAGACCCCGCTCGCCGCGTTGCGGGTGCGGATCGAAAGCGTCGAGGACGATACCGAACGCGCGCGGATGGCGGCGACCATCGAGGATATCACCACCTCGCTCGACGACATCCTCTCGCTCGCCCGCGTCGGCCGCCCGTCGGACCCGCTCGAACGCACCGATTTGTCTGCCCTGGTCGGCGCGGTGGTCGAGGAATACGAGGACATGGGCGAGGACGTGGTGCTCGAAGCGAGCGAGCGCATGGCCTTGCCCCTGCGCGCGACCTGGCTGCGCCGGGCCCTGCGCAATCTCATTTCCAACGCGCTGCGCTACGGAGAGCAGGCGCGAATCACGCTGGTGAAGGAGAATGGCGCAGCAGTGATCCGCATTGCTGACAGCGGGCCGGGCATCCCCGAAGCCGAGATCGCCGCGATGTTCGAACCCTTCGCGCGCGGCGAGGCGTCACGCAACCGCGAAACCGGAGGTGCGGGGCTGGGCCTCACGCTGGCTCGTGCGATTGCGGAGCAGCATGGCGGGACTTTGCGGCTGGCGAATGCGGTGGGGGCTGGTGGTGCTGTGACGGGGCTGGTGGCGGAGTTGCGATTGCCTCTCTAACCCTTCGTCATTGCGAGCGAAGCGGACTCGCAGAGGGCCAAAGGCCAACCAATCCATCTCCTGCCGGAGCACCAAGACGAACGCTTGGGAGATGGATTGCCGCGTCGCCTTCGGCTCCTCGCAATGACGAGTTCTCAGCGCATCAACCCGCCAATCAAGTTCCGCACGAACCGCCCGGCAATCGAGCCGCCCAGTTCGGTTGCAATCGAGCCTGCCGCGCTGGTGGCAGCGGTGCGCATCGGGTTGGCGCGGCTGCGGCGGCCGGTGATGGCTCCTGCGGCGACCGAGGCCGCAGAGGCAGCGGCGGCACCCATCGCGGCCTTGCCGGCCTTTTCCCAGATACTGGTGCTCTTGCGCGGTTGTCTGGCGACTTCCTCCTTGCCTTTTTCGGCTACTTCCTCGGCTGTGGCGGCAGCGTCGGCGGCCTTTTGCGCCAGCACTTCCTCCGCACTTTCGCGGTCCACGCGCGTTTCGTACTTGCCTTCGAACGGGCTGACCGACTGGATGATCGCACGTTCCTTCGGCGTCACCGGCCCCAGCCGTGAGCGCGGCGGCTTGACCAGCGTGCGCTGCACCACGGTGGGCGCACCTTCGTCGTCGAGCGTCGAGACCAGCGCCTCGCCCACCTTCAGTTCGGTGATGGCGGTGGCGACATCGAGATCGGGATTGATGCGGAATGTCTCCGCCGCCGCGCGGATCGCGCGCTGGTCCTTCGGGGTGAAGGCGCGCAGCGCGTGCTGCACCCGGTTGCCGAGCTGCCCGGCCACTTCCTCGGGAATGTCGATTGGGTTCTGGGTGACGAAATAGACCCCCACGCCCTTCGAACGGATCAGCCGCACCACTCGCTCGATGGTGTCCTGCAAGGCCTTGGGGGCATCGTCGAACAGCAGGTGCGCCTCGTCGAAGAAGAACACCAGCTTGGGTTTTTCCGGGTCGCCCACCTCGGGCAGGCTCTCGAACAGTTCGGCCAGCAGCCACAGCAGGAAAGTGGCGTAGAGCTTGGGGCTTTCCATCAGCTTGTCGGCGGCGAGCACGTTCACATGCCCGCGCCCCTGCTCATCCACCTTGAGGAAATCGTCGATCTCCAGCGCCGGTTCGCCGAAGAAGTGATTGGCCCCCTGCGATTCGAAGCTCAGCAATTGCCGCTGGATAGCGCCGACCGAGGGCTTCGAGACATTACCGTAAGTGCCCGAAAGCTCCTGCGCATTCTCGTGCGCCCAATTGAGCATGGCGCGTAGATCCTCGAAATCGAGCAGCAGCAGGCCGTTCTCGTCGGCATAGCGGAACACGATCTGCAGCACGCCTTCCTGGGTTTCGTTGAGATCGAGCAGGCGAGCGAGCAGCAGCGGCCCCATTTCCGAAACAGTGGTGCGGATCGGGTGGCCCTGTTCGCCATAAAGATCCCAGAACACCACCGGATTGTCGCTGTAGGCATAGTCGGTCATGCCCAGTTCGGCAGCGCGGCTTTCCAGCTTGTCGGCGTGCTTGAACTGAGAGGAGCCAGGCATGGCGATGCCCGAAAGGTCGCCCTTGACATCGGCCACGAATACCGGAACCCCGGCGGCGGAAAAGCTTTCGGCCAGGCCTTGCAGCGTCACGGTCTTGCCGGTGCCGGTCGCCCCCGCGATCAGCCCGTGGCGATTGGCCCGGCCCAGATCGAGCGCCTGCCGGTTGCCGCCCAGATCGTTGCCGATGAAAATATCGCTCATCCCTACCCCTTATTTCGCGTGTTGCCCGATTCCGAGCGGAACCCTAGAGCGGGGCGGATGGATGGCAAGAGCCCCTTTGTTTTGCTCGACGATGCGCGCGCCGAAGGGGCGAGTGATGCGCATTTCTTTTCCGCGCCCATCGAGGTGTTTGTCGCGCGCAAGCCCGCCGAAGTGCGGACCGTGCTGGCAGCCGCCGAGGCAGCGCGGGTAAAATCGGGTAAACACCTCGCTGGCTATCTCGCCTATGAGGCGGGGCTAGCGCTGGAAGGACGGCTCGCCGCCCTGGCCGGTGCGCGCAACGGGGCGGACGGGCCGCTGGTGTGGCTGGGCCTGTTCGACGCGCCAGAGATTATCCCGGCTGCCGAAATGCCCGGATGGCTGGCCTCGCGCGCGAGCGGAACGGCGAGCATCGGTCCGCTCGATCCGCAGATCTCCGCCGGAGCCTATTGCGCCGCGTTTGATCGCTTGCAGGAAGCGATCCACGCGGGCGACATCTACCAGGCCAATCTAACCTTCCCGCTGGCAGGCCCCGCGCGCGGCGATCCGCTGGCACTCTATGCCGCGATCCGCCCCACGGCAGGCGCAGGCTACGGCGGGCTGGTATTCGACGGTTCGCACTACCTGCTCAGCTTCAGCCCCGAACTGTTCTTCTCGCTCAAGGGGCGCGAGGCCAAGGTGAAGCCGATGAAGGGCACCCGTCCGCGGCTTGCCGATCCCGCGCAGGACGCCGCGATCCGCGCCGAACTGGGCGCCTCGATCAAGGACCGGGCGGAAAACCTGATGATCGTCGACCTGATGCGCAACGATCTCAGCCGCGTGGCCGAAGCGGGCAGCGTGAAGGTGGAAGCGGCCTTCGCGGTCGAGACCTACCCCACCGTCCACCAGATGGTCTCCACCGTTCGCGCGCGCTTGCGAGAGGGGAAGGGCGCGGTGGACATGCTGCACGCGCTGTTCCCCTGCGGATCGATCACCGGCGCGCCGAAGATCCGGGCGATGGAACTGATCGACGAAGTGGAGCGCGATGCGCGCGGCCCCTATTGCGGCACCATCGGGCGGATCGCGCCGGATGGCGATGCCGCGTTCAACGTCGCCATCCGCACCATCCGCCTGACGCCGGGCGAGAACCAGCGGCACAAGGCGGTGCTCGGCGTGGGCGGAGCGATCGTGGCGGACAGCGAGGCGATGGGCGAATGGCGCGAATGCCTGATCAAGTCCGCCTTCGTCCGTGGGCCCGCCGGGGGTCATGACCTGATCGAGACCATGCGCTTCGATCCGTCCGAGGGCATTGCGCTACTCGAATTGCACCTCGAACGGCTGAAAGCCAGCGCGGCGGAACTGGGCTTTTCCTTCGACCGCCACGACACCCGCAACCGCATCCAGGCTTTGTGCTTCGAGCTGGAGCGTCCCGCGAGAGTGCGCCTGCTGCTGGCGCGCAGCGGGGCAGTGACGCTGGAAAGCTCTCCGCTCGACACGAGCCTGCCTCCCGCCAGGCGCTGCATTGCCCTGCCGCACCCCACCGTGGCGCACGACTGGCGGCTGCGGCACAAGAGCAGCGACCGTTCTTTCTATGAGGCAGCACTGGCAGCGGCGCGCGATGCGGGCGCGGACGAGGCGCTGCTGGTGCGCGACAGCGGCCTCGTCACCGAAGGAAGCTGGACCAGCCTGTTCGTCGAGCGTGACGGTGTGTTGCTCACTCCACCGCTGGCGCTGGGCCTGCTCCCCGGCGTGCTGCGCCGCTCGCTGATCGACGCGGGCCGCGCGCGCGAGGTGGAACTGACGCTGGACGATCTGGCGGGCGGGTTCTTCATCGGCAATGCCCTGCGCGGCCTGATGCCTGCGGTGCTCGCATGAGTGCGGCTCATCTCAGCCAGGCGCTCCTGCGCATCGAGGCCTCGCCCACCACCGCGATGACCGACAGGGCAAGCGAATTGCGCGCAGCCGGACGCGACATCTTCTCGCTCAGCGTCGGCGAACCCGACTTCGACACGCCCGCACATGTGATCGAAGCCGCCAAGGCTGCGCTCGACGCGGGGGACACGCGCTACACGCCCGTCACCGGAACCGCGCGGCTGAAGGAAGCTGCCGCGCTGCATTTCCGCCGCGATCTCGGACTGGTGACGCAAGCGAGCGAAGTGATCGTCACTGCCGGGGGCAAGCAGGCGATTTTCGAAGCGCTGGCGGCGATGGTCAGTGCAGGTGACGAAGTGATCGTGCCCAGCCCGTGGTGGGTCAGCTATCCGCAGATGGTGCGCTTCTGCGGCGGGCGGGTGGTGCCGCTGATAACCGGCCCGGCGCGCGGGTATCGCTTCGATCCCGGCGATTTCGAGGCACTGATCACGCCCGCCACCAACTGGCTGCTGCTCAATAGCCCGGGCAACCCGACCGGGGCGGTCTATCCGGCCGATATGCTGCTGGGGATCGCCGAAGTGCTGCGCCGCCACCCGCGCATTCTGGTGCTGAGTGACGATATCTACGCGCCCTTGTCCTACACCGGCCAGCCGCACGCCACGCTGGCGGCGCTCGCGCCCGACCTGGCGGACCGGATTCTGACCGTCTCCGGCGTCTCCAAAAGCCACGCGATGACGGGCTTCCGCATCGGTGTCGCTACAGGGCCGCGCTGGCTGGTCGAGGCGATGGGGCGCTTGCAAAGCAATTCCAGCGGCAATCCCGCCTCAATCAGCCAGGCCGCCGCTGTCGCCGCCTTCGAGGGGCCGCAGAAATTCCTCGCCGATTGGCGCGAAACGTTCCGCCGCCGCCGCGACATGGTGGTGGCGCGAGTGAACGCGGTTCCCGGCCTTTCCACCCCCGTGCCCGATGGCGCCTTCTACTGCCTGATCGATGCGAGCCCGCTGATGGACCGCTTTGGCGGCGACGACGGCAAGCTGGCGCTGCACCTGCTCGATCATGGGGTCGCCACCGTCGCCGCCTCGGCCTTCGGCGGGCGCAATGGCTTCCGCATCAGCTTTGCCGCCAGCGAGGAAGTGCTGGACGCGGCGCTCGCGAGGATAGAGAGCGCGCTGGCATGAACATCCCCATCCTCTACGAAGACGGCGAGGCGCTCGTGATCGACAAGCCCGCCGGCCTGCCGATCGAACGCCCGCGCAAGGGCGGAGCGAGCCTTGAGGATCATCTCGATTCGCTCAAGCTCGGCTTCCAGACCGCGCCGGTGCCGGTCCACCGGCTCGACACCGACACCAGCGGCTGTCTGCTGCTGGCGCGTAACCACAAGGCGCTGCGCCGGTTCAATGCCGCTTTCGAGGCGCGGGCGGTGCAGAAGGTCTATCTCGGCATTGTCGCCGGGACGGTCGCCGAGGACGAAGGCACGATCGAGCTGGGCCTGTCGAAGATTTCCAGCGCCGAGAAGGGCTGGCGGATGATCGTCGCCAAGAAAGGCAAGCCCGCGATCACCCACTGGCGCAAGCTGGCGGAATTGCCCGGCGGGATCACGCTGGTGGAATTCCGCCCCGAAACCGGGCGCACCCACCAGATTCGCGTCCACGCCGAACATATGTTCGGGCGCAGCCTGCTCGGCGATCCGGTCTATGGGCACAAGGATGCCCGCGTCACCCGCACCATGCTCCACGCCCGCGCGCTCACAGTGCCGCGTGAGGGCAAGAGCGATATCGTCGCAGGGGCCCCGCTGCCCGCCGATTTCGTGATGCTCGGAGCGGAAGAGTGACCGGCCAGCGCGATTCGATCATGAACCGCGCCAATGCCATCGCCGAAGAAAATTTCGTCACCGCGAGCGGCCCCGGTGGGCAGAACGTCAACAAGGTGGCGACAGCGGTGCAGCTGCGGGTGAATATCTACGCGCTCGGCCTGGCGCCCAAGGTATTCCACCGCCTGAAGGATCTGGCGGGCAACCGCCTCAACCTCGCCGGCGAGATCGTCATCGACGCGCGCAACCACCGCACGCAGGAAGCCAACCGCCGCGAAGCGCGCGAGCGGCTGGCGGAAATGGTGACGGCGGCGCTGACCGAACCGAAGAAGCGCGCCAAGACGCGCGTGAACCGGGTGGGCAAGGTCAAGCGGCTGGCGGGCAAGAAGGCGCAGGGGGAGAAGAAAGCGCTGCGGGGCAAGATCGACCTTTCCTGATCGCGCGCGGCGCAGCAGCACGGCTTGACTTTTCCCCGATTCTTGCGCAGAGGCGCGCACTGTGAGGGCGGCGCTGGGCGTCGCCCGTGTTTTTTCGGGCGGTCCGTGCAGGCGGGTGCCCTTCTCGATTAGCTGGAAGCAAGACAATGGCGAAGCCCGCAACCATCAAGATCCGCCTCAATTCCACCGCGGATACCGGCCACTTCTATGTGACCAAGAAGAACCCGCGCAACCACACCGAGAAGTTCACCTTCCGCAAGTACGATCCGGTTGCCCGCAAGCATGTCGAGTACAAGGAAGGCAAGATCAAGTAAGGCGCGCGCCTGCGTACCCCTTGATTTGATGAACACCGGGAACGTACCGGGTTCAGTGACAGTTCAACGCTGCACCCCCAATTGTGGAGCATGAACGCCTTGAAAAACCGCATCACCCGCCCGCTTGCTGTCGCCCTTTTCGGCGCGGCAACCTTGGCGATCCCCGCAACTCTCGCGCTGCCGGTGGCTCCCGCTGTCGCAGCGCCTGCGCAAGCCAACGAGCTCGACCGCGCGGTACGCGCCCTGCGCGCCATTACTACCATGCGCGCCGATTTCACCCAGACCGACCGGGCGGGCAATTCCGTCGCGGGTGTGCTGACGCTGCGCAATCCCGGCCGCATCCGCTTCGAATACACCGACGATGTGAACATGCTCGTCGTGTCGGACGGTCGCGCGCTGACGCTGGTCGACTACGATGTCAGCCAGGTCGAACGCTGGCCGATCAGCAATTCGCCGCTGGGGGCACTGCTCGATCCCGATCGCGACATGCGCCGCTATGGCACGCTCCAGCCCAGTTCCACCGACAACGTCATTAGCGTGCAGGTCCGCGATCCCGATCGTCCAGAGTTCGGCGTGATCACGCTGGTGTTTGTCGAAGACGCAAGCGCGCCCGGCGGGCTCGAACTGGCAAGCTGGGTCGCGCTGGATTCGCAGAACACCCGCACCACCGTGCGGCTGCGCAATCACCGCTATGGCATGACCGTGCCCAACAGCGCCTTCACCTACCGCGATCCGCGCCGCACCACCCGTCGGCCGGGATAAACGCCCGCCCGCCCAATTGTTGTAAATTTGCGACAAATGCCCGCAGATATTCATTGGCGAGACAGGCTCGCATCCCTATTTTACGAAGGCAAGGCGCGGTGAGGCCGGGTTTCCCCCCTGTTGCCCTGGCTTCAACAAGCCGCTGCTTTGTTAAGCGTGACGAACGCTTGTTAAGGAACCCCCGTCGCAATGCCCCCGCGACGGGGGTTTTTTTATGCTTTTTCCCCGCCTAGGGGTTGGGCATGATCTCTGTCGCCACCTGGAACATCAATTCGGTCCGCCTGCGGATGCCGCTCGTTGCGCAATTCCTTGAGCAGGAAGCGCCCGACGTGCTCTGCCTGCAGGAGATCAAGTGCCAGGAGCACCTGTTCCCCGCGCAGGCCTTTGCCGAACTCGGCTATGTCCATCAGGCGGTGCATGGCCAGAAAGGCTATCACGGCGTCGCCACCGTCAGCCGTGTGCCGCTCAAGGAATTCTCACGCCACGACTGGCAGGACAACGGCGAGGCGCGGCATGTTGGCGTCGAACTGCTGGGTGATGGCAAAGGCCTGGTGATCGAGAACGTCTATATTCCCGCGGGTGGCGATCTGCCCGACCGGGAGGCCAATCCAAAATTCGGCCAGAAGCTCGATTTCGTCGAACGCATGACTCGCTGGGCCGAGGCCATCGACCGACCCAGCCTGCTGGTAGGCGATTTCAACGTCGCCCCGCTCGACTGCGATGTCTACGATCACAAGGCCCTGCTCAAGGTGGTCAGCCACACCCCGATCGAAGTCGAACGTCTGGGCCTGTTGCAGGACGCGCACGGCTGGGTCGATCTGGGCCGCAAACATATCCCTGCGCCCGAGCGCAACTATTCGTGGTGGTCCTACCGGACCTACTGGCAAGGCAAGGATCGCGGGCGGCGGCTCGATCATATGTGGGCCTCGCCCGACCTCGCCGCGCAGAGCCGCGAGCACCGCATTGCCGAGCACACCCGCAACTGGGAACAACCCAGCGATCACGTCCCGCTGGTGACGGAGTTCGACCTCTGAGCGAGGACACGCCAAGTCCGGCACGCCGCGTGGCGCAGGCGGTCGACGCGCTGCGGCACGGCTGGCCGATCAAGGTGGGCGATGCGCCGGTGCTACTACCGGTGGAGACTGCACCGGTCCGCAATGCCACCTCGACCTGCCTGCTGATTTCGGCGGCGCGCGCGGAAACGCTGCGGCTGACCAACCAGCGCGCGGCGGCGGACGGGCATTCGCCGGTGCTGATCCGCGCGGCGGAACCGCTCGATCTGCAGGCCACGCTGCCGGTAGCCGATCCGGCGCTTGATCCGGTGCACCCGATGAAGGGGCCGTTCTCTGCCGAGGACTTGCCTTGGGGGGAAGAAGCGGTGGTCGCACTGGAACTGGCACGCATCGCCGGAGTCCTGCCCGCCTTCATGGTCGATCCAATCCCCGCTGGAGAGCCTGTGACGCTTGCAACCGGCGACCTGGCCTTGTGGAGCGATCCGCACAACCTCGCCATCGCCACCCGTGCCCACCTGCCCATCACCCACGAGGAGACGGCGGAAATCGTCGCCTTCCGCTCGGTGAACGATATGCGCGAACACGTGGCGCTGGTGCTAGGGCAGCAGACATCGGACCGCGCGCCGTTGGTTCGGCTGCACTCCGAATGCCTGACTGGCGATATTTTCGGCAGCCTCAAATGCGATTGCGGCCCCCAGCTCGACGCGGCGCTGGCAGCGATGAGCGCCGAGGCAGCAGCGGGCGGCTGGGGGGTCCTGCTCTACATGCGGCAGGAAGGGCGTGGCATCGGCCTCGTCAACAAACTGCGCGCCTATCGCTTGCAGGACGAAGGCTTGGACACGCTCGAGGCCAACCGCCGCCTCGGCCTGCCCGAGGAAGCGCGCGACTTCCCGCTGGCGGCGCGGATGCTTGACCTGCTGGCGGTGCCCGCCGTCCGGCTGCTGACCAACAATCCTGCGAAGGTGGCGGCGCTGGAAGCGGCGGGGGTGCAGGTGATCGAGCGCGTGGCGCACGAGCTACCCGCCAACCCGCACAATGTACGCTACCTGGCCACCAAACGCGACCGCGCAGGGCATTTGCTGGGTTAGAGTCCATACCGAACGTCACTCAAAAGCACGCTCATGCTGAGCTTGTCGAAGCACGGCCACCATGCCCGCCCAGTGGGGCTGTATTTGTGGCTGCCCTTCGACGAGCTCAGGATGAGCGAGTATGGTTGTGAGTCGGAACAGGTTAGTTGGAGTTAAAGCCAGCGCCCCAGTGCCTTCCCCATCCGCACCGCATCGCCCGCAGTACAATGATCAAGCCAATCGACCCGCCCCGGCTCAAACAGCAGCACCACAGTAGAGCCGAGGAAGAAACGGCCCATTTCATCCCCCGCTGCCAATGCTCGTTCGCCTGAAGCAAAATCGTGATGCACCAGCGTGGGATGGTGGGCCTCAACCCGGCCGCCCCACACGGTCTCGATCCCGGCGACGATCATCGCCCCCACCATCACGCTGGCGAACTGGCCGTGCTGGCCGTCGAACAGGCAGGCGAGGCGTTCGTTGCGGGCGAACAGGCCGTCGACATTCTCCGCCGTTACCTGATTCACCGAGAACAGGTCGCCGGGAACGTAGGTGGTCGAGCGCAGGTCCCCCGCCGCTGGCAAGTGGACCCGGTGATAGTCCTTCGGGCTGAGGTAGATCGTCGCGAAGCTGCCGCCCTCGAACCGCTCCGCTGCTGCTGCATCGCCGCCAAGCAGCTGGCAAGCGGTGAAGTGGCGACCCTTGGCCTGAAAAATGCACCCTGCCTCGATCCGTCCGATCTGGCTGATCGCGCCGTCGGCGGGGCAGAGCACGAACTCGGCGGCGTCCGCCAGCGGCCGTGCTCCCGGTTTGAGTTCGCGGGTGAAGAAGTCGTTGAAGCTGGCGTAGGCCTCCACCGGGCGCGCAGCTTCGGTCATGTCGACATCATAGGCAGCGATGAAGCGACGAATCAGCCGGTCCTTGAGCCACCCTGCCTCGCTCGACGCGAATTTGCCCGCAAGCCGCGAAACGGCATGGTGGGGCAACGCGTGCTGGAGGCGGATAAAGTTCTTTGACATGGGTCAGGAGCCGCTCAGCGGAGCTGGCTGTCTTTCGATCCGCGACGGTTGATGACGGAATGGCTCACGGCGCGGTCTTTC
Source organism: Erythrobacter sp. (assembly GCA_019739335.1). Lineage (NCBI taxonomy): Bacteria > Pseudomonadati > Pseudomonadota > Alphaproteobacteria > Sphingomonadales > Erythrobacteraceae > Erythrobacter > Erythrobacter sp. The sequence goes on from CP073261.1 coordinate 1,079,956, forward strand.
CCCGATTGGCATTCGATGCAGGTGCGCACGCCCGGAACGGCGGCGCGACGCTTCTCCGGTATGTCTTCGCCGCACAATGCGCAATGCCTGGCGCTCTCGCCGTGAGGCATACGGGCGCGCGCGGCGGCTACCGCATCGCTCACGCTGTCATCAATCTGATCCTGCACCGCGCCATCGCGCGTCCAGCCACCGGCCATGGACATTCTCCTCGGCCCTCAACGAGCGGAGGTGGCGCGGTGTTCCTAACGCTCTTCGTAGCGGCTCAGGCCACGGCCCAGCGCGTTCTCGCCGATCCCGCCCATGTCGCCCGACCAGTCGGCCACGAACACGGTGTTGCGGTCTACGCCGGGAGCCAGCCGCGCATCGTTGCCCACCACGTTGAGCCCGCTCGAATCGTGTTCGCGGCCTTCGGCGGCGACGGCGATGAAGGCGGAGTAGTTCTCCTTGTCCTGCCCTTGCACGAACCAGTTGTTGCTGATCTGACCCACCGCGCCGCCGGGCAGGTCGATCATGTAATTGGTCGCACGGCCCGCTGCATCGTCGAAGCTGGAAGCGGCGATGTCCACCCGCATGGCGCGCGATTTGACATAGTGCCCGCCGCGACCCTGTTCGAAGCGGCTGTTGGTGATCCGCACATGCGCGAGTTCGCCGGTATAGACCGAATGCGCGCAGCCGCCCGCACCTTCACACGTGCCCAGCCGGGTGAAGGTTGAACGGTCGATCACCAGCCGCGCGCCCGGGTCCTGCGCAGTGAGGATGCCCTGCTGGCTGTCGCGGAACCACGATTCCGCCACGGTCAGGTCGCCCTGTTCCAGCCTTATGCCCGCGCCGTTGTAATCGGGTACGCGCATGTTCTCGAAGATCAGCCCCGCCACTTCGGCGCTGCGCCCGCGCAACACCAAAGCAGCCTTGCCTTCGCAGGTGACGCCGTCGAACACCGCCGAACCCGGCTCGGTGGCAAGATAGGAAATTGCGCCCGCGCTCTGCACCGCGCATTGCTCGTGACGGCCCGGCGCGATGGCGATGGTGCCCTGCCCGTCGCCGATGGCGTTCACCGCGTCCTGGAGATTGGCAAAGCCCTGCCCGGTTTCGACAAAGGTGTAAGGCGCAGTGCGCTCCTGAGCGAGGAGTGTTGCTGTCGGAATCGCGGCAATCGCGAGGCCTGCGATGGCAAGTATCACCTTGTGGGAAAGGCGGGAAGCGGGCGGGCGGGTCGGCTGGGTCATCACCCGCACAGACATAAGGCAAAACGGTTAACCGCCGGTCAAGGCCTTGCGCTATCCCGCGGCGGTCGCCCCCGCCGTGGGCCGGTGCCCAGCGGCACCTCGATCCCGCGCCGTTTGAGTGCCTCGCGAATCAGCACTTCCAGTTCCGCATTCACCGAGCGCAATTCCTGCGCCGCGAGGCGCTCCACCGCATCGTGGAGCGCCGGATCGAGGCGCAGGGCAAATGCCTTTTTGGGGGCTTTCTTCGGTTCCTGCGGCATGGCGGCTTACTGGTAAAGCGAGCCCGCATTGACCACCGGGTTCACGTCGCGCTCCCCGCACAACACCACCATCAGGTTGGAAACCATCGCTGCGCGGCGTTCGTCGTCGAGGTGCACGACATCGTCGGCAGCGAGCTTTTCGAGCGCCATCTGCACCATCGTCACCGCGCCCATCACCAGCTTGGCGCGCGCGGCGATCACCGCTTCGGCCTGCTGGCGGCGGAGCATCGCCCCGGCGATTTCGCTGGCATAGGCGAGGTGCGTCAGGCTCGCCTCGTCCACCACCACGCCCGCAGGCGAAAGCCGTTCGTTCAACTCGGTCTGCAATTCGACATTGATGATATCGGGGCTGCCGCGCAGCGTCGTCTCGTTCTCCTCGAAATCGTCGTAGGGATGCCGCGCGCCCACGGTGCGCAGTCCCGCTTCGATCTGGATGTTCACGAACGCCTTGTAGTCATCGACATCGAACACCGCCTGCGCGGTGTCCTTCACCCGCCACACAACGTTGCAGGCGACATCGATCGGATTGCCGCGCTTGTCGTTGATCTTGATGCGTTCGGAATGGATATTGTGCGCGCGGACATTGACCTTCTTCTTGCCCATCCACGGCCATATCCAGCGCAGCCCCTCGGTCCGGTCTGTGCCACGATACTCGCCGAAGAGGGTGATAACTGCGCCCTGATTGGGCTGGATCATGTAGAACCCGATCCAGGCAAGCAGGCCGATGAACAGGCCGATGATGGAAGCGATCACCAGCATGGCCGATCCTCCGGCTTCCGCGATCCAGATGCCGTTGGGCAGCCCCCAGACGGATAGCGCTGTCAGTCCCAGCGTCACGCCCAGCATGATGTAACCGCTGTACCCGCTCGCCGGAACCTCGCGGCTGCGCGCCATCGGAATATGTGCTTCGCTCATCGGATTACCCCTCTTTGATATAATGATGATATCATATTTATATCAAAGCTGAGAAGCTGGCAAGCTATTGCGGTGCTAATTCTCGCGGATCGCTTTCAGGAACGCCGCGCCATAGGCGGCGCGCTTCTTCTCGCCGACGCCGGGAATCGCCGCCAGATCAGCGAGTGAGGCAGGCCTTTGCGAAGCCATTTCGCGCAGCACCGCATCGTGGAACACCACGTAAGGCGGTACCCCCGCCTGCGCGGCCAGATCGCGGCGCAGCGCGCGCAATGCTTCGAACAGCGGGTCGCCGACCGGGTTGGGTGTACCATCCCCGCCCCGGCGCCCGCGCCGTTCCTTTTTCGCCGGATGCACGATGGCCACCGGCTGCTCGCCCTTCAGGATCGTCCGCGCCGCATCGCCCAGTTCCAGCCCGCCATGGGCATTGGCCAGCAGTGCGCCCTGCGCCTGCAAGGCGCGCGCGAGCGGGCGCAGCAGCGCGGCTTCGTCACCGCCGACGATGCCGAACACCGAGAGCTTGTCATGCCCGCGCTGGAGCACGCGCTCGTCGGCATTGCCGGTCAGCACGTTGACCAGGTGGCCCAGCCCGAAGCTCTGCCCGGTGCGGTAGGCGGCGCTGAGCAGCTTGCGCGACAGCTCGGTCACGTCAGCAACCTTGGGCGGGTTGAGGCAATTGTCGCAATTGCCGCAGCGCGGAGGCGGGTTCTCGCCGAAGTGCCGCAGCAGCACCGCGCGACGGCATCCCGGCGTCTCCACCAGCCCCGCCAGCGCATCGAGCCGCGCGCGTTCGCTCGCCTGCCGTGCCGGATCGAGTTCGCCCAGCCGCTGGCGCGCGGTGGCGAAATCAGTCGCGCCCCACAGCATCACTGCCCGCGCCGGATCGCCATCGCGGCCCGCGCGCCCGGTTTCCTGATAATATCCCTCGACCGACTTGGGGATGCCTGCATGGGCAACAAAGCGCACGTCGGGCTTGTCGATTCCCATGCCGAAGGCGACCGTCGCGACGATCACCATGTCCTCGCTGTCGACGAACGCCGCCTGGTTGCGCGCCCGCACTGCCGGGTCCAGCCCTGCGTGGTAGGGCAGCACCGGGCGGCCCGATGCGCGCCCGAGCTGGTCAGCCAGCTTCTCCACCGTGGCCCGCGTCGGCGCATAGATGATCCCCGGCCCCGGTTCCTCGGCCAGCAGCTGCGCCAATTGCTTCGGGCCATTGTCGCGCGGGGTGATCTGGTAGCGGATATTGGGCCGGTCGAACCCGGCCAGCACCATGCCCTCTGCCGGAATGCCGAGCTGGGTTAGGATATCGGTACGGGTATGGGCATCCGCCGTTGCCGTCAGCGCGAGGCGCGGCACTTGGGGGAAGGCGTCCATCAAGGGGCGGAGCTGGCGATAATCGGGGCGGAAATCGTGGCCCCATTCGGAAACGCAATGGGCCTCGTCCACCGCGAACAGGGCGATCCTTGCTTCACTGAGCAGGTCGCGGAAGCCCTGCTGGCTCGCCCGTTCGGGAGCGACATAGAGCAGATCGAGCTGCCCCGCGCGGAACGCATCCACCGTCTCGCGCCAGTTGGTATCGACGCTGGTGAGCGTGGCGGCGGCGATGCCGTTCGCCCGCGCGCTGCGCAACTGGTCGTGCATCAGTGCGATAAGAGGGGAGATCACGACGCAGGTGCCGTCCAGCATGGTGGCCGGAAGCTGGTAGGTCAGCGACTTGCCCGCGCCCGTCGGCATCACTGCCAGCGTCGACTGCCCCGCGAGCACCCGCACCAGCACCTGCTCCTGCACCCCGCGAAAGTCGGGAAAGCCGAAAATGCGGCGCAATTCGGCGCGCGCCTGATCGAGAGTGGTCTCGAGTTCTGGGGACAAGGTGGCGGGAGCTTGCATCGCCGCCCGTTTGGCAGATCGCGCCTGATACCGCCACCTGTGCAGTTGCGCATTTCCACGCGCATCGGCTTTCGCTAGAAGATGCCACAGGATCATTCCCAACCGAAAGCACAATCACCCATGAAGAAAATTGCCCTTGCCGCCGCCACCGCCCTTTTCGCGCTGTCCGCCTGCGCGGATTCGACCGATGCTTCGGAAGATGCAGTGGCCGATACCGTTGAAGTCCCGGCTGACGAAGCGATGGCCGATGTCCCCGCTCCGGTCGAAGATGCCGATGCGATGAACGACGAAGCGGCTGAAGAGGAAATCGAAGCTGCCGAAGCGACTGCCGAGGAAGCCGCTGACGCTGCGCAGGATACCGTCGATGACGTGCTGAGTGCCGCCGAGGCCGCAGGGCAGGCCCGCGATATCGCTGCCGAAGCCGAGTAATGCGCAAACGAGTGAGCGCGCGCGCCGGGGTGCTGCTGGCCCTCGGCGCGGCGCTTGCCGCCTGCGGGGGAGCGGAGAGAACCGCTCCCGACCCCGCCTCGGGCGACGAAGCGCGCGCTGTGGCCGAAGCAGCCGAAATGTTGGAGGAGCGCCAGCCGCAATCCGCGCCCGCGCGCGATGATGGTAACAAGTGAAACTGGAACGCCGTGCGTGGTTGTGATACAGGCTGAGCCATGAGCCAGACTGTCGAGAAGCCACCCGAATCCAGCAGTATGGCCGAGGATTTCTCGGCGCTCCCGGTCGTTCCCGTAGAAGTGTTCACCGCCCCGCTGAAGCGCCCCGGCCATGTCGGCGAAGACTGGCTCGAACCCGCACAGACGCAATACTCCTCCGAAGAAGATGCGATCTGGGACGATCTGTTTGCCCGCCAGATGCAGGTGCTGCCCGGCCGCGCCTGTTCGGCGATGCTGCACGGTCTCGAACGGCTCGATCTGGGGCGCGGCGGGGTGCCCGATTTCAGCGGGCTTTCCGAGGAACTGGGGCGGCTGACGGGGTGGAGCGTGGTCCCCGTGCCGATGCTGATTCCCGATCACGTGTTCTTCTGGCATCTCGCCAATCGCCGTTTTCCCGCAGGCAACTTCATCCGCACCCGTGAGACCTTCGACTACATTCAGGAACCCGACGTGTTCCACGACGTGTTCGGCCACGTCCCTTTGCTTACCGACCCGGTGTTCGCCGATTACATGCAGGAATACGGCCGCGCCGGGTGGAAGGCGATGCGCTATAACCGGCTGAAGGCGCTCGGCGCGCTCTACTGGTACACGGTCGAATTCGGGCTGATGCTGGAGCATGGAGAACCGCGCATTTTCGGCGCGGGGATATTGTCCGGCCCGACAGAAGCGATTTTTGCGCTCGAAGGGCAGTCGCCCAACCGGATCATGCTCAATGTCGATCGGGTAATGCGCACCGACTATGTAATCGACGATCTCCAGCCGACCTATTTCGTGATCGAGAGCTTCGAGGATCTCCACCGGCAGACGGTGGAGCGTGATTTCGACCGGCTCTATCGCAATCTCGGCCCCGGCTTCACCTATGCCAATTCGGCGGTGATCGACGTCGACAATGTGTTGCACCGGGGCAGCCAAGAATATTTCCTGCGCGGTGGACGCGGATCGCGCGCGACACCGGTTTGAGCGCGTTCCTGCGGGGCAAAGAAAAACCGGCCCCGGAACACTTTCCGGAGCCGGTCTTCGATTTGGCGCGAGCCGGGCTTACTCGACGACGGTATCGTCGGCAGCAGCGTCATCCATGGCATCGCCTTCTGCCTCCATGGCATCGGCCTGGTCTTCGGCCTGATCGACCATCGCATCTTCTTCAGCATCCGAGATCATGCCGGCATCTTCCATGGCTTCGGCTTCGTCAGCCACATCTTCGGCGCGCTGTTCGCCCGCATCTTCCATGGCGTTCTCGTTGGCACCTTCACAGGCGGCGAGCGTAAGGCCGAGCACGGCGGCGGACGCGAAAGCAATAATCTTCTTCATCGGTATTCCCCTTCTAGGTGGGCAGGCCATGCTGCCCGGGTTGGGCGAACCTTGCGGATCGTCCGTGATGCCACTTAACGCATATGGTTGAAACGCAACAGATTAAGTGGAACGAGTAGTGCCACCGTTGCGATCATGCAGATCGCAATGGCGCGCACAGAGTAACGATCGCCCAGCAAATCGCCCGTCCCGATCACCGGGCTGATAACCAGACCCGCCATCAACGCGGCAGCAATGCCGACGCCGATATTGAGCTGCAATCCGCGCACGGTCCTGTCGGTACCGAGCACGAACGCCATCAACCATCCAAGGATGGCTCCGGTAACGATCATGAATGCAATACCCACGAGGCGGCTTTCCTTCGGACATATCGTCGGGAAGGGAAACCGCTCAATCTCGCCTTGGTTCCGCCATAATTGGCGCAAGACGAATATTCTTCTGGATCAGAACAGTGCCAGCAAAGCGACACCCATCGCGATGCGGTAGATCACGAATACCAACATCGATGCTTTCCTGAGGAAATTCATCAGGAAGGCCATTGTCGCAAAGGCGGCAATGAAGGTCAGCACGCCGGCGATCAGCGCTTCCATCGCCAGCCCGCCGCCGGCTTCGAAAATCTCCGGCACGATCAGGACGCCTGCGCCCGCCACCGCCGGGATCGAGAGCAGGAAGGAGAAACGCGCCGATTCGAAGCGATTGTATCCCAGCGCTCTCGCCATGGTCATCGTCGCGCCCGCACGGCTGGTGCCCGGAATGATCGCCAGCGCCTGCGCTATGCCGACGAGCAGGCCGTCCCGCCATGTCATGTCCTCGAACTTCCGGGTTTCCTTGCCGAACCGGTCCGCCAGGCCGAGCAGAATGCCGTAGAAGATCAGGTTGACCGCGATCAGGTCGGTGAAGCGGATCGATCCCATCAGGTCGCCATCGATCACTTCGATGCCGAACACGCTCTCCACCAGACCGTTGAATACCCCCAGCTTGATCGCCAGCCCGAAGGCGACGGCAGGAATGGTGCCGAGCACGATCCACCAGAACAGCCGTCGTTCCGCCGGAGCCTTGACGATGCCGACACTGGCAAAGCCGCCGCGTGCCAGCAGCACCACGTCCTTGAAGAAATAGACGATGATCGCCAGCAGCGACCCGACATGCACCGCCACATCGATCAGCGGGCCCTGGTCGGGAAAATCGGTAAGGTAGGGGATCAGGATCAGGTGCCCTGACGAAGAGATCGGCAGGAATTCGGTGATCCCCTGCACCACGGCGATCAGCAGCAGCTGGAAGAATGTCATGGGGTCCGCTCCATGGCTTTTCGCCCGATGAAGTCAAGCGGCCAAGTCCTGCCGAAGCAAAAGACCCGCTCCCGATGTGCAAATCGGGAGCGGGCCTTGAACTTGTGCTTGCCAGACTGAACTTACCAGATGCGGATGCGATCTTCCGGCGGCAGGTAGAGATCGTCTTCCGGGCTGACATCGAAAGCGTCATACCAGGCGTCGAGATGCCGCACCGCGTTGTTCAGGCGGAATTCGCCCGGCGGGTGGTTGGCGGTCATCACCCGGTTGCGGAGCGATTCCTCGCGCTCCATCCCGCGCCAGATCTGCGCGAAACCAAGGAAGAACCGCTGGTCGCCGGTCAGCCCGTCGATCACCGGGGCCTCTTCGCCATTCAGCGAGAGGCGATAGGCGCGATAGGCCATTTGCAGGCCGACCACGTCGCCCAGCGTCTCGCCCATCGATTGCTGCCCGCGCAGGCAGACCGGGCCTTCGGGGCTGTCCACCGGGCAATAGCTTTCGATGAAACCAGCCATCTGCGTGGTGATTTCCTCGAAGGCTTCGCGGTCGCCTTCCTGCCACCAGTTGCGCAGTGTGCCGGTGGCATCGAACTGCGATCCCTGATCGTCGTAACCATGGCCGATTTCGTGCCCGATCACCGCGCCGATGCCGCCGTAATTCACCGCCGGATCGTTATCCGCACCGAAGAACGGCTGCTGCAGGATCGCAGCGGGGAAGACGATCCGGTTGGTCAGCGGCGAGTAATAGGCGTTCACCGTCTGCGGCAGCATGCCCCATTCGCTGGGATCGACCTGGGTGCCAAGCCGCGACAGGTTGTCCTGCTGGTTCCAGCGCGCCGCGCTCATGCGATTGCCGAGCGGATCGTTGGGGCTGATTTCGAGGCCGTCATAGGTCTCGAATTCGTCCGGATAGCCGATCATCGGCACAAATCCGTTAAGCTTGTTGCGCGCTTCGGCGATGGTTTCCGGCGTCATCCATTCGTTTTCGTCCAGCGCCATGCTCATCGCGCGTGAAAGGTTGGCCACCAGTTCGTCCATCCGCGCCTTGCTTTCGGGCGGGAAGTACCGCTCGACATAAAGCGCGCCGAGCTGTTCGCCCAGTTGCCCCTGCACCGCGCCGATGGCGCGCTTCCAGCGGGCTTCCTGCTGTTCCTGCCCACCAATGGTGCGACCGAAGAAGTCGAAATTGGCGGCGTCCAGCTCGCTCGAAAGCACCGCAGCATTGCTGGCGAGGAAGCGCGCAGCCATATAGGCCTTGATCGTTTCCAACGGAGTTTGCGTCAGCAGTTCCATCATTGCCGGCAGGCCGCCACCGATCATCTCGAGCTGCGCGGGCGTAAGGCCGAGCGTGGCGATTTCTTCCTCTGTTGGTGGAAGCTGGCCGGCGAGGAAGCGGGTCTGGTCGGCAAATTGCCCGGCTTCGAGCAGCGTCTCGATGGGGAAGGTGCCCGCCATTTCGGTGAGTTCCTCGCGGCTGAGCACATTATAGGTCAGTTGCGGCATCCGCAGTACCTGGCGCGCCCATTCGAGTTCGGCGACCTGCGCCTCGAAGGCATAGATCGCGCGCGCCGCAGCGGCTGGGTCTTCATAGCCCGCAGCTTCGAGCAAGGTCCCCAGGTAGCCCAGATAGGCTTCGCGGATGGCGAGATTGCTTTCCGAATCGACGAGGTAGTAGTCGCGGTCAGGCAGGCCCATGCCGTCGAACCCGATGCTTACGGCATATTCGGTCGGGTTGCGCGCATCAATGCCCACCCCGGCGCTGACCAGTGAGGGATAGCCCGGCTCTTCGAACAGTTCCACCAGCCGGTTCAGATCCGGTGCGGTAAAGATTTCCTGCAGATAGGGCTGCGCCGGGGCGAGGCCCGCCGCGTCGATCGCTTCGACATCGTAGAAGGCGTTGTAGGCATCGACGATCCGGCGTTCCGGCGTGCCGGGGGCGGGGTTGGAGGCCAGCAGGTCGACCATCAGGAGACGCACGTCTTCGCGCGACTGTTCACCCAGCAGGTCGAAGGCACCGAAACGGCTGCGATCGGCGGGAATGGCGTTCTCGCGGGTCCACTTTCCGTTGACGTAGGCGTTGAAATCGTCGCCCGGGTCCACGGCGGGGTCGATCGCGTCCAGCCCCACGCCCCAAGTGCCGAAGTCCATTGTTGGCAGTTCGACGATCGTTTCGGTGGGCGCGTCTTGCGCCAGCGCGGGCATGGCGAAGGCCAGCCCGAGCGCGGATACGGATGTGGCAAGCAGTGTGCGGATCATGCGGCAGTCCCCAAAGGTAGCGTTAATGCTATGCTGTTCGTCCAGACCGGATGAACCGTTTCTGTCGTTACCATATCGACTAAGCGTCGATTCCGCTCGACGCAAGGTCGGGAGTCCGGAAAGCGCTACCGCCTTTAGGCGGTAATCGCTTCGGTTTTGCGTTCGTCGAACTGCAAGGCCGCCAGCCGCGCATAGAGCCCGCCCTGCGCGGTCAGGCTGGCGTGGTCGCCCTGTTCGACAATCCGGCCGCCCTCCATCACCACGATCCGGTCCGCCGCGCGCACTGTGGCGAGGCGATGGGCGATCACCAGCGTAGTGCGGTTCGCCATCAGCCTCTCAAGCGCGTCCTGCACCAGCCGTTCGCTTTCGGCATCGAGCGCAGAAGTCGCTTCGTCGAGCAGCAGGATCGGTGCATCGCGCAGCAGCGCACGGGCGATTGCCACCCGCTGGCGCTGCCCGCCCGAAAGCCGCGCCCCGCCGTCGCCGAGGAAAGTATCGAGCCCCTGCGGCAGTTCACGGAGGAAATCCTCGGCATTGGCAGCGCGCGCCGCCTGCCAGATTGCCTCCTCGCTGGCTTCCCACGCACCATAGCGCAGGTTGTCGCGCGCGCTGGCGGCGAACAGAACGCCTTCCTGCGGCACCAGCGCCATCCGGCGTCGGACTTCGGCAGGATCGGCCTGGGTCAACGGCACCCCGTCCATGCGGATCGTGCCCGCCTGCGGATCGTAGAACCGCTCGGCGAGTTGGAAGATGGTCGACTTGCCCGCGCCCGACGGGCCTACGATCGCCACCGTCTCACCCGGCTCCACCGTCAGGGTGAAATCGCTCACCGCCTGGTCTTCGGGCCGCGTGGGATAGCTGAAGGTGACGTTGGCAAAGGCAATGCTGCCGCGCGGCGGCACGGGCAGCGCCTGCGGGCGGGCGGGCACGGTGATATCGGGCTTTTCCTCGAGCAGTTCGTTGAGCCGGCTCGCAGCGCCGGCCCCGCGCAGCAGATCGCCGAACACTTCGGTCAGAGCGCCGAAGGCACCGGCGGTAATCACCCCGCCGACGATGAAAGCGAGGATCGTCCCGCCCGAAATCGATCCTTCGGCCACCATCAGCGCGCCGCGCCACATCAGTCCGGTGATCGATCCGAAAATGAGCGTGATCAGCATCGCGGTCATCACCGCGCGGATCAGGATGCGCGACTTGGCGACATCGAAGGTGCGCTCGACGGCTTCGCCGAAGCGCGCAGCCTCCCGCTCCTCCTGGTTGAAGCCCTGCACGATCTTCATCGCGGAGAGCATTTCGGTGGTGATCCCGCCCACATCGGCCACCCGGTCCTGGCTGGCGCGGCTGATATCGCGCAGCCGCCGCCCGAACAGGGCAATCGGCCCGATCACCAGCGGAATCCCCGCCAGCAGCCAGACGGCCAGTTGCGGCGCGAGCCAGAACAGGTAGCCCGTCCCCAGCACCGCCATGATCGTGTTGCGCAACGCCACCGAAATGGTCGTGCCGACGATCTGTTCGATGATCGCGGTGTCGGAGACCATCCGCGACGATATTTCGCGCGGGCTGTTCTCCTCGAAGAAGGCGGGCGAAAGCCGCAGCAGGTTGTCGTACACCCGACTGCGGATGTCGGCGACCACCCGTTCGCCCAGCCAGCTGACGAAATAGAACCGCATCGCTGTGCCGATACCGAGAATGCCGACCAGCAGCAGCAGGTAACGGAACCAGCGCCCGATATCGCCATCTCCAACGAAGCCGCGATCAATGATGAGCTGCAGCGCAGTGGGCACCGCCCAGGACATGATGACGGCAGTGACGAACAGCGCAATCGCCGCCATGCCGATCTGGAACGGATATTTCACCGCTTCGCGCGCCACCATCTTGAGCGGGCCGAGATTGCGCGCGGATTTGGAGTCGTCGGCCTGGATGGATCGGGACATGCGTGCCATTGTGGCGCGGCACTAGCCCAATCGCAGCCGCGGTCAAGCCAGCCGGAGGGCCGGGTTCTCCCGCTGACTCATCCCGGCGAGCCATACCGCGTTGCAACATGCAACGAAAACGCCCATATTTGCCGCAACGCACAAGAACGGTCGCCGGGAAGCCTCCCACGTCGCATTCGGCAGAACCGTCATCCGCAGTTTCGCGAAGGACGCACCAACTTGCTTTATTCCGCTTATGAAATGCAGCGCGTGCTGCTCGGCTCGGCCAGCAACTGGGCTGCAGTGGCCGCGCGTATGCTTGACAATCCGTCACTTCCGATGGGCTATTTCGGCATGGGCCCAGCCGCTGCCAGCGCCTTGAAGGTTTTCGCACACCTCTACGAAGATCGCGGCAAGCCCGAATTCGATATCCAGCCGGTCGAAGTCGATGGCGTTTCCTGCCCGGTTTCCGAAACCGTGGTGTTCGAAAAGCCGTTCGGTGGCTTGCGCCGTTTCGTGCGCGAAGGCCTGCCTGAAGATGCGCCCAAACTGCTGATCGTCGCGCCGATGAGCGGGCACTTCGCCACCCTGCTGCGCGGAACGGTGCAGCGGATGGTGGTAAACCAGCAGGTCTGGATCACCGACTGGGTCGACGCGCGGCAGGTGCCATTATCGGCCGGGCATTTCGATCTCGACGACTACATCGATTACCTGATCGAATTCCTGCAATTCCTCGATCCGAACACGCATGTCCTTGCGGTTTGCCAGCCTTCGGTCCCCGCCTTTGCCGCCACGGCCGTAATGGCGGCGAACAAGGACGCGTGCCGCCCGGCATCGCTGATGATGATGGGCGGCCCGATCGACACCCGCGCCAGCCCAACCAGCGTGAACGATCTGGCGATGGACAAGCCGCTCGCCTGGTTCGAAAGCAATGTGATCGCCACCGTGCCCTACAGCTATCCGGGTGCGGGGCGGAAGGTCTATCCCGGTTTCCTGCAATTGGCAGGCTTCTTGTCAATGAATCTGGCCGATCACATGATGAGCCATTACGAAATGTTCAAGCATATGACGCTGGGCGACAACGACAGCGCTGAGCGCACCCGGATGTTCTACGACGAATATCTCTCGGTCTGCGACATGACGGCGGAATTCTATCTCCAGACCATCGAGCACGTGTTCCAGCGCCATTCGCTGCCCAAGGGCGAATTCGTCCATCGCGGCAAGGCGATCGATCCCGATGCCATCCGTGACACCGCGCTGCTGGCGATCGAAGGCGAGCTGGACGATATCTCCGGCGTTGGCCAGACGCGTGCCGCGCTCGATCTGGCCAAGCACTTGCCTCCGGAGAAGAAGATGTATCACCTCGCCAAGGATGTCGGCCATTACGGCATTTTCAACGGCAGCAAGTGGCGCGGCAAGATCGCGTCGGTGGTGGAGCAGTGGATGCGGGATAATGGCTGAGGTGTGATTTCGGTTTCATGAAGCCGTCTCTGCGGCTTCATGATAAGGTTTCCCCGAACACCTTGTTCACCAGCCACGCAATCAGGCGGGCGCGGCCTGCTTGTTCCGTCCTGCCAGCCGTTCCGCCACTTCGGAGGGGCGAAAGGGTTTCCGACGCATCCGCCACTGGCTCCACAGCGCGCATTGCATCGCGATCAGCAGGAACATGAACGACTGGTAGGCAATCCCCACAAAAGCCGCACCGACCAGGAAGATTATCTGTGCATGCTGCAAAGCCGTCGCCAGATCGTGGAACCAGACATCGCGATCCGCGTGCTTTGCGCGCTCACGCCAGCGGATGCGTTCCATCTGCCACAGCCCCAGCCCGTGCAGCAGCAACCACAGCCCCAACCCCAACCAGCCCTGCTCGCCGAGCATTTCGAAGTAGGACGAATGGTAGGCGCGCGCTTCGTCGGTGACTTCGGTATAGGTGATCCGGCGGTTGTTCCCCTCCCCGGTCACTTCGGGAAGCTGGTAGGTGAAGCTGTTTCCGCGATAGGCATCGAACCCGCCACCCTTGGGATTGGCCAGCGCATAGTGATAGGTCCACTTCCACACTTCAAGCCGGGTGGAAGCGCTTTCGTCCGAACGGAAGCCGGTTATGGTCCCCATCCGCTCCACGAAGGTTTGCGGCAGGAACGGCAGCGCCACCAGCATCGCCACGCTGGCGAGACCAGCGAACAGGAAGCGGTGGCGCACCTGCCGCATCAGCACCAGTCCGAGCACGGCGATGCACACCAGCCCGGTACGGGCACTGGTGCCAATGGGAATGAGCAGGCAGGAAAAGATCAGCGCGGCGCTGAACAGCCACACGGCCTTGCTAGGCGGAAACACGGTTCCGCGCCGGGCGAGGAACAGGATCAGCGGTATCGTGGCAATCGCGGCGGTGGAAATGATCGAGCCTTCGTAGATGCCCGCGTTGTCGTCCACCAGCAGCGTCAGCGTGCCGTAACCGCCGCCGCCAAATACCGTCTTGATCCCGCCGTTGATGGCAATCGCGCCGATCGCCAGCGCAAATACCAGCACCGCCGATTCGAGCCGCAGCCGGGTGCGCAGGGTCAGTGGCAGGAAGGCGGCGAAGAACATGCTCTTCCACACCCAGTCCCACTTCTCCCACGCTGAGTCCTGAAAGACCGCACCCAGCGTGGTGTAACCGCACCACGCCAGCAGCGCGACGATCAGCGCCTGCCTTAGAGTGAAGCGACTTCCTTCCTTGCTGTCGAGTACGACGTAGCCGGCAAAGGCGGCGAGGAAGGTGATGAGCGACAATTGCAGGCTGGTGATGATGCCCCAGCCGATCAGCTGCGGCGAGACGATGTCGACATAGATATACAGCAGCACCCAGATGAAGGGCCGCTTGAACCCCAGCAGCAGGATCGCGCCGATGAAGGCAAGGAGGACCAGGTCACGCATCGGCGGCGGGCTCGTCTGTCGCAGCAGCGGGCGCGGCGGGCTTCAGCCACGGGCGCGGTGCGGGCGCTTTGGCGGGAGCCTCGTGATCGAGATCGTCCCGGAACAGCAGCTTCCACGCGGCGAGCAGGATCAGGCCGTGGCTGAGCAGGATGGTGAAAATATCGATCAAGGATCAGGGGTCCGGAAAGCTTGCTGGCTCCCTCCTACGCTCAGGGTCTTGACGCGGCGTTAAGCAAGCTGTGGCAAAGCCACGGGCGATGACCCGGATCCTGCACGTCCTCGACCATTCGCTGCCGCTGCACAGCGGCTACACCTTCCGCACCCGCGCGATCCTGACGGCGCAGCAGGCGCAGGGACTGGAAGTGCGCGGGATCACTGGCTTGCGACACAGCGCCGAGGGGTCGCCAATGGAGCAGGTGGACGGGCTTACCTTCCACCGCACACCCGGAACCGCGCAAGGCCCTGCTGGCCTGAAGGAATGGCGCGAGATCGGCGCGCTCGCCGATGCCATTGTCGCGCTGGCACAGGACTGGCGGCCCGACGTGCTGCACGCGCATTCGCCCGCGCTTGACGGAATGGCGGCGATTCGCGCCGGTAAGAAGCTCGGCATTCCGGTAGTCTACGAAATCCGCGCCTTCTGGGAAGATGCTGCCGTGGGCAATCTGATGACCCACGAAGGCTCGCTCAAATACCGGCTGACCCGGCAACTGGAGAACATGGCCGTCAGCGGCGCGGACGCAGTGATGACGATCTGCCAGGGGCTGAAGGACGATCTGGTTTTGCGCGGGGTGGGGCCGGACAAGATCGGGATCATGCCCAATGGTGTCGATCTGACGCTGTTCGGCGAACCGGTAGCGCGCGATGCTGTGCTGGCGCAGGAACTGGGGATCGGGGCCAAGGATTCCTGCGGCCCGGTGATCGGCTTCATCGGCAGCTTCTACGATTACGAAGGGCTGGACGACCTGATCGCCGCCATGCCCATGCTGCTGGAGCGCCATCCCAGCGCGAGGCTGCTGCTGGTGGGCGGGGGACCGATGGAAGCGGCGCTCAAGGCGCAGGCTCTCGCCTCATCCGCCGCCGATGCAATCATTTTCGCCGGTCGCGTGCCGCACGGCGAAGTCGAGTGTTACTACGCGCTCAGCGATATCATGGCTTACCCGCGCAAGCACAGCCGCCTGACCGATCTGGTCACGCCTTTGAAGCCACTCGAAGCGATGGCGCAGATGCAACTCGTCGCCGCCAGCAATGTCGGCGGCCACCGCGAACTGGTTACGCAGGGGGAAACCGGAGTGCTGTTCGCGCCCGATGATCCTGCCGCCTGCGCCACAGCGCTGGCCGACCTCATCGACCGCCGCGACGAATGGCCCGCAATCCGCGCCACGGCCCGTGAACATATCCGCCAGAGCCATGACTGGCACCAGAATATACAGCGTTATCAGGTCGTTTACCAAAGACTGTTAGGCCAATCGTCGAATCGCCGGATTCCCGCTGCCGCCTGATTTCATCGGGTGAAGTCGGGGAGGTGCAGACAGGAAATACCCGTGGCTTCAGTTCCGATGGACCCATCCCGCAGAAGCAGGAGCGGCGGCATTACTACCGACCGTCCCCCGGTCAGCGCGCATCCCGCCTTTCCCGCCATTGTCTCGCTGTGGTTTGCCGCTCTTCTCGGGCTAGGCAGCCTGATCCTGCCCGTGCAACTGCTCGAAAGCATGTTGAATGCTTCCGGCGTTGCCTCGCTGATTCCTTCCGCAGCACCGCCGCTCGGTTTCACCGCACGCGCAGCCATCGCGCTGGCCGCTACCACGACCGGGGCGCTGCTTGGCGTTTATGCCGCGCGCAAGGTGACACAGGCTTCCACCCGTCTGCCTACGGCAGAGCGTGAGGCCTACACCGACGATGCCGGCGATGATTTCGACGATTTCGCCGATGACGGGCTCGATGCCGATCTCCCGCCGCTGCGCGATCCTTCTCCCACTCTGGGCCGCCGCCGCCCGCTGGCCTTGGCCGAGGAAGAGCGTCCGAGCGATTTCCTCCACGTTGTACCTCTACCCGGTGACCCCGCCGCAGATGAGGACGATACGCTGGTGCTCGGTCAGGAATATGCGCCTGAGGCGAGCGGAATTGAAGTGGCTCAGCCGGTGCCGCAGGAATACGTCCCTTCCGCAGTCCGAGTTGAAGCGGCAGCACCTGAATCGCCGGTCGAAGTTTCCAAGAGCGTTCCCGCCACCGCCGTCGAGCCGCTGCCGTTTTCGCCACCCTCAATGGCGCGGTTCGGAGGCTCCACTCCCGAACCGGCGCTCGCCGATGATGAAGCCGAGGCGACTATGCACGAGGGGGATATCCTCCCACCAGAAGCGCCCGAACCCGAACCAATCCCGGAGAATGATGTGGAAATTGTCCGCCACAGACAGACCTTTGCTTCTTCCCTTCAGCCTGCCCCTGCCGATGCGGACGGCGAAGTGACCGGATTGGTCCAACTTGTGCAGAAGCTGGGCCAGACGCTGGAGAAGCACCGCGAATGGACCGCCCAGCGTGCCGTTGCCACTGCGTCTGGTGCAGCAAGCGATAGTGGAGCGGAGCCGGAAGCGGAGGCAGTCACCGAAATCGCCCATTCGCGGACCGAGATCGCCGAGGAATTTGAACCCGCTCCAGCAGACGATGCGGCCGAGGCAATGGCCGCATGGTTCGGCAAGCCTGCTGCTTTTCCCCAAGAGGTGAAGGACGAACCCACCTCCGCCGTGAACCCCGCTCCCGAACCCGCATCCAGTCTTTCCAGCGCGCCAGCCGTCGAGCAGGGCTGTGCTCCCTTCGCAGGCATGGGGCACCTTGCGGCGGTCGAACATGGTTATGAAGAGGACGACGAAGACGATATCGAAGAGCTTGCTGCCTCGTTCAGCCTGCCCCTGAGCGCCAGCGTCGGCTCGCAGCCGCAACCGGCACCGGCCCGGTTGCGCGACGCCAGCTACGTTTCGCTCTCCGCCGACAACCCGTTTCGCCGGCCGGTCGACGAATTTGTCCGGATCGAAGAGCCCGAGTCCAAAGCAGGCCTGGTCCGGCCCGCGGTGGTCTTCCCGCACGAGGAAACAACCCGCCCCGCGACGGCTGGCGGCCCCCTCACCGCTGCGCGACCTTTCGACCGTCCCTCCGAACTGTGCCCCCCGGCGTCACCGAAAGTGGCGCAGATCAACCCGCACGCCCAACCGAACCCGCTTTCCGGTCGCCCGGCATCCAATGATGACAGCGAGCGAGCGCTGCGCGAGGCGCTGATGAACCTGCAACGCATGGGCAAATAAGCATTTGCGCCGCGCCATGCAGGCGCTTGTGCGGCGCAACAAAACTTGCAAAATGCCTTTCCTGTCGCCATGAGGGCCATTCGCGAAATTTTCGTGCAGCCCAGGGCTGTTGATTCGCGTTTCGTTACCGTTGAAACCGGTTCCGGGACGCGCCTTCGGCCCGCCCCGAACCTGCGCGAGCAACAGGAAGAGTTGACGTTTGACCGAGTATCCCGCCGCCCAAGGCCTGTATGACAGCGTAAACGAGCACGACAACTGCGGCATGGGCTTTGTCGCCCATATCAAGGGCGTCAAATCGCATGGCATCATTATCCAGGGCCTCGAGATTCTGGCCAATCTCGATCATCGCGGTGCGGTGGGCGCGGACCCGTTGCTGGGCGACGGCGCGGGAATCCTGATCCAGATCCCGGACAAGCTCTATCGCCGCTGGGCGACAAATGAAGGTCTCGCACTACCCCAGCCGGGCGATTACGCGGTGGCGATGTGCTTCCTGCCGCAGGATGCTCCGGCGCGCGATTTCATCACCGCGCAGTTCGAAAAATTCGTTGCCAAGGAGGGACAGCGCCTGATCGGCTGGCGCGACGTACCGACCACGCAGGAGGGTCTTGGCAAGGCCGTACTCGAATCGATGCCGGTGATCCGCCAGTGCTTCATCGCGCGGGGCGAAAACTGCGCCGATCAGGACGCTTTCGAGCGCAAGCTGATCGTGATCCGCAAACAGACCCAGAACCCGCTGGCGGAATTGGCGAAGAAGCACGCCATGCCGGGCCTTGAAAAGCTCTACATGCCCAGCTTCTCCAGCCGCACGGTGGTCTACAAGGGGCTGCTGCTGGCAACGCAGGTGGGCAGCTTTTACGACGACCTGCGCGATCCCGATTGCGAGAGTGCGCTCGGCCTCGTGCACCAGCGTTTCAGCACCAATACCTTCCCCAGCTGGCGGCTGGCGCAGCCATTCCGGATGATCTGCCACAATGGCGAAATCAACACCGTGCGCGGCAACGTTAACTGGATGAACGCGCGCCGCCGGACGATGGAATCGGACCTGCTCGGCGCCGATCTGGACAAATTGTGGCCGATCATCCCGCACGGCCAGTCGGACACCGCCTGTCTCGACAATGCGCTCGAACTGCTGCTGCTCGGCGGCTACAGCCTCGCCCATGCGATGATGATGCTGATTCCCGAAGCCTGGGCCGGCAATCCGCTGATGGATCCCAAGCGGCGCGCGTTCTATGAATACCACGCCGCGCTGATGGAGCCATGGGATGGCCCCGCTTCGGTCGCCTTCACCGATGGCCGGCAGATCGCCGCCACCTTGGACCGCAACGGCCTGCGCCCCGCGCGCTATTGCGTGACCAAGGATGACCTCGTCTGCCTCGCTTCCGAAAGCGGCGTGCTGCCGTTCGCCGAGGAAGACATCGTGCGCAAGTGGCGGCTCCAGCCCGGCCGGATGCTGCTGATCGATCTCGAACAGGGTCGCATCATCGAGGACGAGGAGCTCAAGGCCCAGCTCGCCAATGCCGAACCCTATGAGGAATGGCTGGAGAAGGCGCAATACAAGCTGGCCGATCTCGAAACCATCGAAACGCATGACGAAGCGGTGCTCGAGCACGAGGTGAGCCTGCTCGATCGCCAGCAGGCCTTCGGCTACACGCAGGAAGATATCGCCAAGTTCCTCGAACCGATGGCCGTTCTGGGAGACGATCCTATCGGTTCGATGGGCACCGACACCCCGATTGCGGTGCTGTCGAAGCGCAGCCGCCTGCTCTACGACTATTTCAAGCAGAACTTCGCGCAAGTCACCAATCCGCCGATCGATCCGATCCGCGAGGAGCTGGTGATGAGCCTGCTGACCATGGTGGGCCCGCGCCCGAACCTGCTGGGGCACGAGGCAGGCACGCACAAGCGGCTCGAAATCAGCCAGCCGATCCTCACCAGCAAGGGTATGGAGAAAATCCGCTCGGTTGAAGCAAGCCTTGACGGCGCGTTCCGCACCGGCACCATCGACATTACCTGGGATGCCAGCACCGGGGCCGATGGTCTCGAAATGGCGATCAAGGAAATGTGCTGGGCCGCCACCGAAGCGGTGCTGCAGGATCGCAACATCCTGATCCTCTCGGACCGCGCCCAAGGGCCTGACCGGATCCCGATGCCCGCGTTGCTCGCCACGGCTGCCGTGCACCACCAGCTGGTGCGGCAGGGCTTGCGGATGCAGACCGGGATCGTCGTCGAGACGGGCGAAGCGCGCGAGGTGCACCACTTCTGCGTGCTGGCGGGATACGGCGCAGAAGCGATCAATCCCTACCTCGCCTTCGAGACGCTGGAAGATATCCGCCGCCGCAAGGCTCCGGAACTGACACCCGAAGCGGTCGAGAAGAACTACATCAAAGCGGTGGGCAAGGGCATCCAGAAGGTCATGTCCAAGATGGGCATTTCCACCTACCAGTCCTATTGCGGGGCGCAGATTTTCGACGCGGTGGGGCTTTCCTCGGAATTCGTCGAAAGCTATTTCACCCGCACCGCCACCACCATCGAAGGCATCGGCCTAGCCGAAGTGGCGCAGGAGACGGTGCGCCGCCACTCCGCCGCCTATGGCGACAATCCGATCTACCGCAACATGCTCGATGTCGGCGGGATGTACCAGTACCGCCTGCGCGGCGAGGAGCACGCCTGGACCCCGGCCAATATCGCCCAGCTCCAGCACGCGGTGCGCGGCGACAAGTGGGACCAGTACGAGGAATTCGCAAAGTCGATCAACGAGCAGTCCGAACGGCTGCTGACGATCCGCGGGCTGATGGAGCTGAAGAAGGCGGACAAGCCGGTGCCACTCGACGAGGTCGAACCCGCCGCCGAAATCGTCAAACGGTTCAGCACCGGGGCGATGAGCTTCGGTTCGATCAGCCACGAAGCCCATTCCACGCTCGCCATCGCGATGAACCGGATCGGCGGGCGTTCGAACACCGGCGAAGGCGGGGAAGAGCCGGAGCGCTTCGTGCCGCTGCCCAATGGCGATTCGATGCGCAGCAAGATCAAGCAGGTGGCCAGCGGGCGCTTTGGCGTCACCACCGAATATCTCGCCAATTCGGACGATATCCAGATCAAGATGGCGCAGGGCGCCAAGCCCGGCGAGGGCGGGCAATTGCCGGGCCACAAGGTGGACAAGCGCATCGGCGCGGTGCGCCACGCGACACCCGGCGTGGGCCTGATTTCGCCGCCGCCGCATCACGATATCTATTCGATCGAAGACCTCGCGCAGCTGATCCACGATCTCAAGAACGTCAATCCGGTGGCGCGCATATCGGTCAAGCTGGTGGCAGAAGTGGGCGTCGGCACGGTCGCCGCAGGTGTCGCCAAGTGCAAGGCGGACCATGTCACCATTTCGGGCTACGAAGGCGGCACCGGCGCTTCGCCGCTCACCAGCCTGACCCACGCGGGATCTCCTTGGGAAATCGGCCTGGCCGAAACCCAGCAGACGCTGCTCCTGAACGGCCTGCGCAGCCGCATCGCGGTGCAGGTGGACGGCGGCCTGCGCACCGGGCGCGATGTCGCCATCGGCGCGCTGCTCGGCGCGGACGAATTCGGCTTTGCCACCGCTCCGCTGATCGCCGCGGGCTGCATCATGATGCGCAAGTGCCACCTCAACACCTGCCCGGTGGGCGTGGCGACGCAGAACCCCGAACTGCGCAAGCTGTTCGTCGGCCAGCCCGAACACGTCATCAACTACTTCTTCTTCGTCGCCGAGGAACTCCGCAGCATCATGGCCGAAATGGGCTTCCGCACGGTGGAGGAAATGATCGGCAGGGTCGAACGGATCGACATGAACCGCGCGATCCACCACTGGAAGACCGACGGGATCGACCTGTCGCGGCTGCTGCATCAGGTCGAACCCTGGGAAGGCAAGACGCTGTTCCATACCGAAGTGCAGGACCATGGGCTCGGCCCGGCGCTGGACAATGAGCTGATCGAAGCCTGCAAACCAGCGCTCGAACGCGGCGAGCCGGTGCAAATCGACCGCCCGATCCGCAATCTCAACCGCACCACCGGGGCCATGCTGTCAGGCGTAATTGCCAAGTCGCACGGCCACAAGGGGCTGCCCGCCGAGAGCATTCGCGTGAACTTCACCGGTACCGCCGGGCAGAGCTTTGGCGCCTGGCTGGTTCACGGGGTGACGCTCGATCTGGTCGGGGACGCCAACGACTATGTCGGCAAGGGGCTTTCCGGCGGCCGCGTGATCGTCCGCCCGCCCGCCGGGGTGCCGCGCGTGCCCGGCGAGAACATCATTGTCGGCAATACCGTTCTCTACGGCGCGATTGCGGGCGAAGCCTATTTTGGCGGCGTTGCCGGAGAACGCTTCGCGGTGCGCAATTCGGGCGCGATTGCGGTGGTCGAGGGCACCGGCGATCATGGCTGCGAGTATATGACCGGCGGCGTGGTCGCGGTGCTCGGCCAGACCGGACGCAATTTCGCTGCCGGGATGAGTGGCGGGGTCGCCTATGTCTATGATCCGGACGGCAGCTTTGCCAGCCGCTGCAACATGGCGCAGGTCGATCTCGAACCGATTGCGGCCAATGCCAGTGATCCGGACGGCATGGGCAGACCGCAGCAGCGCGGTGCCTCGGTCCATGATTTCGGCATGGGCGATCCGCTTTATCACGATGCCGCACGGTTGAAGATCCTGCTCGAACGGCACAAGCTGCACACCGGATCGGCGCGCGCCGAGGCGCTGCTTCGCGACTGGCCGGCATCGTTGGGCAAATTCGTCAAGGTGATGCCGAAGGATTACCGCCGCGCGCTCGAACAGCTCGAAGCCGAACGCGACCAGGCCGCCAGCGTTGCGGCCGAGTAGGATAGTAGACAATGGGTAAAGAGACGGGTTTCCTCGAAATCGACCGCAAGGATCGCACCTATGCCGATCCCAAGGAACGCATCCGGCACTACAAGGAGTTCGTGATCCCGCACAGCGAGGACGGGCTGCGGAACCAGGCCGCGCGGTGCATGAATTGCGGCATTCCCTACTGTCACAACGGCTGCCCGGTGAACAATATCATCCCGGACTGGAACCACCTGGTTTACGAGGGTGACTGGCAGAACGCATTGGAAGTGCTGCACAGCACCAACAACTTCCCCGAATTCACCGGCCGCGTCTGCCCCGCCCCGTGCGAGGCGAGCTGCACGCTCAACCTCACCGACGCGCCGGTAACGATCAAGAGCATCGAGTGCGCGATTGTCGATCGCGGGTGGAAGGAAGGCTGGATCAAGCCGCAGGCTCCTGCCCGGCAGACCGGCAAGAGTGTCGCCGTGGTCGGCTCCGGCCCGGCAGGGCTCGCCTGCGCCCAGCAACTGGCGCGCGCCGGGCATTCGGTCACCGTGTTCGAAAAGGGGGACCGGGTCGGCGGGCTGCTGCGGTATGGCATTCCCGACTTCAAGATGGAGAAGAGCCAGATCAACCGCCGCGCGGTGCAGATGGAAGCCGAAGGCGTGACTTTCCGCACCAGCACCGAAGTTGGCGTCGACATCTCGATGAAAAGCCTCAAGGAAAACTTCGACGCGGTGGTACTGGCGGGCGGGGCGGAGCATCCGCGCCCGCTGGAAATCCCCGGGGCGGAATTGCCCGGCGTGCGCCAGGCGATGGAATTCCTCACCCAGCAGAACAAGCGCAACGCGGGCGACGACGAAACCCGCGCCGCCCCGCGCGGCAGCCTGACGGCCACCGGCAAGCACGTGATCGTGATCGGGGGCGGCGATACCGGCAGCGATTGCGTGGGCACCAGCAACCGGCAAGGCGCGGCCAGCGTCACCCAGATCGAGATCATGCCGCAGCCCCCTGCGCACGAAAACAAGCTGATGACCTGGCCCGACTGGCCGATGAAGCTGCGCACTTCCACCAGCCACGAAGAAGGCGTGGAGCGTGACTGGGCCGTACTGACCAAGGAAGTGGTCGGCGAGGACGGCGCCGTCACCGGCCTGCGCTGCGTGCGCGCCGACTGGTCGGAGGGCCGCTTGAAGGAAGTTCCCGGCAGCGAATTCACCCTGAAGGCAGACCTGATCCTGCTGGCAATGGGCTTCCTCGGCCCGCGCAAGAAGGGGATGATCGAACAGAGCGGCGTGGCGCTGACCGCGCGCGGCAATGTCGATGCCGATACCCGTAGCTACCGTACCACTGACGAACGGGTCTACGCCTGCGGCGATATGCGGCGCGGGCAATCGCTGGTGGTCTGGGCCATCCGCGAAGGCCGCCAGTGCGCCGCCAGCGTGGACGAAGCGCTGATGGGAGTGACCGAACTGCCGCGATAGGACCCGCCGGAGTCATCAAACTGTAACATCAATGCTGTGAGTCTCCACAAAAAGGGGACGCATGCCTGATTTCCGATTCTTTCTCGAACGCGGCAACATGCGCAGCCGCGAGGTCAGTTTCGACCTGCCCGATCTATCGGTTGTAGGGCATGTGGCGAAGCAATTCGCCCGCCAGCATGCGGCGCGGGAAATCGGGACAGGCCACCTCAATCTGGCGCAGGAAGTGACTGTACTGGATTGCACCGATGCGGTGGTGGCGCGCTACCCGCTCGCCGATTTCCTCTGCGTCGAGTAGCTGTTCAACCAAGTTCAGACTTTACAAGTCGGTAGTTTTTCCCAGCGCGAAGCTGGTCTTGGTGCCATCCTGCCAGACCGCCTTATAGCTGGAATCCTTGTCCTTGCCCTTACCGTCGATATGCTCGCCGATGCCGCAAATGGCGATCTTGCCAGTGCCTTCGCTGGTATAGAACACAGTCATGATCGTCCGGCCTTTCTTGGCCATCCGGCTCGCCCCGTCGCTTGCATGGCAATACTTCCCCTTGGTCCCGCAGTGCTGCAAACCGCTGTGGGCGGCGCTGGCAATACCCCACAGGAAGGCACTGTCCGCCTGGGTTAACTGCGTCGTCGACAACTTGCCGACGAGCCGATAACCGATCGCCCCCGCCGAGGATGGGTCCGTCACAAAAGTGGCGCCGCCGGTTGGTGCAGGAGGCGAACTGGAGTGACGCTGCTTAACGCATGTAAAATGCATTCCGTTGTCGGAATCGTATTCACCGATGTCCTTGTTGCAGATTGCGCATTTTGTCATGATCGCCGCCCCCAATAGCTCCTCTGACAATGCGGCTGCGAAGATGTGATGGCAAGTGTTCTTTCGCGCGACTGCTTTCCTACGCTGGTTAAGGACAGGTGATACGAGACATGATACTGCCGCGTGCATCTTTTATCTCGTTGGAAACCAAGAATCCGGAAGGTGACACTTCGAACTACGAAAAGGCTCGCAAACACCTGCGAAACAAGCGCAAAATCCGAAGCCAGAGTTTTCGGAAAGGGGTAGGTCGGAGCTCCACAATTGCTCTATAATCGCCAGTCGATCCTTTCGCGCCCGTTCGCGTCGAGGAAGGCATTGGCTCGGCTGAACGGCCTTGAACCGAAGAAACCGCGATGGGCGGAAAGCGGGCTGGGGTGCGGGCTCCTGATCAGGCAATGCCGCCCCCCTTCCTGCAAAGCGGCAATCCGCGCCGCTTTGCCCTGTGCGTGACTGCCCCAGAGCACGAACACGCTCGGCTCCGCCCGTTCCGCCACCGCCGCCACGCAGGCATCGGTGATGGCCTCCCAGCCGCGCCCCGCGTGGCTGCCCGCCTTGCCGTCTTCCACCGTCAGCGTGTTGTTGAGCAGCAGCACCCCCTGCCGCGCCCAGCCTTCCAGATTGCCGCTCGATGGTGGCGCGATGCCAAGATCGGCTTGCAATTCCTTGTAAATGTTGCGCAGCGAAGGCGGCAGCGGCACCCTTTCGGCCACCGAAAAGCACAGCCCGTGCGCCTGCCCCGGCCCGTGGTACGGATCCTGCCCCAGGATCACGACCTTCACCGCATCGAGCGGGGTCAGTTCCAGCGCTCGCAGGCGGCATCCGCGCGGCGGGTAGATCGCCTTGCCCGCCGCTTCCTCCCCGCGCAGCCAGCCGCCCAGCTGGCGCGCTGCGGGCGTGGCCAGCACTGGATCGAGCACATCGGCCCAGCCCGGGGGTACAGTTTCGCTCATCAGCCAGAGGTTAGGCGCGATGTCGGCACAGAGCAAAGGCGCCCTTCCCTCCTATCCCCATTCCGCCTAAGGCGTGGCCGATGACTGTCCATTTCCACGAAGAAGACCTGCCTGCAGGCGTGCTCGCCGATGGCCCTGTCGCCGTCGATACCGAAACCATGGGCCTCGTCACCGCGCGTGACCGGCTGTGCGTGGTGCAGATCAGCGATGGCAATGGCGACGAACACCTCGTCCGCTTCGCCAAGGGGAGCGCCTACGATGCGCCCAATCTCAAGGCTGTGCTGGCCGATCCGGCGCGGGTGAAGATCTACCATTTCGCCCGCTTCGATCTCGCCGCGATCGAGCATTATCTCGGCGTAATTGCCGCGCCGGTGTTCTGCACCAAGATCGCCAGCAAGATGACCCGCACCTATACCGATCGCCACGGACTGAAGATGATCGTCGAGGAACTGCTCGGCGAAAGCCTGTCCAAGGTGCAGCAGTCGAGCGACTGGGGAGCGCCGGTGCTCAACGATGCGCAACGCGAATATGCCGCCTCGGACGTGCGCTATCTCCACCGGCTGCGCACGATCATGATCGAGCGGCTGGAGCGCGAGGGGCGGCTGGAAATGGCGCAGGCCTGTTTCCACTTCCTCCCCGCACGCGCCCAGCTCGATCTGGCCGGCTGGGCTGAGAAAGATATCTTCAGCCACGAGTAAGGGACACGCCGCATAGGCAGAACGCATGACCATCGCCGCAGACCGGATGCGCACCAAGCGCCAGGCCTTCGCCGCACCGGGCTCCTCGCTCGACAGGATCGTGCGCCTGCTCGCGGTGGGCCTGCCCGCGCTGGTAGGGGTAGTGGCGGCGATGATGCTGATAACCCCGCTGTCACCGCGCGGGGAAGTCAGCTTCCTGCTCGATCGCAACCGGGTGGCAATTGCCGATGACCGGCTGCGGGTGGACGACGCCATGTATCGCGGAGAGGACCGGCAGGGCCGCCCGTTCTCGCTTATGGCGGGCGAAGCGGTGCAGCGCAGCAATGCCGTACCGGTAGTGGAATTGCAGGACCTGATGGCGCGCATCCTGTTGCCCGACGGCCCGGCGATCCTCTCCGCCGAGCAGGGCACCTATGCCATCGATGACGAACAGGTGGGCGTTCCTGGCGTGGTCCGCTTTACCGCTGCCGACGGCTACGAAATGTCTGCGCGCAATGTGACCTTCGACCTGGTCGAGCGGGTGCTGATGGGACAAGGGCGCGTTGCAGGCGTGATTCCGGCGGGTACCTTCGAGGCCGATTCTATGCGCGTCGATCTGGTGGAGCGGACGATCGTTCTCGACGGAAACGCCCGGCTGGTAATGGTGCCGGGGCGGCTGCGAATGCCGAGCGGAATGTGATGGGCGGAATGTAACGATGGAGCAGACGACTATGCTGGAAGCCGCTGAAGCCCGCACCCCGCTGAGCCGCCTTGCCTTGCGCGGACTGGCAGCAGGCCTGCTCGCAGGCGGTGCGGTAGCTTTGGGCTTTGGCTCGGTAGCGGGCGCGCAGAACATTGCCGGCTTCAATTCGAATCAGCCGGTCTCCTACGCAGCGGACCGGATCGAATTGCAGGACCGGCAGAACCGCGTGATCCTGTCGGGTGACGTGGTGATCCAGCAGGGCGACCTGCGGATGACCGCCGAACGCACGACGGTCGCCTATACCGACGCGGGCACTCTCCGCATCCAGCGTATCGACGCGACCGGCGGCGTGGTAGTGACCCGCGGCAGCGAACGCGCTCGCGGCGATGTGGCGGTATACGATTTCAACCGCCGCATCATCACCATGTCCGGCGGCGTGGGGATCAGTCGCGGCTCCGATACGCTCAACGGCGGGCGGCTGGTGATCGATCTCAATTCGGGCCTGTCGAGCGTCGACGGAGCGGGATCGCGGCCGGCTAACGGGGAAAATGCAGGGCGGGTGTCGGGCACGTTCGCTGTGCCCGAGAGCGATTAGATCACGCTGGATACTTGCCGGTGATCTCTAGGGCTGCACAGGCGAGCCAACTCCGCTGTGCAGCTTCCGTCAGCGAAAAAAGTGGATGCCCCGCAAGGACTCGAACCTTGATTGACGGAGTCAGAGTCCGCTCTCTTACCATTAGAGGACAGGGCAATACCAATGGAGCGCGCGCCTTTATCCCGCGACCAAGCAGGGGTCAAGGGGAGAGCGGCGGTTCGCCATGCAGTGCGTCGATCCGCTGGCGCACCTCGTCGCTCGCCAGCAACTCGCCCAAGGGTGCGGCGAGCCGACGACGCCAGTTGGGGTGCTCGGTGACGGTGCCTGGGATATTGGGCTGCTCGATCACGCCCAGCAGGTCTTCAGCCGGGACAACGGCGAGGGCGCAAGGAGTGCGGGCGATATGGGCAATGGCAGCAGTCACGACGGCTGAGGGCTCATGCGGCGCGGGGCGAGGGATTTGCCCGGCTATTGTGGACCACAGCAGGCCGCGGTCCCAGTCGCGGATCGCTTCGGCCTGGGCGCGGTCCATGCCGAGGGGAAGGCGGCCCAGCTGCTCTGCCCAGTCGAGATCGTGCCCGCTCCACCAGCCCGCAAGCGTGGGCGTGTCGTGGGTGCCCGTCATTGCCACGGCCTGCGGGTCGTAGTCCGCCGCGCCGATAAACCCTTGGTCTTCCGCACGTTCGAACCACAGTACCCGCATTCCCAGGATGCCGCGTTCGCCGATCGTGTCGGCAAATCCGTGCGGGCTGGTGCCGAGATCCTCGGCGATCACGAAAGCGTCGGCAAGGTGCGCTTCGAGTGCCAGGAGGCGGGCCAGATCGTCGAACGGGTATGCGAGATAGACCCCGTCCGCCGCGCCGCCGCCTTCGGGAATCACCCACAGCCGGGCGAGACCGAAGGCGTGATCGACCCGCAGGCCGCCGCCGTGCGCCAGTGCCGAACGGATCATCGCGATCCACGGGGCATAGCCGTTGCGGCGCAGCCCCGAGGGCGAAAACCCTGTAATTCCCCAGTTTTGTCCCTGCGGACCGAGCGGGTCGGGGGGCGCGCCGATGGTCAATCCGTGGAGCATGTCGGCGCCCAGTGCCCAGCAGTCGGCGCCGCCGGGGTCGACTCCCACGGCGAGATCACTGACCAGGCCCACGCGCATTCCTGCGGCCTTGGCACGGGCCTGCACTTCGGCGAGGCACTTCTGTGCAAGCCCTTGTACGAACAGGTGAAAATCGACTTCCGCCGCATGTTTGGCCGCGAACGAAGCGACCGCCCTGCCCTCCGGCTTGTGATAGCGGCTCGGCCATTCGCGCCAGCTCCACGCTCCGGATCGTGCACGAAAATGACAGTCGAGCGCATCGAAAATTGCGTGGCGAAGCATTCCACCATCGGGAATCCCGGTGATTTCGGCGCGCTTTTCCGCGTCCAGATCCTCATACAGCGTGCGCAATTGGTGCAATCGTGCCGGAAGTGCCCTCTCCCAGCCGATCAGCTCCGGTCCGTCCTCTTCCGGCAATGGCGACAGGCCCAAAAGCGCCGGATCGGCCATCGCGCCGTTCACGAATCGGCGGCTGGACGGGAAGTAGGGGCTGAACCGTTCGCCGTGGCCGGGAGCCAGCGCGTGGACCGGATTGATCGCGACCATGTCCGCACCTGCCGCTGCCAGCGCTTCGATATTTTCGGCCAGTTCGCCGAATGTGCCGAACGGTGATGGTCGCGATCCGCGCAGCGAGGGGATTTGCAGGGAGACGCCCCAGGGGCGCGGTTCTGAAGGGGGTTGCGGAAAGCCCTGCGGTGCGACCGCGAGCCGGGTTTCCACGCCGTCGATACGGCAATCGTAATAGCCCGGCTCTGAAGGAGCAATCGGCACTCCGTCCTGGCAATCGAGCGTCTTTTCCGCCCCGTCCCAGCGGCGCACCAGCGCTTCGCCGCAGGTGAAAGGCAGCGCGATGGCTTCGCCTGCTTCGGCGACCACCAGCGCGGCCAAGCGATAATGCTCGGCCTCGATCAGCGCGAGGCTGCGGGCGATCTGCCGCTTGTTTGCAGCCTTAAACCCCAGCGCCCCGAGCACAGAGACCAGAGTCGCATCGGCCACCACGTGCTCGCGCCCGTCGACATCGCGCCAGTGGCGCTGCAATCCGGCGGCGGCAGCGAGGGCGTGGAGCGGTTCGATCTGGTGATCCATCGCTGCTCCCTCGCCCGTGCCGTCCGATTGCGCAAGCCGGATGCTGCCCCGATGCTGCCCAAAATGCTGCAATGCACCAGAAAATAGCTATGCACGGCCCATTGCCGATTGCGCCCTCCCGCGAATGATGCCTAGAAGCAGGCGGGAGACGAGTTTTCGGGGGGCTGCCACAGGGGTTGTTTCGGCGCAGGCCGGGCTCCACCCTGACAAGCAGCCAAATCAGGAGCCTTCTTTTCCGTGAACAGCCTTTCGCCCATAGCAGCACCCACTCCCGACGACGAAATCGATGCGCTGATCCTCACCGCGCTGAACCACCGCGTTGGCAAGGACGAGCGCGCCGCCAAGCCGCACGACTGGTACGTGGCCACCGTCTATGCCCTGCGCGACAAGGTGATCGACCGGTGGATGGAATCCACCCGCCGCACTTATGCCGAGGGCGCGAAGCGGGTCTATTACCTCAGCCTCGAATTCCTGATCGGGCGGCTGCTGCGCGATACGATGCACAATCTCGATCTCACCGGCGCGCTCGAACGGGCGCTGCGCAAGCATGGCTTCGAACTGTCGAGCCTGGAAGAACTCGAACCCGACGCCGCGCTCGGCAATGGCGGACTGGGGCGGCTGGCGGCCTGCTTCATGGAAAGCCTCGCGAGCCTCGACATCCCTGCCTACGGCTACGGCATCCGCTACGTGAACGGCATGTTCCGCCAGCGGATCGACGAGGGCTGGCAGGTCGAACTGCCCGAAACCTGGCTCAGCCACGGCAATCCGTGGGAATTCGACCGGCGCGAAAGCGCCTACCGCGTCGGCTTTGGCGGCGAAGTGGTCAGCAAGGGTTCGGGCGTTACCTGGCAACCGTCCGAATGGGTCGAGGCCTCCGCCGTCGATACCCCGATGGTCGGCTGGCGCGGCAAGCGGGTCAACACGCTGCGGCTGTGGACCGCGCACGCGCTCGATCCGATCAAGCTCGATGCCTTCAACGCGGGTGACCATATCGGCGCGCTGGCCGGGGAAGCCCGCGCCGCGAGCCTCGTTCGTGTGCTTTACCCGGCGGATTCGCATCAGGCCGGGCAGGAACTGCGGCTGCGGCAGGAGTATTTCTTCTCCGCCGCCAGCATCCAGGACATCGTCCGCCGCCACCTGCAACACCACGGCGACATTTCCACCCTGCCGGACAAGGCGGCGATCCAATTGAACGATACCCACCCGGCGGTGGCCGTCGCCGAACTGATCCGGCTGCTGGTGGATGAGCACCACCTGGAATTCGACAAGGCGCTGGACATCACCCGCCGGACGATGGGCTACACCAACCACACGCTGCTGCCCGAAGCGCTCGAATCGTGGCCGCTGCCGCTGTTCGAACGGCTGCTGCCGCGCCACATGCAGATCATCTACGCGATCAACAGCCGGGTGCTGCGCGAAGCGGGCAAGGCGGGCGTGGGCGATGCCGCGATCGCCGCGATCAGCCTGATCGACGAAGGCGGAGACCGGCGGGTGCGGATGGCCAATCTCGCTTTCACCGGGGCGCACAGCGTCAACGGGGTGGCGGCGCTGCACACCGAACTGATGAAGCAAACGGTGTTTGCCGACCTCCACAGCCTCTACCCGGACCGTATCAACAACAAGACCAACGGCGTCACCCCGCGCCGCTGGCTGATGCAGTGCAATCCCGGCCTCACCGGCGTGATCCGCGAAGCCATCAGCGATGCCTTCATGGACGATGCCGAGCAACTGGCCATGCTCGCCCCCTTGGCGGGCGACGCGGCGCTGGGCGAACGGATCGCCACGGTGAAGCGCGCCAACAAGGTGGCGCTATCGGGCCATCTGCGCGAACTGACGGGCATCCGCCTGAACCCCGATGCGCTGTTCGATGTGCAGATCAAGCGCATCCACGAATACAAGCGGCAACTGCTCAATCTGGTCGAGACGGTGGCGCTCTATGACCAGATCCGCAGCCATCCCGAACGCGACTGGGTGCCGCGCGTCAAGATCTTCGGCGGCAAGGCTGCGCCGAGCTATCACAATGCCAAGCTGATCATCAAACTGGCGAACGACATTGCCCGGCGGGTCAATTGCGATCCGGCGGTGGGCGAACTCTTGAAGGTGGTGTTCGTCCCCAATTACAACGTCACGCTGGCGGAGCGGATCATCCCCGCTGCCGACCTCTCCGAACAGATCAGCACCGCGGGGATGGAAGCGAGCGGCACCGGCAATATGAAGTTCGCGCTCAACGGCGCGCTCACCATCGGCACGCTCGACGGGGCGAATATCGAGATCATGGACCGGGTCGGGATCGAGAACATCGTGATCTTCGGCATGACCGCCGAGGAAGTCGCCGCGAAACGCGCCAACGGATACAACCCGCGCGAAGTGATCGAACAATCGCCCGAACTGCACCAGGCGGTGGAAGCGATTGCCGGCGGGGTGTTCTCGCCTGACGACAAGGACCGCTACAAGGACCTGATGGGCGGGCTCTACGCCAGCGACTGGTTCATGCTCGCCGCCGATTTCGACGCCTACGCCAGCGCCCAGCGCGAAGTGGACGCGCGCTGGCGCGATCCGGCGGGGTGGCGGAAGGCGGCAATCCTGAATATTGCGAATGTGGGGTGGTTTTCGTCGGACCGGACGATTGCGGAGTATGCGGGGGAGATTTGGGGGGTTTAGGGGGGTTGGGCCTCAGACTGCGAACCTTTTTCGCCCGCAGCTAGGATTGGCCAGTGCGACAACCAAACTGCTGGGCACGCAAATTCATGCCGTCGATTTGGTCGAGTTCAGAACGCATCGCCGCAAGCAGATTCGTTTCAAGTTCGCCTCTATTGATATCGCTCAGTTCCTGAATTTGGCTTCGATAAAGCCGGATTGTTTCTTCGCTGAGAGTGAAGGGGCATTCTTGGTATGGCCAGTCGTTTGGCTCGGAGCCGTAAGTAGAGGTGTCCATGAACGACATCCGGCCCATGGTTTTCAGTCCTACGTCGCAATCGTTATTACCGGCAAACACGCTAATGGTCCGAACCGGACCTCCGTAACCTTCAGCAGCCATCCAGCGAGCACATCCAGCTTCCACTGAATCTTCCCAAATCCAAACAAGACCAAAGCCTTTCCATTGATACTCAGCTTCTGCGTGCGCAGGCACACCTTCGGGCTTCGGGATAAGTGGGTCGATGATTGGAACTAACCATCCATAAACAAGAACCGGCCCGATGGGGGTCACCGTGATGGCCAAGATAGACAGGGCCGCTCCAACGAACGCAAAAATCGATTTCCGCATCGAAACATCGATCACACAATGGCTACCAAAAGTCACCTTTGGTTGTTCGAAAAGCAAAATTCCAGTGTGATCGAAGACGTCACCCCGGACTTGATCCGGGGTCCCGCTACCTCACCTCAAGCACTCAGAAACAAGCGAGACCCCGGCTCGGGGGCCGGGGTGACGAAGGTGGGGCCGGGGTGACGATAAATTGAGGGTGTCGGAATCCCACCGCATACGTTTTCAGTTTCCCGAATCCCGGCTTGTGCGCCACAAGGCCATCAGGGGCCGCCAAGGTCCCGCGAACGGGAGAATGCGTGCAGCCGCCACCATCCGCCATTGATGCCCTCTTCGCAGGTCGCCACGCCGATCCCTTCGCGCTGCTGGGGCCGCATGACGGGCCGGAAGGCACTTTCGTCCGCGCGATCCTGCCCGGTGCGGAGACGGCAGAGGCCTACTCGCTGAACGGCGCAAAGCTGGGCAAGCTCGCTCGCGTCGATCTCCGCGGGCTGTTCGAAGGCAAGCTGCGCGGCAAACCCAAACCGGTGAAGTATCGCTGCCAGGGCGGCGGGGCGGAATGGTGGGTGACCGATCCCTACAGCTTTGGCCCGGTGCTCGGCCCGCTCGACGATTTCCTGATCGCCGAGGGCACGCACCTGCGGCTGTTCGACAAGTTCGGCGCGCACCTGATTACCCACGAAGGCTGCGGCGGCGTGCATTTCGCGGTCTGGGCGCCCAATGCGCAGGCCGTCAGCGTAGTCGGCGATTTCAACGACTGGGACGGCGCACGGCACCCGATGCGCGGCCGGCTGGGCATCGGGGTGTGGGAGATTTTCCTCCCCGATCTGGGCGAAGGCCGCGCCTACAAGTACCGCATCATCGGCCCGGACGGGGTCGAGCAGCCATTGAAGGCCGATCCCTTCGCCTTCGCCAGCGAGTTGCGGCCCAAGACCGCCTCGATCACCGCGCGCCCGGCCAAGCCCGATTGGGGTGACGCGGCGCACCGCGCGCACTGGTCCGCCGTCGATCCGCGGCGGCAGGCGATCTCGATCTACGAGGTCCACCCCGGATCGTGGCAACGGGATGAGCACGACTGGTTCCTGAGCTGGGATGCGATGGCCGAGCGGCTGATCCCCTATGTGGCCGAAATGGGCTTCACCCATATCGAGTTCATGCCGGTGAGCGAGCATCCCTACGATCCGAGCTGGGGCTACCAGACCACCGGGCTTTACGCGCCCACCGCGCGGTTCGGCGGGCCGGACGGGTTCGCGCGGTTTGTCGATGGCGCGCACCGCGCGGGCATCGGGGTGCTGCTCGACTGGGTGCCCGCGCATTTCCCCACCGACGATCACGGGCTGGCCAATTTCGACGGCACCGCGCTCTACGAACACGCCGATCCGAAGCTCGGCTTCCACCCCGACTGGAACACCGCGATCTACAATTTCGGGCGGCGCGAGGTGGCAAGTTTTCTTGTCAACAACGCGCTGTTCTGGGCCGAGCAGTATCATGTCGACGGGCTGCGGGTCGATGCGGTCGCCTCGATGCTCTACCGCGATTACTCGCGCGAGGCCGGGGAATGGATCCCCAATGCCGAGGGCGGGCGGGAGAACTGGGAAGCGGTCGATTTCCTGCGCGCGATGAACCGCGCGGTCCACGCCAGCCATCCCGGCATCCTCACGATCGCCGAAGAATCGACCAGCTGGCCCGGCGTCTCGCAGCCCGCCTGGGACGAAGGCCCGCGCACCAGCCTGGGCTTCGGGTTCAAGTGGAACATGGGCTTCATGCACGACACGCTGCAATATATGGCCCGCGATCCGGTGCACCGGAAGCACCACCATGACGAGATCACCTTCGGCCTCGTCTATGCCTTCAGCGAGAATTTCGTCCTGCCGCTGAGCCATGACGAAGTGGTCCACGGCAAAGGCAGCCTGCTCACCAAGATGAGCGGCGACGACTGGCAGAAATTCGCCAGCTTACGCGCCTATTACGGGCTGATGTGGGGCTATCCGGGCAAGAAGTTGCTGTTCATGGGGCAGGAATTCGCCCAGCGCCGCGAATGGAGCGAGGCTCGCGCGCTCGATTGGGACCTGCTCGATGCGCCCGCGCACAAGGGGGTGCAGGCGCTGGTGCGCGATCTCAACCTTTTGTATCGCGAGAAGCCCGCACTCCACGCGCGCGATTGCGAGGGCGAAGGGTTCGAATGGCTGGTGGCGGACGATGCCGATGCCTCGGTCTTCGCCTGGCTGCGCAAGTGCCCCGGCCAGCCGCCGGTGGCGGTGCTGAGTAATATGACGCCGATGACGCACGGCTGCTACGGCCTCAACCTGCCGCATGACGGCGAATGGGCCGAAGTGCTCAACACCGATGCGATGCATTATGGCGGCAGCGGGCAGGGGAATATGGGCGCGGTGCAAGTGAGCGGAGGGTGGACCACTGTCACGCTACCGCCACTTGCCACAATCATGCTGGAATACCGGGGTTAGAAAAACAAACTTGGGGCAGGAGAGGCCGATGAGAGAGAAGTATTCGCAACCGCTGGCGCGTGATGCCATGGCCTATGTGCTGGCCGGGGGGCGCGGCAGCCGCCTGCTCGAACTGACCGACCGGCGGGCCAAGCCGGCGGTCTATTTCGGCGGTGTCTCCCGCATCGTCGATTTCGCGCTGTCGAACGCGATCAATTCCGGCATCCGCCGCATCGGGGTGGCGACGCAGTACAAGGCGCACAGCCTGATCCGCCACATGCAGCGCGCGTGGAACTTCATGCGGCCCGAGCGGAACGAAAGCTTCGACATCCTCCCCGCGAGCCAGCGCGTGTCCGAAAGCCAGTGGTACGAAGGCACCGCCGATGCGGTGTACCAGAACATCGACATCATCCAGGCCCACGCGCCCAAGTACATGGTCATCCTCGCGGGCGATCACGTGTACAAGATGGATTACGAACTGATGCTGCGCCAGCACGTCGAAAGCGGCGCGGACGTAACCGTCGGCTGCCTCGTGGTGCCGCGCATGGAAGCCACGGGCTTCGGGGTGATGCATGTCGATGCGAAGGACGCGATTACCGATTTCATCGAAAAGCCCAAGGATCCCCCCGGCATTCCGGGGCAGGAACACATGGCCCTCGCCAGCATGGGCATCTACGTGTTCGAGACGCAGTTCCTGTTCGACCAGCTGCGCCGCGATGCCGCCGATCCCGCTTCGAAGCGCGATTTCGGCGGCGATATCATCCCCTACATCGTCAAGCACGGCAAGGCGCAGGCGCACCGCTTTACCGCCAGCTGCATTCGTGCGGCGGACGAGATCGAGGAATACTGGCGCGATGTCGGCACGGTGGATGCCTATTTCGAAGCCAACCTTGATCTGACCGACGTGGTGCCCAAGCTGAACCTCTACGATCGTGACTGGCCGATCTGGACCGACCAGATCGTCGCCGCCCCGGCCAAATTCGTCCACGACGAGGACGGGCGGCGCGGCCACGCGATTTCCTCGCTGATCAGCCAGGACTGCATCGTTTCGGGCGCACTGGCGAAGAAAAGCCTGCTGTTTACGGGCGTGAAGATGGGCAGCTTCTCCAGCGTCGATGAAGCTGTGATCCTACCCTATTGCAACATCGGGCGCGGGGCGCGCCTGACCAAGGTGATCCTCGATTCGGGCGTGCGCATTCCTGAAGGGCTGGTGGTCGGCGAAGACCCGGTGCTGGACGAACAGCGCTTCCGCCGCAGCGAAAAGGGCGTCTGCCTGATTACCAAGGCAATGATCGACCGGCTGGAGAGCTGAATCTCATGATCCGGGTATTGTCGGTCGCCTCCGAAGCGGTACCGCTCGTCAAGACCGGCGGGCTTGCCGACGTGGCGGGCGCGCTGCCCGCCGCCGTCGCGCCGCACGGGGTGGAAATGACCACCCTGCTGCCGGGCTATCCGGCGGTCATGGCCGCGCTGGGCAAGGCGCGCAGCGTGCATAAGTGGGAGTCGCTGCTCGGCAAGCCTGCGCGGCTGCTGGCCGGCAAGATCGGCGATCACAAGCTGCTGGTGCTCGATGCCCCGGCCTTCTTCGCGCGTGAAGGCGGACCCTACGGCGATGCAAGCGGCAAGGACTGGCCCGACAACTGGCACCGCTTCGCCGCCTTCGGTCGTGCCGCCGGCGACCTGGCTTCGGGAATGGTGAAAGGCCGCAGCTTCGATCTGCTCCATGCGCACGACTGGCAGGCGGGGATGGCGCTCGCCTACCTGCGCCATGCCAGCGACACGCCGCACCTCCCGGCGGTGATGACGATCCACAACATGGCTTTCCAGGGCTATTACGATGCCAAGATATTCCCGCGCCTCGGTCTGCCCCAGTCGGCATGGTCAATGGACGGGGTGGAAAGCTACGGCGGGGTCGGGTTCCTCAAGGCCGGGATGCAGGCCGCGAGCGTGATCACTACCGTCAGCCCCAGCTATGCCGCCGAGATCCGCCAGCCCGAATTCGGCATGGGATTGGAGGGGCTGGTGACCACGCGCGGGGACCGGGTGCGCGGCATCCTCAACGGCATCGATCCGGCGGTGTGGAACCCGGCGCACGATCCCGACATTGCCGCCACCTATTCGCACCACAAGCTCGGCAAGCGCCTTACCAACAAGCGCGACGTGGAAAGGGAATTCGGGCTGGAGAAGGGCGACGGGCCGCTGTTCACGGTGGTCAGCCGCCTGACCTGGCAGAAGGGCATGGACGTGCTGGGCGAAGTGCTCGACCATCTGGTGGGCGTCGGCGGAAGGCTGGCGCTGCTCGGTTCGGGCGACAAGGCCATCGAGGGCGAATTGCACAAGGCAATGGCCCGCCATCCGGGCAAGATTGGCATTCGGATAGGCTATGACGAAGGGCTTTCGCACCGCTTGCAGGCCGGTGCAGACGCGATCCTCGTCCCCAGTAGGTTCGAGCCTTGCGGGCTGACCCAGATGTACGGCTTGGCCTATGGCTGTGTGCCGGTGGTGGCGCGCACCGGCGGGCTGGCGGATACGGTGATCGACGCCAATCCTGCCGCACTGGCTGCCGGGGTCGCTACTGGCATTCAATTTGATGGGGTGCATTACCATGCCCTCCGCTCTGCCATTGACCGGGCGGTGACGCTCTATCGCCAGCCGAAGCAATGGCGGCGCTTGCAGCAAAACGGCATGAAGGCCGATTTCTCGTGGGCCGCCAGCGGCCGCGCCTATGCCGATCTTTACCGCGAACTGACGGAAGACCCCGCATGATCCGCACGCACCAGACCACGCCGTTCACCGACCAGAAGCCCGGTACTTCGGGCCTGCGCAAGAAGGTGCGGCATTTCGCGCAAGCCAATTATGCCGAGAATTTCATCCAGTCGGTGTTCGATGTGGTTGAGCGGCCCGCGAACGCGACATTGGTGATCGGCGGCGATGGTCGCTATCACAACCGCACGGTCATCCAGCAGGCGATCCGCATGGCAGCGGCCAACGGCTACGCGCGGGTGCTGGTCGGGCAAGGCGGCATACTTTCCACCCCGGCGGCGAGCCACGTGATCCGCAAGTACGGCGCGAGCGGCGGGTTGGTGCTTTCCGCCAGCCACAATCCCGGCGGGCCGGACGAGGATTTCGGCATCAAGTACAATGTCGCCAACGGCGGCCCCGCGACCGAGGGCGTGACCGATGCGATTTATGCGCGGACTCTCACCATCGACCGCTGGATGGATGTCGACGCGCCGGAGGTCAATCTCGATACCATCGGCACCACGCAGGTGGGCGATCTGACTGTCGAAGTGATCGATCCGGTCGCCGACTATGCCGTGCTGATGGAGGAGCTGTTCGATTTCCCCGCCATCCGCGCAGCGGTCGCGGATGGCCTGACGATGGCTTTCGACGCGATGCACGCCGTCACCGGCCCTTACGCGCACGAAATCCTCGAAAAGCGCCTCGGCTTCGCTCCCGGAACGGTCCGCAACGGCACTCCGCTGGAGGATTTCGGTGGCCATCACCCCGATCCCAATCTGGTTCACGCAAGGGTTCTCTACGACCTGATGATGGACCACGAGTTCGCCCCGGCCTTCGGCGCGGCTTCGGACGGGGACGGGGATCGCAATCTCGTGATCGGCAAGGGGCGCTTCATCACCCCATCGGATTCGCTGGCGATGCTGGCGGCCAATGCGCACCTCGCTCCCGGCTACGGGCAGGGGCTTAAGGGCATCGCCCGATCGATGCCCACCAGCGCGGCGGCGGACCGGGTGGCCGAGGCGCTCGGCATTCCCGCTTTCGAAACGCCGACCGGGTGGAAGTTCTTCGGCAACCTGCTCGATGCCGGAATGGCGACGATCTGCGGCGAGGAAAGCGCGGGCACCGGCAGCGATCACGTGCGCGAAAAGGACGGGCTTTGGGCAGTGCTGCTCTGGCTCAACATCCTTGCCGTAACGGGCAAGAGCGTGGACCAGGTCGCCCGCGAACACTGGGCGCGGTTTGGGCGTAATTACTACGCGCGGCACGATTACGAAGCCGTCGATAGCGCGCAGGCCGAAGCGGTGATGGCGCGGGTGGGCGATCAGCTTGCCACCCTGCCGGGGACGCAATGGGGCGAATTGACCGTGAGCAGCGCGGACAGTTTCGCCTATACCGATCCGGTCGATGGCTCGATCTGCCGGAACCAGGGACTGCGCGTGGCGTTTGCAGGGGGATCGCGGCTGGTCCTGCGCCTTTCGGGCACGGGCACGCAAGGGGCCACGATCCGCCTCTATCTCGAACGCTACGAGCCGGCGGACGGGTTCATCGACGGAGATACTACCGAAATGCTGCAACCCCTGGTTGCCGCTGCCGAAGGCATTGCGGGCATTGCCGCGCGGACCGGGCGCGCCGCGCCGGACGTCATCACATGAGCTCAGAGATGGGCGCCATCATTGCCGATGGCACCACCCGCTTCCGGGTCCGCTCTCCCCGGGCGGAAAATGTGACCCTGTGCCTTTTCGACGACGCGGGCGGCGAACAGCGCGTGCCGATGGCGCGCGACGACGGCGGCGAACACTGGGTGGTCGAACTGCCCGAGGACCTGACCGGATGCGCCTATGGCTACCGCGCAGGGGGCGAATGGAATCCCGACAAAGGCCTGTGGTTCGATGAGGCGAAGCTGCTGGTCGATCCGCACGCTACCCAGCTCGATCGCCGCTTCAAGGCCGACAAGGCGCTGACCGAGCGCGGCGCGGATACCGCGCATCTGGTGCCGCGCGCAATCGTGATGCGCGAATACGAGGGCTTTCCCAAGGCCGCGCCGGTGTTCGACCGGGCGGGGCTGGTTTACGAACTCAACGTGCGCGGCTTCACGCTGCTGCATCCCGATGTGCCGGAAGAGGAGCGCGGCACGATTGCGGCGCTGGCGCATCCTTCCGTGATCGCGCACTTGCAGAAGATCGGCGTCAGTGCGGTGGAACTGATGCCCGTGATCGCGTGGATGGACGAACCGCATCTCGGCCCCCTCGGCCTCGCCAACGAATGGGGCTACAACCCGGTTGCGCCGATGGCGCTCGATCCGGGCCTGTGCCCCGGCGGCGTGCGCGAACTGCGCAAGACGGTGGAAGCGCTGCACGATGCGGGGATCGGCGTGCTGCTCGACCTCGTGTTCAACCACACCGGCGAAGGCGACGCAGGCGGCAACGTGATCTGCCTGCGCGGGCTGGACGACAGCGCCTATGCCCGCGCCGAGGACGGCACGCTGCTCAACGATTCGGGCTGCGGCAACACGGTGGATTTCGGGCAGGAATGGATCCGCGAACTGGCGCTCGACACCATGCGCCACTTCGTCGCCCGCTGCGGGATCGACGGGTTCCGCTTCGATCTTGCGCCGATCATGGCGCGTTCCCCCGGCTTCGATCCCGAAGCCCCGATCTTCGCCGCCATGGCCGAGGACGAGTGGCTGCACGACCGGGTGCTGATTGCCGAGCCGTGGGATATCGGGCCGGGGGGCTACCAGTTGGGGGAATTCCCGGCGAACTGGCTCGAATGGAACGACCGCTACCGCGACGATGTGCGCCAGTACTGGAATGCCAAAGGGAATAGGGGCGATGCTGGCCACGGCGCACTGGCGCACCGGATGGCCGGATCGGAAGACCTGTTCGGCAAGGACTGCCGCAGCGTCAACTTCCTCGCCGCACACGATGGCTTCACCCTGGCCGACAGCGTCATGTACGAACAGCGCCACAACGAGGCCAACGGTGAGGACAATCGCGACGGGCATTCGGCTAACCATAGCAACAACCACGGCACAGAAGGGCCGACCGACGATCCCGCGATCATCGAAGCGCGCGGTGCCACCATGCGGGCAATGCTCGGCACGCTGTTCGTCTCCACCGGAACGATCATGCTCACCGCCGGGGACGAGTTCGGGCGCACGCAGGGGGGCAACAACAATGCCTACTGCCAATCGATCCCGGTCGACTGGGAAAGCCGCGACGTGGCGCTGGAGGATTACGTGGCGGAGCTATCGGCGCGGCGCCGGGACTATGGCGCGGCGATGGAGCAGTTTCCCGAAGGCGGCACATGGGCGCACCTCGACGGCACGCCGATGGCGGACCACGCATGGGAGCACGATGACACGCCCGGCTTCATGTGGCAGCCGCCCGAGGGCAGCGGACATCCCGCGATCCGTGTCGACCGGCAGGGACGCTGGGCGGGGTTCGCCTAGCTGACGGCGCTCCATGTCACCGTGCGGCAGATCAGTGTGACGCAGCCCTGCACTTCCAGCGCGCCGTTGCGGCCGGGGCGCACCACCGCGCGGTAGGTGCCGCCGTCCTCCGGATTGTACACCTGCCCGCGCCAGGCATCGTCGCTCCAGCGCAGGTTCTGCAACACCCGGATTCCGGTGATCGGGCGGCTCCGCAGCTCCGGATCGTCGTTGTGCCTATCGCGGTTGGTTTCCCCCGGCTTGTTGCGGACGATGCGGGTAATCGTGCCGCAGCGCATGTTGCCGCAGGGGGCGACGGTGATTTCGACATAACCGCCCTGATCGAGGTAACGCCCGTCGATGCTGCGCTGCGCCGGGGCGCTGGCGGGCAGGGCGAGCAGGCTGGCGAAGGCGAGAGCAGCGGCGGTTTTGCGGGTCATCATGCCGGATATACGCAGGCGCCCGGCAAAAGGATGCAGGAAAAGTGCTGTCAGGCTGAACAGCTCGCCCCGCCGAGCACGCAGAAGCGCGCGCAGTGGGGGTGGTTCAGCGGCACCGGGCGATCCGCCTCGGCCACGCTCGCGCCCAGATCGAATTGCGGATCGTAGGGCAGCAGGGTGCAGGCGACCACGCGCGGGGCGGGCTCGCCCTTGCGGTGGACGACCATGCGGCTTTTCGCGCACATGATGTCAGAGGGCGACTTGCCCAGTATTCCCCAGCACGCCTCGGTAATTTCGGGAACGTCGGCTTGGGCGTCCATTTCCGGGAACAGCACCAACCGGGCCGGATCCTCCGCATCGATAGCTATGTCTTCGCGCCCGAACAGCGCGCCATAGGCCTTGCGGGCTTGGGACTCACTCTCCCCCGCCATGCGCCTTCCGGCAGCGGCAAGGGAGAAGCCGTTGGCGGAAAGCCAGCGCAGGCCATCGAGCATCGGTACCCACGAATTGGCACCGCGCTCCGCCTCATGCACAAGCTGCGTATGGTGATCGATCGAGACGCGGATCGTCAGCCGTGCACCATACTTCTCGCGCAATCGCAGCAGTTCAGCCTCATGCCGCCGCATCGGCTTCATTGCATTGGACAGCACCAGCACTTCATGCCCGCGCGCCAGCGCATCCTCGACCATCACGATGATTTCGGGGTTCATGAACGGCTCGCCGCCGGTGAACCCGATCTCGCGCCCGCCCCGATCTGCGATCTCGTCAAGGAACCGCGCCACATCCGCCGCCGCCAGATAGGCCAGCGCATCGTTGGTCGGACTGCTTTCGATGTAGCAGTTGGCGCAGGCGAGATTGCACAGGGTGCCGGTGGCGAACCACAGCGTATCGAGCCGTTCCAGCGCCACCGAGGCGCGCGGCGAACCGTCCGCCGTCACCAGCGGATCGACGAACTTGCCGCGCGGCAACGGCGCTGCCTCGACCGCGAAGGGCGAAGCGCCAGCAGGCGCATTGCTGCTGACAGAACGCGTCGCCATCAGAACGTGCGCCGCAGTTTCGCCAGCAGCGCGACCCAGCGCTTGGCCCATTTGCCGAACACCAGCGGCTCCCACGCCTTGAACGCTGCCGCCTTCACGATCTCGGCACGGGTGGGATAGGCAATCACCGCCCCGCCCATGTTGAAAGTCCCGTCCTTGCCCGTAATCAACTGCGTGAACGGCAGCAGCAGTTCGCCCGCATTGACCCCGCAAATGCTGGCGCCGACCACCTTGCGGCCCTTGAGCATGACCTTGAGATGCCCCTCAGGGCGACCCTCGGCAATCGCGCGGTCGTTGTGGTCGAAATGCTCGGTGATGA
This sequence comes from Erythrobacter sp., assembly GCA_019739335.1. Classification (NCBI taxonomy): domain Bacteria; kingdom Pseudomonadati; phylum Pseudomonadota; class Alphaproteobacteria; order Sphingomonadales; family Erythrobacteraceae; genus Erythrobacter; species Erythrobacter sp. Next base: position 1,123,748 of record CP073261.1, read on the forward strand.
CAGTCAGTCCGTCGCCATGCTTCTCCCGCGCCTCGCTTTCGGTCAGGCCGATCTGCGCCACTTCGGGCTCGGTATAGGTGCACCACGGCAGCGCCCGAAAATCCGCCTTGGCAGGCAGGCCGAGCGCCACTTCCATCACCACGTTTGAACCCTCGTAGCCCGAAACTTGGGTGAGGCGCGGCCCCTCGCGGCAATCGCCGATGGCGTAAATATGTTTGAGGCTGGTGCGACGGCGGGCGTCCACCTGGATACCGTTCTGGCCCAAGGCAATGCCCAGTTCCTCCAGCCCGTAACCCGCCACGCGCGCCTTGCGTCCCACAGCAACCAGCAGGTGCGAACCGGTGACCTGCTCCCCGCTATCGGTGCTGACGACCACTCCCTCACCCGCACGCTCCACCTTTTCCGCCTTGCCGCGCACGAAGCGCACACCTTCGGCTTCCATCGTCGCCACCACCAGCGCCACCGAATCGCGGTCATCGCGCGCCATGATCTCGCCCGGCTCGATCACCGTCACCGCAGAGCCAAGCCGCCGGAAGCTCTGCGCCATTTCCATGCCGATCACGCCGCCGCCGATAATCACCAGGTGTTCGGGCTGCTCGGTCAGGTCGAACAGGTTTTCGTTGGTGAGATAGGGCACCTCGGACAGCCCCGGAACCGGCGGCACCATCGGCCCGGAGCCGGTGGCAATGACGATGCGGGGTGCCGTCAAAGTCCGCCCGCCGACCTCCACCGAATGCGGCCCCGTCAGCCGCGCCCAGTCGCGGATCACCTCGCAGCCCATGCCTTCGAAGGTTTCTTCCGAATCGTGCGGCGCGATCGCGGCAATCGCCCCGTGGACATGCGCGTGGACCCCCGCCCAGTCGACCACCGGCGTGGCCAGTTGAACACCTGCGCGCTTTTCCTCACGCGCTTCGGCGGCGCGGCGGGCGCTGGCGATCAGTGCCTTGCTCGGCACGCAGCCGTTGTTGAGGCATTCGCCGCCCATCTTGTGGCCTTCGATCAGTGCGGTCTTGAGGCCGAACAGTCCGCAGCCGCCTGCCGCCGTCAGCCCCGCCGCGCCGCCGCCGATCACAATCACATCGTGCGAATATTCCATGTGCCTCCGGGAAGTAACTTGGCTAGCGTGGGGGACGAACAGGCTCCTGTCCATGCCCCCTTTCGCTCATCGAGGACCCACAGTTTCATGAATCTCCAGAATTCGCAGGATTATTACGGCAAGGTTCTCTCCCGCTCGGCCGACCTTCGCACCGATGCCTGCTGTACGCTTGCCATGCCTGCGCCGGACATTCTGGCGGCGCTGGCCAACGTCCATCCGGACGTGAAGGCGCGCTATTACGGCTGCGGGCTGGTGGTGCCGCAGGCGTTGACGGGGTGCCGGGTGCTCGATCTGGGATCGGGCAGCGGGCAGGATGCCTACCTGCTGGCGCAACTGGTGGGGCCGGAGGGCAGCGTCACCGGGGTGGATGCCACTCCCGAACAGCTCGCCGTGGCGCGCGAACACATGGGCTGGCACGCCGGGCGGTTCGGCTATGCCAATGTCGAGTTCGTCGAAGGCGATATCGAGAAGCTGGACGAACTGGGGCTGGAGCCGGATAGTTTCGATGTCATCGTGTCCAACTGCGTCATCAATCTGGTGGCGGACAAGCTGGCGGTGTTCCGCGCCGCCCATCGGCTGCTGAAGCCGGGCGGGGAGCTGTATTTTTCGGACGTTTATGCCGATCGCCGGGTGCCTGCCGAGCTGCTTGCCGATCCGGTGCTGCACGGCGAATGCCTGTCGGGTGCGCTCTACTGGGGCGATTTCGACCGGCTGGCGAAGGACGCCGGGTTTGCCGATCCGCGCCTCGTGACCGACCGGCCGCTGGCGATCAACGATGCCGCGATTGCCGCCAAACTGGCAGGGTTTTCTTTCGTCTCAGCGACCTACCGTCTGTTCAAGCTGGCGGGGCTGGAGCCGCAGTGCGAGGACTACGGGCAAGCGGTGCGTTACCTCGGCACCGTTCCCGAACACGCCACCATGTTTCACCTCGACGCGCATCATGCGATCGAGAAGGGACGGGTGTTTCCCGTTTGCGGCAATTCCTGGCTGATGCTGGCGGAAACGCGGTTCGCCCCGCATTTTGAATTCATCGGTGACTTTGCACGGCATTACGGGGTGTTTCCCGGCTGCGGCACTGCCGTCCCCTTCGGGCAATCGGATGCCAATCCGGGCAAGAGCGAGGCACCCTGTTGCTGAGAATTCTGGTTACAGGAGCTGCCGGACTGATCGGCGGCGAAGTCTGCGCGCGGCTCGCGGCACGGGGGCATGGCGTGACCGCATTGGTGCGGCGGACGCGCGAGGTGCGCGGGAATGACGGTGCTCTGGTGCCGGGCATCAAGGTAATTGTAGGCGATGTCACCCTGCCGCTGCTCGGCCTTGTGCCGCAGCCGTGCGACGTGGTGATCCACTGCGCCGCGCATCTCGAATTCGACGCGCCGGAAGCCGAACTCACCGCCGTGAATGTCGAGGGCACGCGCAATGCGCTGGACTATGCAAGGGCGGCTGGGGCACGGTTTCTGCATGTCAGCACCGCTTATGTCTGCGGCGACCGGCAGGGCACGATTGCCGAAGCACCGGTGCCGGGCGGGACGGTGTTCACCAACCGCTACGAAGCAAGCAAGGCAGCGGGGGAAGCCGTGGTGGCCATGAGCGGCGTGCCTTTCGCGGTGGCGCGGCCTTCGATCGTGCTGGGCGAGAGCGGCAGCGGCGCGATCCGCGACTTTCCCTCGCTGTGCAATGTCTTCCGGCTGATGGCGCGCGGCAAGGTGACGCAGTTTCCGGTTTCGTCTGAGGCAACGCTCGATCTCGTGCCGATCGACCATGTCGCAACTGGGATCGTCGCGCTGGCGGAGGCGATGGATGCGGCGCAGGGTGGCTATTTCCACCTCGTCGCTGATCGCCCGCTTCCCGCCGCAGCGTTGGCCGAAGGGGTGGCGCGGGTGGCGCATTTTCCAGCGCCGCGCGTGGTGGCTCCGGCGGACTACGATCTCGCCGCGCTGCGCCCCGCCGAGCGGATGCTGGCGGAGCGGATGCTCGCGACCTTCGGCGCCTACTTCACCCGCTCGCCCCGCTTTGATGACAGCCAGTTCCGCGCCCTCACCGGCCTCGCTTGCCCATCAACTGACGCGGCATGGCTCGACCGGCTGATCGCCTACGGAATCGCGCGCGGGTATCTCCCTAACGCACGTCCGGATAGAACCGCTCAAGCCGTTCCCTCGCTCCCAGAGCCCATAGTAGTCCGACCTTGAGATAGATCCAGTTCGCCTTCAGAGCGCCCCATTCGGCGATCCGGCGGTCTGACGTTTCAACCGTGCGGCGAAGCAGTTTCACCCGGCCAAAGCGGGTCAGGCGAATGCACAGGTCGGCTTCCTCCATCACCTTGGCAGCCGGATCGCAACCGCCACATTCGAGGAACTGGGCGCGGCGGAAGAACATCGCGTGATCGCCGAACAGCAGCCGGGCACCTTTGACGAACAGGTCCGGACGGAACAGCAGCGGGGCGTACCAGGTCTTGGCCCAGTTGTGCAGCGTAGTGCCCCAGCGGGTCTTGACCGGACCGCGAATGATTGGGGTGAAACCTGCGAGCGAAATGGCCGGATCGGCCAGCGTGGCCTGCACCAGCGCCACCATATCGGCGGGCGGAACGGTATCGGCGTGGAGCACCACGACGAACTCGCCCCGCGCCGCTTCGACCCCCGCATTGATCTGCCGCCCGCGCCCCACCGCCGTGCACACCACACGCCAGCCCGCACCTTGCGCCAGTGCCACCGAGGCATCCGCACTGCCGCCGTCGACCGCCAGCACTTCCCGTGGCGGCGGATCGAGCCTTGCCACATGGGCGATCAGCGCGGGCAAGGCGTGCTCCTCGTTTAGCATCGGGATTACGATAGTGACGCTGCTCACGGCAACAGCTCGGGCCAGCGATCCAGGTCTTCGGGGCGGTCACAATCTGCGAGCGGTTCCAGCAGGCGATAGGCGACATCGTGCTCGGCCAGTCGCGCCAGGGTTTCGGCCAGCACGCCATCAGTGCCCCACGGCATATTCTGCCACAGGAACGACAGGTGCGTGCGAAAGCCGAGCAGATAGTATCCGCCATCCTCTGCCGGACCGATCACCACCGGGGCAGCCTCCAGGGCCGAGGCTGCGGCCAACAGGTACGCCGGAGTCAGGTCCGGCACATCCGCGCCCAGCACGATCCCCGGAGCCGGAACCCGCGCCAGCCGCGCGCCGAGATCGCCATCGCCCTGCTCTACCAACGGCACACCGCTCCCCAGCCAGTCGCCGAATTCGCCATGGTCCGCCCCAGTCGTCCACACAACGAAGGGCAGCCCGCTTTCCTGCACGACTCCGAGCGTCCGCTCCACCAGTCGGCGATGCACCCGCGCCGCGCCTGCTTCCCCCAGCAAGGGCACCAGCCGCGTCTTTGCCGCTCCGGCGCGGGGATAGCGGGCGAACAGGGCGATGGTCGGAAGAACGGACATTCCCTTTGCCCTAGACCTCCACCCCCTTGCTGGCGAGACCCCTCCTTGTGCCCCTGCTTGTGCCTTTGCGCGGCTTGGTATAGCCTGAAACCAGGTTCCGCTCATCGGTGGCGGGTACAGGCGATTTGAAAGTTACGATCATGGCGGATCATTCTCCGCCGGATGGACGCGAGAAGACCAGGGACACAGGCGGCGGCAACAAGAGCCGTCAGGGCAATCCACCACCCGGTCGAAATCGCGCTCCCGGCAGTGAGCAGGAGAGCGGCAGGACGGGGAGCGCGCGGGACGATGCGAGCTGGCGGCGTCCGCCCCACACCTCGCTGCGGCAAGCCTATGCCGCCATCGACCTCGGCACCAACAATTGCCGCCTGCTGATCGCCCGCCCTGCAGAAGAGAACTTCGTCGTGATCGACGCCTTCTCGCGCGTCGTGCGGCTGGGTGAAGGGCTGGCGCAATCGGGGAAGCTATCCGACGCGGCGATGGAGCGGGCGATGGGCGCGCTGCGGATTTGTGCCGACAAGCTGAGGAAGCGCAATGTCCACCTCGCCCGCTCGGTCGCCACCGAGGCTTGCCGCCGCGCCAGCAACGGTGGCGATTTCATCAGCCGCGTACATGATGAGACCGGCATCGTGCTCGATATCATCAGCGCGCAGGAAGAAGCGCGTCTGGCCGTACTGGGCTGCCACATCCTGCTGGAAGACGGACGCGGACCGGCGGTGATCTTCGATATCGGCGGTGGCTCGACCGAGCTGGTGCTGATCGAACCCGGTGCCCCGGTTCCGCGCATTCTCGACTGGCAAAGCGTGCCATGGGGCGTGGTCTCGCTTACCGAAACGGTGGGCAAGGAAAGCGGCGGGCTGACAGAGCGGCTGGCCCGCTATGCCCACATGAAGCAGCTGGTGCTCGACAGCTTCGCCGAGTTCGCCGCGCGGATCGAAAGCCACAAGGCGCACGACCAGCGGCTGCTCGGCACCAGCGGCACGGTGACAACACTCGCCAGCGTGCATCTCGGCCTGCCGCAATACGATCGCAAGCAGGTGGACGGGCTGATCGTGCCGAGCGAGCGGATGCGGCTGATTTCGCAGCAGCTTTCTGCCATGTCTCCCGCCGAGCGGCGCGCGCTCGATTGCATCGGCAGCGACCGGGCGGAACTTGTGGTGGCGGGCTGCGCGATTCTGGAAGCGATTCTCGAGATTTGGCCGGCGCCGCGACTTGGCGTGGCCGACCGGGGAATTCGCGAAGGCATCCTGCGCAGCCTGATGGCCGCCGATGTCGAAGGCTTCGAAGCGCAGGCGGCCCTGCGGCAACTGAAATCAGGGAACACAAGATGAGCCGGCAGGGCCCAGATGCGCAGCGCCGACTCACCAGCGGCAAGAAACGCAAGGAAAGTTCGAGGCGCTGGCTCGAACGGCAATTGAACGATCCTTACGTCAAGCGCGCCAAGGACGAAGGCTGGCGCAGCCGGGCGGCGTTCAAGCTGATCGAGCTGGATGACCGGTTCGGGCTGGTGAAAGGCGCGAAGCGGGTAATCGATCTGGGCATCGCTCCCGGCGGGTGGAGCCAGGTGGTGCGCAAGCGCGCGCCGGGCGCGGCGATCGTGGGCATCGACCTGCTCGAAACCGAGCCGATCGAAGGGGTGACCATCCTGCAGATGGACTTTATGAGCGATGCCGCGCCCGCTGCGCTGGAAGCGGCGCTGGGCGGCCCTGCCGATCTCATCATGTCTGACATGGCGGCCAACACCGTCGGCCACAAGCAGACCGATCACCTGCGCACAATGGGACTGGTGGAAGCCGCGGCCTACTTTGCCGTCGAGAACATGACCGAGGGCGGCACCTTCATCGCCAAGGGCTTTGCCGGGGGAACCGACAAGGACCTGCTCGACCTGCTCAAGAAGCATTTCCGCACCGTCAAACACGCCAAGCCACCTGCCAGCCGCAAGGGATCGAGCGAATGGTACGTGGTGGCGCAAGGCTTCAAGGGGCGCAGCGCCGCCTGAGCGCACCAACAAAAAACCCCGGCGCGAACCGGGGCTTCTTGTTTCGTAATATGCGTAAGGTCAGGTGCCGGGGTTTTCCGCCACCGGCTGGTCGTCACCCATGGCGCCGACGGCTTCAACTGCCGTGGCGGGTTCGCCGGAAACCTCTCCCGGTCCTTCGCCCGCGCCTTCCATACCATCTTCGGTGGGCGCTTCGGCTTCGGGAGTCGGCAGGGCCGGGCCACCGCCGTTGGCGAGCATGTACAGGATGACGTTGGCGCGATCTTCCGCACTGCCCAGACCAGCGAAGCTCATCTTGGTGCCGTCGGCAAAGGCGCGCGGGCTGGCGAGCCAGGCGGACATGTTCTCGAAATCCCAGTTGCCGCCCTTGCCAGCCAAGGCGCTGGAATAATCGTAACCTGCTGCATGAGCACCAATCGCCGTACCCATTACTCCGTAAAGATTCGGGCCAATGCCGTTCGCCCCGCCCTGCGTGATCGTGTGACAGGCGCTGCACTTTGCGAACACCGCTTCGCCCGCTTCGGCAGAACCGCTGGCGAGCAGCGTGGCGAGCGAAGGACCGGCATCGGCAGCCGCTCCCTCTTCCGGGGCATCGATCACATAGCCGAACGCGCCACCCTCTTCGATCTCTGCGTTACCGCCGCCGAAATAGGTGTCCGCCACGATGGCTCCGCCCAATGCGATGCCGCAGCTGGCAAGGACCCAGCCGAAAATGGTGTTCATGCGATCGTTCATGGTTCTGGCGTTCTGCTGCGTAGTTGAACTGCGGGGTGAATCTGCGTCGCGCTCTAGGGGTGGCGGGGCTTGCGCGCAAGAGGCCTTTGGGCTGCTGCTGGCCCTGTTGCCGCTTGTCCGCCCGCCTGTCCCCAGCTAGGCGCTGGCCCCCTATGGACAGCTTCCCCGCCCCCGCGCTCGCTCTGGTCGAAAAAATGCGCGCCGCCGCTGCGCTCGACCCCGCGCGCGCCATCGCTTTCCAGGGCGCTCCCGGCGCGAATTCGCACCGCGCTTTGCTGGAATGGGACCCTGAAGCGCTGCCTCTGCCGTGCTTCAGCTTCGCCGACGCGATTGACGCGGTGAAAAGGGGAGATGCCGCCTGCGCGATGATCCCGATCGAGAATTCGCAGGCGGGCCGCGTGGCCGATATCCACTTCCTGCTGCCCGAGAGCGGGCTCTACATTGTGGGCGAACATTTCCTCGCCATCCATCATGCACTGATGGCGCTGGATACGGCGGGTCCTTTCAAGGCTGCCTTCAGCCACCCGCACGCACTCAGCCAGAGCCGCCATTACCTGCGCGAGCGGGGCATGGTGCCGCTCAGCCACGCCGATACAGCGGGTGCGGCGGCGCATGTGGCGGAACTGGGCGATCCCAGGATGGCGGCCATCGCGCCAAAGCTTGCCGCCGATCTATACGGCCTCCAGATCGTCGAGGAAAATGTCGAAGACAGCGCCGACAACACCACCCGCTTCGTTGTGCTCGCGCGCGAGCCCCTTGATCCCGCCAGCCTCGATGGCCAACAGGCGATGACGACCTTCGTGTTCGAAGTGAAGAACATCCCCGCCGCGCTGTTCAAGGCGATGGGCGGGTTCGCGACCAACGGCGTCAACATGACCAAGCTGGAAAGCTACCAGCGGGGAGCCAGCTTTGCCGCGACCATGTTCTATGCCGATATCATCGGCGCGCCCGGCGATCCGGCGGTGGACCGGGCGCTGGAAGAACTGGCGTTCCACTGCAAGGGCGTGTCGATGTTCGGCACATATCCGCTGGCGCGGCCCAGGGGATAGGAGCGTGGGTGAGCCGGAGTTCGTCATTGCGGCGGAGGCGCCGACCAGCGTGGACGTCCTCACCCTGCTAGACCGGCACCTGGAGGAAATGCACCGCTGCTCGCCCGCCTGCAAGGTCCACGCCCTGCCCGCCGCGCGGCTGGCCGATGCGCACGTCACCTTCTTCACCGTCCGCGTCGATGGCGAACTGGCGGCCATAGGCGCCTTGCGGGAAATCGATGCCAAGCGTGGCGAGATCAAATCGATGCGCGCGGCCGATGCATGGCGTGGCAAGGGGGCGGGCAAAGCAATGGTGGGCTACTTGCTGGCCGAGGCGCGGGCGCGGGGATACCGATGGATTGGCCTCGAAACCGGTCGGCATCCGGTGTTCGAACCGGCGCAGCGGCTTTATGCGGGCCACGGATTTTGTGAATGCCCGCCGTTTGGCGACTATGTCAGCGACGATTTCAGTCTCTGCCTGGGGCGCGATCTCGCCTGAGCGCGTAAAATCGCGCTGTTCTCTCCCCGCAAGTCATTGCTTCGTAACTTGCGCCATGCCACCTAATGCCTGTGACCACGGGCAAGGGGAATAATGCGCTGCCGGCGCAGGGCGAAACTTTCGCGCAGGCGTGGCGGGACATCCGTGCCGACGAGGCGATCCAGTATGGCGAAGTCGCCCAGCCCGACCAGCCGCCCCCGCCCGACTGGTTGCAGAACTTCATGGAATGGCTTTCCGACCTGTTCGCCCCGGTGGGCAATGCGCTGGTGGCAGCCTGGCCGGTGCTGCAATGGGTGCTGATCGCGCTCGGCGTGGCGCTGCTCGGCTATGCGCTGCTGCGCATTTTCGGGCCTGATTTCCTTACCCGCAAGCACAGCAAGGTGGCGCATCCCGATGACTGGGTGCCCGATCAGCAGGAGGCACTCGCCTTGCTGGAGGAAGCGGATCGGCTGGCCGCTGCGGGCGAATATGACGAGGCGACCCACTTGCTCCTCAAGCGCTCGGTCGGGCAGATCGCCCAAGCGCGCCCCGATCTGGTCGAACCGTCCAGCACTGCGCGCGAGTTGTCCGCCGAACCACGCCTTCCCGAAGCCGCGCGTTCCGCGTTTGCGGTGATCGCCGTTCGAGTGGAGCGCAGCCTGTTCGCGCTTACCCACCTGTCGCGCGAGGACTGGCAGGCGGCGCGCGATGCCTATGCGGAATTTGCCCTGGCGCAGAAATCGCTGGGCAACCGGGCGCTGGCAGCATGAGCCGCGCGTTATGAGCAAAGCAGGCAATCCGTTCCGACCCGGCATGGTGCTGGCAGTGCTGGCGGTAGGCGCGCTGGCGTTCCTGCTGATGCTCTATGCCATCGGCCAGGGCTGGACCGGTGACGAGGAACGCAATGGCGGTGAACATGCCGGATCGACCAGCCTCAACGGCTTTGCCGCGCTCGCCCGGCTGGTGGAGGACAGCGGTTACTCGGTCGAACTGTCGCGCAGCCGGGGCAGCCATGACGATTACGGCCTGCTCGTGCTCACCCCGCCACTGTTCGGCGATCCGGAAGAACTGACCACGATCATCGAGGATCGGCGCACCAACGGCTACGGACCGACATTGGTGGTACTGCCGAAATGGGTAGCCATGCCGGTGCCGCCCCAGTTGCAGGAAGAGTCGGAGGCCGAGGACGGTTGGGTCTACCTGACGGATGTCAATTCGCCGTTCTGGTTCAACGGACTGGAATTTGCCGAGGGTGGCGGGCTGGCAATCGGTGCGACCAAGGGATGGAACGGGCTCGGCATTAGCGGGCCTTTGCCCGATCCCGCGCGGGTGCAGGCGCTGGCCGATCAGCCCGATCTGGAAATGTATCCGCTGGTGCTCGACAGCGAAGGCGACGTGCTCGCCGCCGAGGTCAATGCCGCCTGGGCGGGCAGCGATTACGATTACGAACCCTGGCCGACGCTGGTAGTGTTTGAGCCCGATCTGATGAACAATTACGGCATGGCGGACGAAGATCGCGCCCGCCTCGCGCTTTCGCTGGTCGAGACGATGATGGAAGGCGATGAGGCAATGCCGGTGATCTTCGATCTGACGCTTGCCGGGCTTGGCACTAGCGAGAACCTCCTCACTCTCGCCTTTACTCCGCCGTTCCTCGCCGCAACCCTGTGCCTGCTGCTCGCCGCGCTGGTGATCGGCTGGCGCGCCTTCCGCCGCTTCGGCCCGCCGGTGGCCGAGGCAGAGGCGATGGCGCGCGGGAAGCGGCAACTGGCCCGAAATGGCGCGGCGCTGGTGGCGCGGGTCAAGCGGTTCAACCTGCTTGCCGATCCCTATGCGGCGCTGATGGGCAAGCGCATCGGCGATGCACTGGGCGTGCGCGACGTACAGCCCGAAGCGCGTGCCGCAGCCATCGACGCGGCTCTTATAAGGCGCGGCTACGAAGGCGCAGGCTTTACCGAGCGCGCCACAATCCTGCGCAGCGCCACGCGCCCGCGCGACATTATCCGCGCCGCTGGCGCCCTCAAATCCATCGAAAGGACGCTGAAGTCATGAGCATGACCCTGGAACAGACCGCGCAACTGGCGGGCACGATCCGGCTGGAAGTCAGCAAGGCGATTGTCGGCATGGACCAGACCATCGAGCACCTGCTGATCGCGCTGATGGCGCAGGGCCACGTGCTGCTCGAAGGCCCGCCGGGCACCGCCAAGACGTTCCTCGCCAACTGCTTCGCCCATGCCACGGGCCTCGATTTCGGGCGGATCCAGTTCACGCCGGACCTGCTGCCGGGCGACATTCTCGGTTCCAACCTGTTCAACTTCCAGACCAGCCAGTTCACCCTGACGCGCGGACCGATCTTCTGCGAACTGCTGCTGGCGGACGAGATTAACCGCACTCCGCCCAAGACCCAGGCGGCGCTGCTCGAAGCGATGCAGGAACGCCGGGTGACGCTCGACGGGGAAACGCACACGCTGGGCGATACCTTCATGGTGGTTGCCACGCAGAACCCGATCGAGAACCAGGGTGTCTATCCCCTGCCCGAAGCACAGCTTGATCGCTTCGCGTTCAAGCTACTGGTGCCATACCCCAGCTCCGAGGAAGAGGCGCGCATCGTGCAGCGCTTCGGCGACCGCAGCGGGCCGCAGAAGCCCGCCGATTTCGGGATTGCGCAGGTCGCCTCGCACGAAATGCTCGGTGCGGCGCAGGCGGCGGTGAAAAGCGTGACGCTGTCACAGGAAGTGATCGAATATTGCGTGCGGCTGGTGCGCGCCACGCGGACCAGCGCCGATATCGCCAGCGGCGCTTCCCCTCGCGCTGCCGTGCTGCTCGCCAATGCCGCGCGCGCTCGCGCCGCGCTGCACGGGCGCGGCTATGTGATTCCGGACGACGTCAAGGCACTCGCCACTGCCACACTGCGCCACCGCCTGCTGCTATCCCCCGCCGCCGAGATCGAAGGCAAGCTGGTCGAGGACCTCGTCAGCGCGATGATCGACGAGACCGAGGCGCCCCGATGACATGGTGCTGACCGCGTGAACCGCTTGCGCGCCTTGCTGGCAAAGCTGCCTCCCATCCCAATTGTGCCCACCGGGCGCACGCTGGTGCTGCTGACCCTGCTCGCCCCGCTGGCGGTGGTGGTGGCGGCAACCGCGCCGGGTGCGTGGATCGTCGCCCCTGCTGCGGCGCTGGCCTTACTGGCGGTGGCGGTGCTGGACGGCTGGCTGGCGGGAAAGAAGGTGAGTTTCGCCTATTACGTGCCTGCCGATGTCGAAGTCGGCCAGCCCGCCAAGCTCCGGGTCGATGTCGTGATCGAGCGGGACAGCGATGCCGCGCCGCCCGAGGTGTCGATCGGGTTCGAACCACGGCTGGGGGACCGGGGCGTGACCACCTTCCGGCTCAAGCCCACAGGCGAGGCCAACCACTTCTCTGGCAGCGGCAATGCCGTGCCAGTACGGCGCGGGACGGGCGACCTGCACGATCTCTGGCTGCGCTGGGCGGGGCCGCTGGGGCTGGCGGTGCGGCAGTTCCACACGCCGCTGAGCGCGCAAATCCGCGTCTGGCCCGATCTCTCGCCCGTCCGCTCCCCGGTTTTGCAGGCCTTCCTGCGCGACAGCCAGTTCGGCCTGGTCGCTCGGCGGATTCGCGGCGAGGGTACCCAGTTCGAAGCGCTGAGCGAGTACGAGGCGGGAATGGACCGCCGCCGGATCGACTGGAAGGCCAGCGCTCGCCACACCAAGCTTTATGCGCGCGAGAACGAGGCCGAGCGCGACAACCAGCTCGTCTTCGCCTTCGATTGCGGCCAGTCAATGTGCGAACCGGTGGACGGCCTGCCGCGTATCGACCGCGCGGTCTCCGCCGCGCTCACTGCCGCCTATGTCGCGCTCAAGGGCGGGGACCGGGTGAGCCTGTTCGGCTTTGCCGACCACCCGCAATTGATGACGCCGTTCGTCACCGATACCCGCGCTTTCCACCGCCTGCAAAGCGCCGCCGCCGAAATGGATTACGTGCCGCGCGAACCCAATTTCACGCTTGCGTTGGCCACGCTCACTGCCCGCCTGAAACGCCGTTCGCTGATCGTGCTGTTCTCCGACTTCGCCGATCCGACCTCTGCGGAACTGATGGTCGAAAGCGTAGAGCGGCTGGTGCGTCACCATCTGGTGATCTTCGTCACGATGGTGGACAGTGAACTGGAAGACCTCGCCGCCACCGAGCCCGAAAGCATGGGTGATATCGCCGTCGCCGTCAGCGCCGATTCGCTGGCGCGGCAACGGGCGCTGGTGCTGCAACGGCTGCGGCGGCTGGGGGTGAACGTGATCGAAGCGCCGCACGATGCGATCGGATATCGGTTGATCGATCTCTACCTAGAAAAGAAGCGTTCGGAGGCGATCGGTTGATGCAGAACCATCGTCATTGCGAGCGAAGCGAAGCAATCCAGTCCCACCGGTCGTTTCCACACGCAGGCGGCGGGACTGGATTGCCGCGTCGCCTACGGCTCCTCGCAATGACGAAGAAGGGAGCTTAGCCCAATGGCCCTTTCCCTCTTCAAATCTGCCGAAATCGAACCTCCCGCCGATATCGAGGCGGCATCGCTGCGTTCCGACCGCTTCCGGCTCGAGCGCGAAGTCGATTGGCAGCGGCTCGATGCCATTGTCACCGCGCTGGAAAAGGGGCGACCCGGCAGGATCAGCGATCACGACCTGCTCGAATTGCCGGTACTCTACCGCAAGGCCGCGTCCAGCCTCGCGGTAGCGCGCGAGACGTCGCTCGATGCCGCCGCGCTCGACTATCTCGAAGCGCTGGTACGGCGCGCCTGGTTCCAGATCTACGGCCCGCGCGTGGGCCTGTTCGGCTGGCTGCGGCGGTTCTTCGGCGGCGGTTGGAGCGCTGCGGTGCGGGCGATCTGGCTCGACATCTGCATATCGCTGGCGGTGATGGTGGCGGGGACAGTGGTGGGCTGGCTGCTGGTGGCGCAGGATCGCGAGTGGTTCTTTGCTCTCGTTCCCGGCGGCATGGCCGGCGGGCGCGTGCCCGGAGCGCCCCGCGAAGTGCTGGAAGAAACGCTTGCCAGCACCGACAGCGGCGAAGGGCTGACCGTGTTTGCCGCCTCGCTATTCTCGAACAACACCGGCGTTGCCATCATGGCCTTCGCGCTGGGCTTTGCCTTCGGCGTGCCGACGCTGCTGCTGCTGGTGTACAACATGGCACTGCTCGGGGCGATGCTGTGGGTGTTTGCCGATGCCGGGCTGGGCTGGGAATTCGCTGCCTGGCTTTCGGTCCACGGCACGACCGAACTCGGCGCGATCCTGCTCGCGGGTGCGGCAGGGCTGCACGTCGGGCGGACGATGGCCTTTCCCGGTGAACGCGCCATTCTTGCCGCGCTGCAGAGCGCCGGCGTGCGCTCGGCGCAGGTGATGGCGGGCTGCACGATCATGCTCATCGTTGCGGGATTGCTGGAAGGCTATGCCCGCCAGTTGGTGGGCGATATCGGCGCGCGCTTCGCCATCGGCGGCACCATGCTGGCGCTGTGGATCTTCTACTTCGCCTTCGCCAAGGCTCCGCGGGAGAGCGAAACGTGAACGCGGTGACCTATCTGGCACGGCGCGAAGCGGGCAAGCGGGACCGGATGCTGGTCACGCCCGAAGGCCTTGCCCTGCCGCTGACAGTGGGCAGCCGGGGCAATCGCGCGGGCGCGCTGCTGCTCGATATCATGTTCATCGCCATCGGCGTGATCGTGTTCTTCCTGATCCTTGCCGCTGTCGGCATCGGCCTGCTCGATCTGGCAGCGATGGAAGAGCCGACCCCGGCGCTCGAACTGGTAATCGTGCTGATCATCATGCTGATGTTCCTTGCCCGGTACGGCTATTTCATGTGGTTCGAACTCGGCCCGCGCGCGGCGACACCCGGCAAGCGGCTGCTCGGCCTGCGCGTTGCGGCGCGCGACGGTGGGCGACTGACGGCGGAAATGGTAATCGCCCGCAATCTGGTGCGCGATGTCGAGGTATTCATCCCGCTGTTCTTCCTGCTCGGCGGCGGCGAGCAGGCGGGGGTGGCGGGGCTGGCCGCCTTTATCTGGCTGGCGGTATTCGTGCTGTTCCCCTTCTTCAACAAGGACAACCTGCGCGCCGGCGATCTGGTGGCGGGCACCTGGGTGGTCGAGGCCCGCTCGGCCAAGCTGAAGAACGCCATGTCACTCGCCCCTGATCGCCGCACGCAGTACAAGTTCGGTGATGCCGAGCTGGCCGTCTATGGGGAGCACGAGTTGCAGGTGCTCGAAAACGTGCTGCGGCAGAACCAGCCCGAAGCGATGCGCGATGTCGCCGAAGCGATCACCAACAAGATCGGCTGGACGCTGGGCCGGGGGGACGAGCGCGAATTCCTCGAAGCCTTCTACGCCGCACTGCGCGGGCACCTGGAAAGCGGGATGCGGTTCGGCAAGCGCAAGAAGGACAAGTTCTCCTGATGCTGCTGCGCGCTGCCTTGCCCGAAGATGCGGAGCCGCTGGCCCGGCTGGGGAGGGAGAGCTTCTGCGCCGCCTTTGCCCATCTGTATCGGCCGGATGACCTCAGCGCCTTTCTGGCCGAGGTATATGCAGTGGAAGTAGTCGCGAGCGAGATTGCCGACCCGACGATCACCCACCGGCTGGCGTGCGATCCGGCAAGCGGCGCACTCACCGGCTTCATCAAGCTGCGCCAGCCAAGCTGGTATGCCGAACATTCGGACGCCGCCCGGCCCATCGCCTTGGGTCAGCTCTATACCGATCCCGCGCGCGTCGGCCAGGGCATCGGCGCCGCATTGATGGACTGGGCGCTGGCAGAGGCGCGGGCGCGCGGCTGCGATGCCGTGCAACTGTCGGTCTGGGCCGAAAACTTCGGCGCGCAGCGGTTCTACCAGCGGTACGGTTTCGCCAAGATCGCCGATATCGACTTCTGGGTCGGCGAGCAGCGCGACGAGGAATTGCTCTACGAGTTGCGTCTTTAGGCGCGCCAAAACGCGGTTAAGCTCGTTTTAGGCTATTTGCGGCACAAGGCGCGCATGGCCCAAGCCGCATTGCAACTGCCCGACTTCGAGGCACCCGCCCGCCCGCTCTCCGACGAACTGGTGCGCGACGCCGGGATTGAACGCATCCTCACCGCAGTGCGCGGGCATCTGGGGGTCGAGATCGCTTTTGTCGCCCGCTATGTCGAGGGCGAGCAGCGCGAACTAACCCATGTGAGCACCGATCTCGACCTGCCGATGGGCCCCGGCTTCCGCGATGCGCGCGAAGCGGGCTATTGCTGGCACATCCTCAATGGCCGCCTGCCCGAACTGATTCAGGACCCGGCCGATTTCCCGCTGACGAAGACGCTGGCGATCACCGATTTTCTGCCCGTCGGCTGCCATATCAATACCCCGTTGCGGCTGTCTGACGGCACCGTCTGGGGCAGTTTCTGCGCGCTCGGCCGTAAGCCGGACCGGACGATGAACGAACGCGATCTGCTGATCCTGAAGAGCTTCGCCGGGCTGGCTGCCGAACGGATCGAAAGCTCGCTCGAAGGCGAGATGCGCAACATGGAAGCGCGCAAGCGGGTCGAATCGATGCTCGACGGGCACGGCGTTTCCACTTTCCAGCAGCCGATCATTTCGCTCGCCACCGGCAAGGCGGTCGGCGTCGAATGCCTGTCACGCTTCCCCGATCTCACCAAACGAGGTCCCGATGCCTGGTTCGACGATGCCGAGCTGGTCGGCCTTGGCAAGGAACTGGAAATGACCGCGGTGCGCTGTGCGCTCGATTCGCTGGGGCATATTCCGGATGGCATCTACGCCACCATCAACGTCTCGCCGCAGACAGTGGCCTCGGGCGTGCTGCGCGAATTGCTCGAAACCGTCGAGTTGAGGAACCTGGTGGTCGAGATCACCGAGCATTGCCAAGTGGACGATTTCGAAGAGCTGGCGCGCGAGATTACTGCATTGAAGGCCTACGCCCGGATTGCCATCGACGATGTCGGCACCGGCTATTCCGGCCTGCGCCACATTGTCGACCTGCAACCCGACATCCTCAAGATGGACATGGTGCTGACCCGCGGGATCGAAGCCGACCCGGCGCGCAAGGCGATGACGGCGGCGCTGGTGCAACTGGCGCGCGAGATCGGCTGCACGCTGGTGGCCGAAGGGATCGAGACCGAGCACGAAGCGCGGGTGATGAAGAAGCTCGGCGTCGATTGCGGCCAGGGCTATCTCTACTCGCGCCCGCTGCCGGTGGTGGCGTCGCAGCAGTTCCTGCTTGAAAGCGCGAGCCGCGCCTAGCTCTCCCCGCGAAGTGCCCGCTGCTGTTCGCGGGTCATTTCCTGCGCGGCGTAGATATCCCCGCCATCGATCTGGAGCCGCATCCTTTCGTGATCGTTCTTGCGATAGGTTGCTTCGGCCCGGTCGATGTCTTCCTGACTGAGGCCAAGTTTCGCCAGCGCCATCAGGGCCATGCGGATCGCGGACTCATTCACTTCGCGCACGACATATTCTGCCGGGCTTTGCGCCAGCGAAATGATCGATCGCCGATCAAAGCCGCGGACATAAATGAATGCCCGCGGAAATGCCTCGTGCACCGAAGCGATCAGGTCAGCATCCGGCACCACATCGGCGCAGAACATGATCAGTTGCGCATCACCGGCACCTGCCTGCCGTAGCAGGTCCAGCCGCATGCCATCGCCATAGTAAACCTTGCTGCCGAAGGCTTCGGCGAGGTCGATCTGCTCCGCCTTGCGGTCGATAACGGTCAGCGAGATTCCTCCCGCAAGCAGGATGTTGGCAACCCCTTGGCCGAACCTGCCGTAGCCGATCACAACCGCGCTGGCGCCCTCGGCCACGGGTTCGGCGCGCGTGGCACTTTCGTCCACAGGCTCTTGCCGGATCCGCCGCGTTATCAGCATCAGGAACGGGGTGGCGGCCATCGACAGGGTAACGATGGCGCCGAAAATACTCGCCGATTCCTGCTCGATCAGCAACGCGCTCTGCGCCGTGGTGTAGAGCACAAAGGCGAATTCGCCGCCCTGGCTGAGCAACAAGCCCAGCGCCAGCGCGGCACGCCAGCGCATTTTCATCAGCAGCCCCAGCCCCGTAATGATCGCGGTCTTGACCACGATCAACAACGCGGCAAAGCCGATCACAAAGCCGGGCCGCTCGGCCACGGCGCCCAGATCGAGCATCATCCCCACGGCCACGAAGAACAGGCCCAGCAGGATCGAGCGGAACGGCTCGATATCCGCTTCCAGCTCGTGCCGGTAGGGCGTATCGGCCAGCATGACCCCGGCGATGAAAGCCCCCAGCGCGGGCGAGAGGCCGAGCGCCTGCATCACGGCCGCACTCGCCAAGACGGTGAACAGCGCAGCGACCACGAACAGCTCGCGCTCCCCCAGTCCGCCGATCAGCCGGAACAGCGGGCGGATCAGCAGCCGCCCCGCGAGGATCAGCCCGATGATCGCGCCCAGCGTAATCAGGCCGAGCAACCAGCCCGCCGGGCCTTCCTCCGCTGCCGGATTGCGGCTCATCGCAGCGATGATGGTGAGCAGCGGGATGATCGAGAGGTCCTGGAACAGCAGGATGCCGAACGCTTTCTCCCCAAACGGCGTGCGAAGCCGCCCCGCCGATTGCAGCATCGGCAGCACCTGCGCGGTGGAGGACAGGCCCAGCGGCAGGCCGATGGCGAGCGCGGCGGCGGTCGTGTAGCCCGTCAGCGCCAGAATAGTGGCGGTCACCGCCAGCCCGCAGGCGACCACCTGCGCCAGCCCCAGCCCGAAGATCAGCCCCTTCATTCGCCACAACCGTGTAGGACTCAGTTCGAGCCCGACCACGAACAGCAGCATCACGATGCCGAGTTCGGCAAAGGTCGCCATTTCCTCGGCATTGCCCACCAGCCCCAGCACTTGCGGCCCGAGCAGCGCGCCAGCCACCAGATAGCCCAGCGTCGCCCCAAGGCCAGCGCGGCGGAAGGCGAGCACCGCGATAAGCGCAAAGCCGAGCATCAGCAACGCGTCGCGCAGCATTTCCCCGCCCCCGTGACCTTCCATGGTGCCTGTGTTCCCTGCCAATCGATCCAGTTTGGCTGGCCTAGCGCTTCACGCTTCGCCTGTCATTGCTCCTTCACACGCGCTGGCCTATATCGTGCATCATGTCAGCAGACGCCATTTCCCGAATTCGCCCCTGGCGCATGATCGAGCGCCGCCAATCCCGCCAGATCATGCTGGGAAATGTCCCCGTGGGTGGCGACGCGCCGATCACGGTGCAGACCATGACCAACACCCCGACCGAGGACGTTGGCGCCACCATTGACCAGATCCGGCGCTGCGAGGAAGCCGGGGCGGATATCATCCGCGTGTCCTGCCCGACCGAGGAATCGACCGCGCATTTCGACCAGATCACCCGCGCCGCCAAGGTGCCGATCGTTGCCGACATCCATTTCCATTACAAACGCGCGCTCGAAGCTGCGGACAAGGGCGCGGCCTGCCTGCGAATCAATCCGGGCAATATCGGCTCGTCCGAACGGGTCGCCGAAGTGGTCCGCGCGGCCAAGGCCAACGGCTGCGCCATCCGCATCGGCGTGAACGCGGGGAGCCTCGAACGCGACCTGCTGGAAAAATACGGCGAGCCCTGCCCCGACGCACTGGTCGAGTCTGCGCTCGATCATATCAAGCTGTTGCAGGACCACGACTTCCACGAGTTCAAGGTGGCGGTGAAAGCCTCCGACGTGTTCCTCGCCGTAGCCGCCTATATGCAACTGGCCGAAACGGTCGATTGCCCGCTGCACCTCGGCATCACCGAAGCGGGCGGGCTGATCGGCGGCACGGTGAAAAGCGCCATCGGCATCGGCAACCTGCTGTGGGCAGGGATCGGCGACACGATCCGCGTCAGCCTTTCGGCAGAGCCGGAGCGCGAAGTGAAGGTCGGCTTCGAAATCCTCAAGTCGCTGGGCCTGCGCACGCGCGGAGTGCGGGTAGTGTCCTGCCCGTCCTGCTCGCGGCAGGGGTTCGACGTGATCCGCACCGTCGAAGCGCTCGAAGCGCGGCTGGAGCATATCAAGACGCCGATGAGCCTTTCGGTATTGGGATGCGTGGTCAACGGGCCGGGTGAAGCGCGCGAGACCGACATCGGCATCACCGGCGGCGGCGCGGGCAAGCATATGGTCTATCTGTCGGGCGTCACCGATCATCATGTCGAAAGCGAGGCCATGCTCGATCACATCGTGGCGCTGGTGGAAGCCAAGGCGGCCGAGATCGAGGCAGGCACATCGACGGCTTTCGATCCGCACGCCCAAGAGCCAGCAGTGGCGGCGGAATAGTGCGAACCCTGTTGCTGGCGGGCTTCGCGCTCGCCCTCGCCGGCTGTGCCACCACCGCGCCCGAAGCGGCGCATAGTCCCAGCTATCCCGAAGCGAGTTCTTTCGCCGTCACCGCTGATCCGATGGGCGAAGTCGATGCCGCGCTCACCAAGGCCGCGCGGGACGATACCCGCCTGCTGCTGGTGATGGGCGCCAACTGGTGCCACGACAGTCGCGCGCTCGCGGGATGGCTGGGAACCGAGCGGTTCCAGAGCCTGATTGCCGAGCACTACGAGCTGGTCTTCGTCAACGTGGGCCTGCCGCAGACCGGGGACGGGCACAATTTCCACATTGCTCGCCGGTTCGGGCTGGAGGAACTGCCCGGCACCCCGAACCTGCTGGTGGTCACTCCCGAAGGTACGCTGGTCAACGCCGACAGCGCCACCACCTGGCGCAACGCCGCCAGCCGCAGCGAGGACGCGATCTACGCCGAACTGGTGGAACTGGCGCACCGCCCCGCGAACGTGATCGAGCCGGTGGAAGGCATCGAGATCGCGCAATAGCTATCAATCACCGCCGTGCTCCACGTCGTCCACCACGCCGACTACATGGCCCCGCCTCCGGAACGCGGCACCTTCCGGTTCGACAAGTACTATCTGGTGATGGAGGCGCTGCGCCAGAGCGGCTTCGCGATCACCGAACACGCCCCTTCCCCAATGCCGCGCCTGTGGCTGGAGGCGGTGCATTGTCCTGATTACGTCGAGCAAGTGCTGACCGCCAGCGTGCCGCCCGACAAGGAGCGGCGGATCGGCTTTCCGGTCACTCCGGCGATCTCTGCCCGCGTCCAGCACACCAACGGCGGCACCTGGCTGGCGGCCAAGCTGGCCATGCAGCACGGCTATGCCGCCAACAGCGCGGCGGGCAGCCACCATGCGCTGAACGACACCGGCGCAGGCTATTGCGTGTTCAACGATCTCGCCGTCACCGCCAATCGCCTGCTGGCCGAAGGCGATGCGCGCCGCGTGCTGATCGTCGATTGCGACGTGCACCAGGGTGATGGCACCGCCAGCCTGATGGGAGGGCGTGAAGACGTTTTTACCCTGTCGCTGCACGCGGAGAAGAATTTCCCGGCGCGCAAGGCCCGCTCCTCGCTCGACGTCGCGCTGCCCGACGGGACGGGGGATGCCGCCTATCTCGATGCACTCGCCGCGCACCTACCGCGCGTGCTCGACGACTTCGCGCCCGACATCGTGCTCTATCAGGCAGGGGTGGACCCGCACGGCGACGACCGGCTGGGGCGGCTGGCGCTCACCGATGCCGGATTGGTCGCGCGCGATCGTTATCTCCTGGCTCAAGCCCGCCAGCGCGGTCTGCCGCTCGCCAGCGCGCTGGGCGGCGGATATGGGGCGGACCCGCGCGAAGTCGCCGCGCGCCACGCCTGCTCGATGCTGGCGATGGCCTTCCCCGATGCGAAGCTTGCCGCGCTACAAAAGGCCGCCGCTCTCTTTACCGAGGCTTAAGGCGCCAGCAGCTACGCTCCCGCGCATGGATCTGCGCATTCCCCTTGCCGCCGTGCTGGTGACCGGCGGCCTCGTCGGGCTGGCCATGCCGACGATCACGGCGAGTGAGGGATCGCCCGCGACTGCAACCGACCGCAGTCAAGGCGAAGCAAGCGATAGCCTGGCGGTGCTCAGCGGCGCAGAAGCGCCCGATACCTGGGCCGAGGAAGTCACGCTGGACCGCGAGCGGGACGGGCATTTCTACGCCGACGTTACCGTCGATGGCGTGCCGACGCGGATGCTGGTCGATACCGGGGCCAGCGTGGTCGCGCTGACCGGGGACGATGCCGCCGCGATGGGGCTGACATGGGATCCCTCCGCCGTTGCACCGGTGGCGCAGGGAGCCAGCGGCCCGGTCTATGGCGTGCATACCCGGCTAGCGTATGTCTCGGTCGGCAATTTCGAAGCGCGCGATGTCGAGGCGATGATCATCCCGGAGGGTCTGGGCATTTCGCTGCTCGGCCAGTCCTTCCTTTCCTCGGTGCGGCAGGTGCAGATCGAAGGCGATCGCATGGTGCTGGAAAACTAGGGCGCAATGCCATGAACATGAGCAGCCTCCTCCCGCGCCGCTGGCGCAGCAAGCTGGACGCCAACCGCCATGCCGAGGCGATTGCGGGCGTGCTGACCACCCCGCCGATCGTGCCGAAGGCGGATGGCGTGGTACTGTTCTCGATGATCGGCACGGCCGTACTGCTGCCCTATCTCGTGGCGGTGAAGAGCCTTTGGCACCACCTCCAGCGCGGGCGCGTGGCGATCCTTGATGACGGCACGCTGACCGCGCAGGACCGCGCGATCCTTGCCCACCATTGCGGCGATCCGCAGTTCTTTTCGCTGGCGCAGGTCGAGCGCGGCCCGTTCCCGCAGGGCGGCTGCTGGGAGCGGTTCCTGACGATCCTCGACCATCGCGGCGGCGAATACTGGATCCAGCTCGACAGCGACACGGTGACGCTCGGCCCGGTGCCCGAACTGGCGCAGGCGCTGGCGACCAACCGCAGCTTCACCCTGCTCGGCGGGGGCGATGCCGAAGGGCTGCCGCTGGACCTGCGAGCGTTTTCAGCCGCAGCCTATCCCGACGGCCCGCAGGACGGGCATATCCAGACTCAGATCGAGAGCCGCATGGGCCTGATCGACAAGCCCGGCTGGCGCTATGTGCGCGGTTGCGCAGGCTTCGCCGGGTTTGCCGCCGGGGGTCCGGGGCGCAGCCTTGCTGCGGCTTTCCTCAATCAGATGGCGGGGCTGGTCGGCGAAGAGCAGATGGCGACTTGGGGCACCGAACAGATCGCCAGCAATTTCCACGTGGCCAACGAACCCAGCCCGGTGCTGCTGCCCTATGCGCGCTACCTGAACTACTGGAACGAGGACTGGGAGCCAGACGCGGCCTTCGTCCATTTCGTCGGCACCCACCGGCATGACAATGGTGCCTATGTGGCGGCCAGCCTTGCGGCGATCGAGCTGCTGAAGGGCTGATTTTCCCTCAGCGTATGGACAATGTTCAGGCAATGGGTGCAATATTGCCAGCAATGAACCGCCGCCAGCTTCTCGCCAGTTCGCTCGCCACGTCATTGGCCGCCGGGGCCGCACTTGCGACGCCTGCGCGTGTCTTCGCGCAGGCCGCCCCCGATCCGCGCAGCCGTCGCCTGCTCGAGGTGGCGGCGCGCGAAGTGGCGCGCAACACCCATGCCCTGTGGCACCGCGATGTGGTAGGAATCGCCGATTTCGGCCTGCATTCCAGCCTGCCGCGCTTCCATTTCGTCGATCTGCTGGCGGGCCGGGTGGATTCGGTGCTGGTGGCGCATGGCAGCGGGTCCGACCCTGAGCACGACGGCTGGCTGAATGGCTTCTCCAACCTGCATGACAGCTGGGCGACCAGCAAGGGCGCCTATATCAGCTGGGAATGGTATACGGGCCGTTATGGAACTTCAGTGCGATTGGGCGGACTTGATCCCGACAATTCAGAGGCCTTTCCTCGCGCGATCGTGATGCACGCAGCGAGCTATGCTACGCCCGATCACGTGGCGCGCTGGGGGCGGCTGGGGCGTTCGAACGGTTGTTTCGCCTTCGGGCCGGAGGCTTTCCCGCAGGCGCTGACCCGGCTGATGGGCGGGCGGTTGCTCTATGCCGAGAGGTTGGGGATCGGCGAAGACGGCGCGGAAGTGGCAATCCCCAGCCAGCAGCCGGTCGATTTCGAAGCCTTCGCCGCGGAAAATCGCGCCCGCTTCGCTACCGAAGAGGCCCGTGGCGCGGAGGAACTGGCGCAACTCTATGCCGAGGCCAATCCGGCGCTGGCTGAAACCGTCTCCGAATAATCAGGCGTCAGCCAACAACCGTCCGCGCGTCATCGACAATCTCGATAACTTCCTCATCGCTTTCACGCGCGCGGTTACCCACGCGGGGAGCTTCGAGCGCGGCCAGCACCGGGGCATCGCGGTCGTAAATGTCGTCGAAGCCGCGCAGGGCGCCATCGATATCCACGCCCATGGTAAAATAGGTGATGTAGACCGGCATCGTCCGTTCGACCGGCACCCGCGTGTATTCACCGCTGGTGCTGATCTCCACCGCTTCGTCCCGCGTAGCCCCGCCGCCGAGGATCGCCACCGTCATCGCCAGTTCCAGCGCCCGCTCGACGCGAATGCAGCCGTGGCTTCGCGCGCGGTTCTCGCTGGCGAACAGGTTGCGCGCGGGGGTATCGTGGAGGAAAATCGCGTGTTCGTTGGGCATGTCGAGCTTCATCATGCCGAGCGAATTGTTCGGTCCCGGCTGCTGCACCACGCTGATCCAGCCGTTCGCGCCGCGGGTGGCGGTGTAGCCGTTTGCGCGCGCCCATGTCGGATTGTTGAGCACCCGGTTGCCGAGCCCCTCGCCGCGCACGATGCTCTGCGGCACTGTCCAGGTCGGGTTGAAAATCACCCCTTCAACGGTTTCCGCGAGCTGCGGGGTGGCGGTGCGGCCCGGCGCACCGACGATCGTGCGATAGGTCCGGATGATCTGGTTGTTCACCGTCAGCCGCAGCTGATATTCAGGCACGTTGGTGATGAGGTATTGCCCGCCCAGATCGCGCGCCAGCCAGCGCCAGCGATCCATGTTTGCGCGGATCAGGCGGCGGCGCGAAGTGTTGGCCTGCGGGGTATCCGCCAGCGCTTCGCGCAGCGCGGCATAGTCGGGATGGGTGGGATTGAGCGAAGCAAGCACGCGGGCGACATCGCCGCTTGCCAGCGCCTCGGCCATCAGGTCGCGGGCAGGCATCAGGTCCGCGTCGGGATCGACCACAAACCATTGGCGACGCGCCGCCATCGGCGTGCGCCCGTCACGAAGGTCCTCGACCAGCCAGGTGAACACGCCGCTGGCGCGGTTATTGAGCGCATCGCCCGGTCCGCGGGCGATTTCTTCGCGCAGCAGGTCCGGGCGGTAATCGTCGGGATCGAGGCCTTCGGTGCCGATCCGCTCGACAAAATCGGCCAGCGCACTCGCCGCCTCGACCGACCACTGCTGGACCGCCGGCTGGCGCGGATCTGGCTGGGCGAATTCCTGCGCAAAAGTGCGCGGATTCTGGGTGACCGGGGCGGCATCCTCCTGCGCGAGAACATCCTGCGCCTGTACCGTCTGCGCGGCCCCGGTGGCGGTCAGTATCGCAGTCGTGGCAAGTGCGCCGAAAAGGCCGACGAAACGCATCAGAATCGGGTTCCTGTTAACCATAATCATCGGCGGACTGTGCCGACTTCAATTCACTCTATCAAGCGCAGCCGCTTTCGCGCGCCTGAACCGTAAGCTGTGCCCATTGTAAAGCTGCGTGACGCGCCCGCCAAGCCTCCCTACAGGGCGCGCGATGGATAATCCGCAGCGCCTGCTCCTGCCGTTTCTCGCCGCAATTGCGGGGGTGGCGCTACTTTCGCTGATGGACGCGCTGATGAAAGGCGCTTCGCTGGAAGCGGGTGTTTATACCGCTTCGCTGCTGCGTTCGCTGATCGCGGCAGGACTCGTGGCGCCAGTATGGCTGGCCAGCGGCTATGCCTGGCCGCAATTGCCGGTGCTCAAACTGCATCTGGAACGCGGCGTGGTCTCGGCGGTGATGGCGCTGTGCTTCTTCTATGCGCTGACCAAGCTGCCACTGGCCGAAGCCATCGCCATCAGCTTCGTCGCGCCGCTGCTGGCGCTCTATCTGGCGCACCTGCTGCTCGGGGAGAAAATCGCCCCTACCGCCATCTGGGCTTCACTGCTGGGCTTTGCCGGGACGCTGGTGATAGTCAGCGGACGGTTGGGGCGTAGCGATTTCGACGAGGGAACGGCGTGGGGACTCGCCTCGCTGCTCCTCTCGGCGCTGCTCTATGCCTACAATTTCGTGCTGATCCGCAAGCAATCGCAGGTGGCGGGGCCGCTGGAAGTGGCGACCTTTCACTCGGGCGTCGGCGGTCTGGCGCAATTGGTTGCTGCGCCGTTCTTCTTCGCGATGCCCGGCAGGGAAGCGCTGGAACTTATCGGCGTGTCGGCGCTGCTCACGGTGGCCGCCTCGATGATGATTGCCTGGGCCTATGCCCGCGCCGAGGCGCAGGTGCTGGTGCCAGTGGAATATACCGGCTTTCTCTGGGCGGCGCTGTTCGGCTGGATGCTGTTTGCCGAAGAAGTCACGCTGACCACGCTGGTGGGCGTCGCAGTGATCGTAGCCGCCTGCTGGATCGCCACGCCCAAGCGGCGCATAGAACCCGCATCGCTCAACTAATCGGCACCAGCCTCGCCGGTCAGCACCTCTTCTTCCGGCTCCTCGCTGAACCAGTCGGCGCTTTGCCACACCAGCCCCGCTGCCGCGCCGAGGAATGCCGCCAACACCAGCGCAGTGAGCATCGCCAGTACGTTGAGCGGCGGCCTGACCCGCGCCGGTTTCCCGAGTGCCATTACCTATCCTTCCGTTGCGCCAACGAACAACAAAGTTACCTCGACCGCCAATATCGGTCCCGCCCCTTGACGAGCCGCAGCCAAACGCGCAGTTCGCCCCCAAATCCGGCCTCTCCCTCGCACCCGATGGGCCGCTTACGCAACTCTTTTGGAGGAAATCCTGTCCATGACTCAGGTCGGCGCCAATTCGCTCGGAACCCGCAAGACGCTCGATGTAAACGGCACAAGTTACGCCTATTATTCGCTCGAAGCCGCTGCCGAGAAGTTCGGCGACGTCAGCCGCCTGCCGCATTCACTGAAGGTGCTGCTCGAAAACATGCTGCGGTTCGAAGACAATGGCTTCACCGTGGGCGAGGAGCACGTCCGCGCGATCGTCGACTGGCAGCAGAACCCCACCACCGGCGAGGAAATCCAGTACCGTCCCGCGCGTGTGCTGTTGCAGGATTTCACCGGCGTGCCCTGCGTGGTCGATCTGGCGGCGATGCGCGATGCCATCGGCAAGCTGGGCGGCGATACCGCCAAGATCAACCCGCTGGTGCCGGTCAACCTGGTGATCGACCATTCGGTGATGGTCGACGAATTCGGCCACCCCAAGGCGTTCGAGAACAACATGGCGCTGGAGTACGAGCGCAATGCGGAGCGCTACGACTTCCTCAAGTGGGGCGCCAAGAGCCTGCGCAATTTCACCGCCGTGCCGCCGGGCACCGGCATCTGCCATCAGGTGAACCTCGAATATATCGGCCGCGGCGTGTGGTCGTCGGAAGACCAGAACGGCGAACTGGTAGCCTATCCCGACACCTGCGTCGGCACCGACAGTCACACCACGATGATCAACGGCCTCGGCGTGCTCGGCTGGGGCGTCGGCGGGATCGAGGCGGAGGCGGCGATGCTCGGCCAGCCGGTCTCGATGCTGATCCCCGAAGTGGTCGGCTTCCGGCTCGACGGTGCGCTCGGCGAAGGTGTGACCGCCACCGATCTGGTGCTGACAGCTGTGCAGATGCTCCGCGCGCACGGCGTGGTCGGCCGGTTCGTGGAATTCTACGGCCCCGGCGTGTCCAACCTCAGCCTGGCGGACCGCGCCACCATCGCCAACATGGCGCCCGAATACGGCGCCACCTGCGGCTTCTTCGGCATCGACGACAAGACGCTCGACTATCTGCGCCTGACTGGGCGGGACGAGGATACGATCGCGCTGGTGGAAGCCTATTCGCGCGAGCAGGGCCTGTGGTTCACGCCGGAGAACGAGCCGGTGTTCACCAGCACGCTGCAGCTCGACATGGCGAGCGTCGTCCCCAGCCTCGCCGGGCCCAAGCGGCCGCAGGACAAGGTGGCGCTGCCCGAGGTGGACGAACTGTTCAATTCGGAACTGAAGTCGGTCTACGGCAAGTCCGCCGCCAAGCGCGTGCCGGTAGAAGGCGCCAATCACGATGTCGGCGACGGCGACGTGGTGATCGCCGCCATCACCAGCTGCACCAACACCTCCAACCCCGACGTGCTGATCGCCGCCGGGCTGGTGGCGAAGAAGGCCAACGCGCGCGGGCTGAAGCCCAAGCCGTGGGTCAAGACCAGCCTCGCCCCCGGATCGCAGGTGGTGACCGACTACCTCGTCAAGTCCGGCCTGCAGACCGATCTCGATGCGCTCGGCTTCGATCTGGTCGGCTACGGCTGCACCACCTGCATCGGCAATTCGGGCCCGCTGGCACCGCCGATCTCCAACGCGATCAACGGCAACGATCTGGTCGCCGCCTCGGTGCTGTCGGGCAACCGCAATTTCGAAGGCCGGGTCAGCCCCGACGTGCGCGCCAATTTCCTCGCCAGCCCGCCGCTGGTGGTGGCCTATGCGCTGAAGGGCACGGTGACGCAGGACATCACCACCACCCCGATCGGGCAGGACCAGCAGGGCAAGGACGTGATGTTGGCCGATATCTGGCCGAGCAACCTCGAAATCGCCGAACACCGCGCCGCCAACATCGACCGCTCGATGTTCGTCAACCGCTATGCCGACGTCTACAAGGGCGACGAACACTGGCAGGCGATCAGCGTGGAAGCGAGTGACACCTACAACTGGAACCCTGCCAGCACCTATGTCGCCAACCCGCCCTACTTCGAGGGCATGGGCATGGAGCCTGCGCCGGTTGAGGACATTGTGGACGCGAAGCCGCTCGCGGTGCTGGGTGACAGTGTAACCACCGATCACATCAGCCCCGCCGGTTCGATCAAGGAGGATTCGCCTGCCGGTGCCTACCTGCTCGACCATCAGGTGCCCAAGCGCGAGTTCAATTCCTATGGCTCGCGGCGCGGCAACCATGAAGTGATGATGCGCGGCACTTTCGCCAACATCCGCATCAAGAACGAAATGGTGCCGGGGATCGAAGGCGGCATCACGTCCTATCATGGCGAGGCGATGCCGATCTACGACGCGGCGATGAAGCACAAGGCCGACGGCACCCCGCTGGTGGTTATCGGCGGCAAGGAATACGGCACCGGCTCGAGCCGCGACTGGGCAGCCAAGGGCACCGTGCTGCTCGGCGTGCGCGCTGTGATCGTGGAAAGCTTCGAGCGCATCCACCGTTCGAACCTGATCGGCATGGGCGTGCTGCCGCTACAGTTCCGCGATGGCGATACACGCCAGACGCTGGGTCTGACGGGCGATTGCAGCTTCTCCGTCAGGGGACTGGATGCCTTGGTACCGCAGCAGGATGTGGAAGTGGAGGTGACCCGTGCCGACGGCAGCACCTTCACCTTCACCGCGCAGTGCCGGATCGATACCGCCAACGAGATGGAGTATTACCGCAACGGCGGAATCCTGCATTACGTGCTGCGGAAGCTGGCGGCTTGATGCGCGGATAGCCGCCCGGCGATTTGGCTTGCCAGAAGGAGAAAGGACGGCCCGCTCGGACCGCCCTTTCCCGTGGTAACCGGAGCCGCTGTTAGACTTTTCCGGTATCCTGGCCGTTCTGGATCTTGCCGCGACGGCGGCGCAGGAACACTGCGCCCGCGCCCGCGCCGAACAGCAGCAGCATTCCCGGAGCCGGGACGGGCGTACCCGTTGTGCCACTGGTTCCGGACGTTCCCGACGTTCCGCTGGTGCCCGAAGTGGATACATCACCCGACGTCGAGGTGGACGTACTGGTCGAGCTGGATGTCGAGGTGCTGGTCGAACTGGTGATATCACCCGAAGTCGACGTCGAGGTGCTCGTTGAGCTGGTCACATCGCCCGAGGTCGAAGTGCTGGTCGAACTGGAGACGTCTCCCGAAGTCGACGTCGAACTCGATACATCGCCCGAAGTTGAGCTGGAAACGTCGCCTGACGTCGAGCTGGTCGAAGTGACCGTGCCCGAAGAAGTCGTGGTGGTGCTGGTCAGCCCGCCGGTCGAAGTCGAACTGGTGCTGGTGATCGTGCCCGACGAGCTGCTGACATCGCCCGAAGTCGATGTCGAGCCGCCCGAAGTCGAGGTGCTGGTCGATCCGCCGGAGGTGGAGGTCGAACCGCCTGAGGTCGAGCTCGAGGTCGAGGAACCGGTCGAGCTGTTGTCGATATCGATGATGATCCCGGTGGTGCCGCTGCTCCCCGAAGTCGATGTGGTGGTGGTCGTGCTCAGATCGACGACCGCGCTGGCGCTACCGCCACCACCGCCGCCGCCGAATCCGCCGAAAAAGCCGCCCCCGAAGCCGCCGCCGAAGCCACCCGAACCGCCGACGATCACCGACTGGCCACCACCGCCGCCGCGCACCGGAGCGCTGGGCAGCGGCGGCAGTGCAAGTGGCACGCCTGCCAGCTCGTAATCTTCCGCTTCCTCGCAGCATTCGCGTTCGATCGTGCGGCGCAGGCGGCGCTGCTCGCGCGGCCGCGCAGGGATTTCTCGATGAGCAATCGGCCCGTCGGTCTTCACGTCGATCAGCTCGCCGCTACCCGCTTCCTGATCGTCCGACTTGTAGCGGACGACCGAGGTCTGCGGCTCGGCGGTGTGGACCGCGCCCCCGCCGATGATTGCCCCGCCAGCGGCAGCGACGCTCAGTTTCGCAATGGCCATGCGTACCGACATGCGTAATCTCTCTTTGTTCGGCGGAACGGGCCTGCAACACCCTCAATGGTGCCGACGGCCTTTTCCGGTTCCTGCCAAAGAGACGCGCAAAACCTTTCCCGGCAATGGCATTAACCATGTTTTCGCGCGGCCGGGCCGAGAAAAATGGCGGTTTTCCGGGCCACTGCGGCGGGTTGTCCCACTATGGAACCGAAACGGGCCTCGGCGTGAAGCAATTGTAAACGCGAAACGCTATTTCGCGCCATCAGTGTTGGTGTCGAACAATCCGCCCTGAGGGGCCTGCGGAGCCGCCAGCCCGAGGTGATTCCATCCGCCCTCGTTGAGGCAGCGGCCGCGCGCGGTGCGGGCGAGCAGACCGAGCTGGATCAGGTAGGGCTCGATCACCTCCTCCACCGTATCGCGCGGTTCGGCGAGTCCGGCGGCGAGCGTTTCCACTCCCACCGGGCCGCCCTTGTAGGTGGTGGCGATCATGGTGAGATATCGCCGGTCCATCGCATCGAGCCCGAGCGAATCGATCTCCAGCCGGGTCAGCGCCTCGTCGGCAATCGCCGCAGTCACCGCCCCCGCGCCGCGCACCTGGGCAAAGTCGCGCACCCGCCGCAGCAGCCGCCCGGCGACGCGCGGCGTGCCGCGCGAACGCCGGGCAATCTCGCCCGCGCCGGTCGGATCAAGCGGCATCCCCAGCAGCCGCGCCCCGCGCGTCACCACTTCAGTCAGTTCGTCCTGCGTGTAGAACACCAGCCGCACCGGAATGCCGAACCGGTCGCGCAGCGGTGTGGTCAGCAGCCCCTGCCGGGTGGTCGCGCCGACCAGCGTAAACGGCGGCAGGTCGATGCGAACAGAACGCGCCGACGGCCCCTCGCCGATGATGATATCGAGCGCGCGATCTTCCATCGCCGGGTAGAGGATTTCCTCGACCACCGGATTGAGCCGGTGGATCTCGTCGATGAACAGCACGTCGTTGGGTTCAAGATTGGTCAGCAGCGCGGCCAGATCGCCCGCCTTGGCGATCACCGGGCCGGAGGTGGCACGGAATCCGACGCCGAGTTCGCGCGCGACGATCTGCGCCAGCGTGGTCTTGCCGAGTCCTGGCGGGCCGAAGAACAGCACATGATCCATCGATTCGCCGCGCCCGCGCGCGGCCTCGATAAACACCGCCAGATTATCCTTCGCCGCCGCCTGCCCGACGAATTCGCGCAGCGTCTTCGGGCGCAGGGCGGCGTCCGGGTCGTCGGGCTGGCGCGCCGGGGTTAGATCGGGGTTGGGGGTCATAGGAAGCCCTCAACCACGATCATCGACCCCACGAGAAAACAGAGAAATGACAGATCGCGAAAAATGAACGCAGCCGCCCCTAATTGCTTCGCATCCTTTGCCGCTTCAGCCCTTCGCTTATCTGCATTTGAGATAAGTGCAAACAGGTCGCTAGCATCTGACTCGGAGTACAAGTGGGATAGAAAATACTTCCGACTGGCAGCACTCCTCAAAGCGCCGAATATCAGCGCCACGGCGATTCCTGCCAAAAACCATAACGCGGCGAAGGCTTGAGACCTTTGATCAAATTTCTCCGATTGGAGGACAAACACTGCCGCAGCAGAGTTGACAGAGAGCGAGGAAGCCATGAGCCATCGTTCCCAAATCTCGCCATCATTCTTGTTGTCATCGGCGATCTTGTTTAATGTCGGACGAGCCCTTTCGAACGTGTCCTCGATCTCTATCAACTGAGAATCAACTGCGGCTGCCTCCTTCTCTACCTCTTCCAAGAGCAATAAAATCTCTTTGAGGCTAGTTCCCAAACCCTCTGATTGAGACCCAGAAGCTCGATCGGCTTGAACTTCCGAAAAGCTGGCACGCAAGCCCCTCATACGGCTTTTTAGTTCCTCGCTTTTCGCGCGTATTTTTTCAATTTCTTGAGTCACCCCGCCGCCCTCTTCAAAGCCACACGGATCAGTTCGCCCTCGCTCGCGCCTTCGCCCAGTTCCTCCTGCGCGCGGGCGACGGCGAGCGCGGCAACGCCGGGTTTGAAGCCGAGGTTCTGCAAGGCGCTCACCGCGTCGGCACTCGCTCCGCCCGCTGGCGACACCGCGCCGCCGCCGAAGCCGCCGCCAGCCGCGCCCGAACCCGGCATCGCCCCCGCCTTGTCCTTCAACTCGTTGACGATCCGCCCTGCCAGCTTCGGCCCTACGCCCTGCGCTCTCGCCACGCTCGCCGCATCGCCGCGCCCGCAGGCGTCGCGCAGTTCGCCGGTGGTGAGCGCGGAGAGGATCGCCAGCGCCACCTTGCTGCCCACACCCTGCACCCCGGTCAGCAGGCGGAACCAGTCGCGTTCTCCGCTTTCCGCAAAGCCGAGCAGGCGCATGTCGTTCTCGCTCACCTGCAGGTCGGTGTAGAGCGTGCACGCCTCCCCCGCCGCGCCCAGTGCGTGCAGCGTGCGGGCCGAGCAGTGGACCAGATAGCCCACTCCGCCGACATCGATCACCGCCCAGTCCGCGCCCGTTTCGTCCAGCCTGCCGGTGAGTTTTGCAATCATGCTTTGTTCCCTGCCCTCTGCGGCCTGGTTTGGGAAGGGGCTGCGGACCATCATCCCCTGTGGAAGTTTACACAAAGATTACACCAAAACGCAGGACGACAAGTGGCGGTACCGATTGCTGGATGAAGCGATCACACGCGTCGATTTGACCAGTCGTGGTCATGGCAGGCGGCAGGCACTGTAGGAAACGTAAATGATCCTGCACGCC
Source organism: Erythrobacter sp. (assembly GCA_019739335.1). Taxonomy (NCBI): domain Bacteria; kingdom Pseudomonadati; phylum Pseudomonadota; class Alphaproteobacteria; order Sphingomonadales; family Erythrobacteraceae; genus Erythrobacter; species Erythrobacter sp. The sequence goes on from CP073261.1 coordinate 1,157,011, forward strand.
TTGCCCTTCCCGTTGCGTGAACGGCCATTGCGCACGCGAAACATGGACAGGACCGCCCGCACCCAGCGCGCGCACAAAGCAGGAACAGTCCAGCCTTGCTAGACACTTGCCCGCAACTAAGCCTATGCGGCGAGTGAACTGCATGGAGGTAGTTGAGTGAGCAGAATAGAAAGATTGCCCGCACTCGCCGCCGGTGCCTGCTTGGGGGCGGGGGTTACTTTGCTTCTCCTTGTAGCGTTTGACCAACTCCCTCGTGGATGGACGATGGCTGTGAGCCTTTTGAGCTTGGCAGCCACGTTCATAGCTTGGAGGGCAGGCTTTTATGCTCCCGCAACTAAGAACGAAAGACAAGACAAGCCCTCATGAGCTGGAACACATTCGGACGCGTCTTTCGCTTCACCACCTGGGGGGAAAGCCACGGCCCCGCGCTGGGCGTGGTGGTGGACGGGTGCCCGCCGGGGATCGCGCTCTCCGAGGCAGACATCCAGCCGTTCCTTGATGCGCGCAAGCCCGGCCAGTCGAAATACACCACTCAGCGGCGCGAGGCGGACGAGGTGCGGATTCTCTCCGGCACTTTCGAAGGCAGGACAACCGGCACCCCGATCAGCCTGATGATCGAGAATACCGACCAGCGCAGCAAGGACTATTCCGAAGTCGCGCAGGCCTATCGCCCCGGCCATGCCGACTACGCATACGACGCCAAGTACGGCCTGCGCGATTATCGCGGCGGCGGGCGCTCCTCAGCGCGCGAGACCGCGGCGCGGGTGGCGGCGGGCGCGGTGGCGCGACTGGTGATCCCGGAAGTCACGATCACCGGCTGGGTCGAGGCGATCGGCGCGGTGCCGGTGCTCTATTCGCGCTTCGACCGCGAGGAAATCCGCAACAATCCGTTCTTCTGCCCCGATCCGCAGACCGTGCCCCGCTGGGAAGCCTTGGTGGACGAGGCGCGGCTGGCTGGCTCCTCACTCGGCGCGACAGTCACCTGCTGGGCCGAAGGCGTCCCCGCCGGGTGGGGCGCGCCGATCTATGCCAAGCTCGACAGCGAACTGGCCGCGGCGATGATGAGCATCAACGCGGTGAAGGGCGTCGAAATCGGCGACGGATTCGCCGCCGCGCTGGGCACCGGCGAGAGCAATGCCGATCCGATGCGCCCCGGCGCTGGCGGCGGGGTGGAGTTCGAAGCCAACCACGCGGGCGGGATCGCGGGCGGCATCTCGACCGGCCAGCCGGTAACGACGCGGGTGGCGTTCAAGCCAACCAGTTCGATCCTCACCCCGGTGGAAACGATCAATCGCGCGGGCGAGGCGACCGAAATCCGCACCAAGGGCCGCCACGACCCCTGCGTCGGCATTCGCGGCGTGCCGGTTGTGGAGGCGATGATGGCGCTGGTGCTGGCGGACCAGAAGCTGCTCCACCGGGCGCAGTGCGGTTAATCGCTCCACTCAATCAAACAATGCCAACTAATCGATTGGACTAATCAGCCGCCAATCGCCATTCTCCTGTCATCGAATTGCGCGAGGCTCGCCTGAGTCGTCGCTTTACCACTCGAGAGGAGACTTCATCATGGACGCCAAGACAGGTTCAATCGAGGGCGGCTGCCCCTTCCACGGGGACGGCGGCACGCGCGGGCTGTTCGGCCGCACCAATCGCGACTGGTGGCCCGATGCGCTCGACCTGCAGATCCTGACGCAGCAGGGCAAGAGCGCCGATCCGATGGGCGAGGACTTCGACTATGCCGAAGCCTTCAACGCCATCGACTACAATGCGCTCAAAGCCGACCTGACCGCGCTGATGACCGACAGCCAGCCCTGGTGGCCGGCCGATTACGGGCATTACGGCCCGTTCTTCATCCGCATGGCGTGGCACGCGGCGGGCACCTATCGCACCGGTGACGGGCGCGGCGGCGCATCCAGCGGGCAGCAGCGGTTCGCCCCGCTCAACTCGTGGCCGGATAACGGCAACCTCGACAAGGCGCGTCGCCTGCTCTGGCCGATCAAGCAGAAGTACGGCAAGCACATCAGCTGGGCCGACCTGTTCATCCTGACCGGCAATGTGGCCATCGAAAGCATGGGCGGCCCGGTGTTCGGCTTCGGCGGCGGCCGCAAGGACGTCTATGAGCCCGAAACCGTTTACTGGGGCACCGAGGAGCTCTGGGTCGACCAGGGTGTCGAAACCCGCATCATTCCCGACGAAGGCAAGGCGCTGGAAAACCCGCTCGCGGCGATCCAGATGGGCCTGATCTACGTCAATCCCGAAGGTCCGGGCGGCAATCCCGATCCGCTGCAGTCGGCGCGCGACATGCGTGAAACCTTCGCCCGGATGGCGATGAACGACGAGGAAACCGTTGCCCTCACCGCCGGTGGCCACGCCTTCGGCAAGGCGCACGGGGCCAAGCCTGCGGACACCTTCAGCGGCGCTCCCGAAAGCGAGCACCTGGCGCTGATGGGCTTCGGCTGGCTGACCGACAAGGAAGAGATCGGCAAGGGCCACATCACCACCTCTGGCATCGAAGGCGCGTGGACCAACACCCCCACGCAGTGGACCGGCGACTATTTCCGCCTGCTGCTGGACTATGATTTCGAACTGGTGCGCTCGCCCGCCGGGGCGCAGCAGTGGCAGCCGATCAACCAGCGCGAAGAAGACATGGCGCCCGATGCTCGCGATCCTTCGAAGAAGGTTCCGACCATGATGACCACCGCCGACATGGCGCTGAAGATGGATCCGGAATATCGCAAGATTTCCGAACGCTTCCGCCACGATCAGGCGGCGCTGGACAATGCCTTCGCCCGCGCCTGGTTCAAGCTGTGCCACCGCGACATGGGCCCCAAGGTCCGCTACCTCGGCCCCGAAGTGCCTGCCGAAACGCTGATCTGGCAGGACCCGGTTCCCGCCGGGACCACGCCCTCGGATGCCGATGTGGCGGCGTTCAAGTCGGCAGTGCTGGCAAGCGGCCTTTCGGTGCGCGAGCTGGTCAAGGCGGCCTGGGCCTCGGCTTCGACCTACCGCAACTCGGACCATCGCGGCGGTGCCAACGGTGCCCGCGTGCGGCTGGCCCCGCAGAAGGACTGGGCGGTCAACGATCCCGAAGAACTGGCGGGCGTGCTCGCCAAGCTGGATAGCCTGCGTGGCAACCTGTCGATGGCCGATGCCATCGTGCTGGCGGGCGCAGCGGCGATCGAGAAGGCGGCAAAGGATGGCGGCCACGATCTGGCAGTCAATGTCTCCACCGGTCGCGGCGACGCCACCGATGCGGATACCGATGCCGACAGCTTCGATCCGCTCGAGCCCTTCGCCGACGGGTTCCGCAACTACCTCAAGACCAAGGCCCAGGTGAAGACCGAGGACATGCTGGTCGACAAGGCGAACCTGCTCGGCCTCTCGATCCCCGAAATGGCGGCCCTGGTCGGCGGGATGCGGGCGCTGGGCGCGGTAAGCAAGCACGCGCAGCACGGCTACAAGATCGGCGTGCTGACCGATCGTCCGGGCGTGCTGTCGAACGACTTCTTCGTCAATCTGCTCGACATGGGCAACGAATGGTCGGTGGTTTCCGAGAGCGGCGACGAGGAATTCGTCGGACGTGACCGGGCCACTGGCGAAGAGAAGTATCGCGCCACCCGCACCGATCTGGTGTTCGGTTCGAACTCGCAGCTGCGGGCGATTGCCGAGACCTTCGCCGAAGCAGGTGGGGAAAAGCGCATGATCGATACTTTCATCCGCGCTTGGACCAAGGTAATGGATGCGGATCGATTCGACCTGACCTATGCGAAATATCACGCGTAAGATCGGGTCCAGGAGCCAAAACCCGGAGAGCTTGCCCCCCAAGTAACTTCGGGTCGCTGGAAGGCCCCCGCCAGTTCGCTGGCGGGGGCCTTTTTGCTGTCTCCCCGGTCGCTGCGAAGCGCTGTTCTGCTTGCAGAGAGCGGGCAAATCGGAACGGGTGGCGGGTTGGCCTGTTTTAACTCTCGGGCGGGACTAGCCGAAAAGGGTTTGCCCGATGAACGAAGGAACGCTTGTATCCTCTTTGAACCTCTTCACGCTGCTGGCGGTGCTCGCCATTGCCATCGCGATGACTGTCTGGTTTTTGCGCAAGAGATCGAACCGCCATCCGATGGATACGCCGGAAGGCAAGGCCGCGGAAGAGATGCGGCGGCGCGAAGCGATGGAAGAACGCGCCGAGGAAGGTCGCTCGCGCATTCCTCCCGATAAGGATTAAGGTTGTTTCGGCCTAGACGTCGTCCGCCGAAATCAGCTCGCCCTTATCCAGATCGCCGGTCATGCTCGCCACAGTCACCGCCACGGCGGCATCGCCGGTGACATTGGTGGTGGTGCGCATCATGTCCATGATCCGGTCCACACCAGCCACGAAGGCGATCGTTTCCAGCGGCACGCCAACTGCGCCGAACACCAGCGCCATCATGATCAGGCCCGCGCCGGGAATTCCCGCAGCGCCGATCGCACCCAGTGTCGCCAGCACCGAGATCAGGAAATACTGGCCCCATGACAGGTCCACTCCGAACACCTGTGCGCCGAACAGCGTCGCCAGCCCCAAATACATGGCCGTGCCATTCATGTTGATCGTCGCGCCGAGCGAGATCACGAAAGCCGCCACCGAATTGCTCACCCCCAGATTGCGCTCGGCACAGCGCAGGGTGACGGGCAGCGTGGCGTTGGAACTGGCGGTGGAATAGCTGACCGCCATCGCATCGACGATGCCGCGGAAGAAATCGACCACCGGCACCTTGGCGATGAACTTGATGATCGCCGAATACATCACGAAGATGATCAGCAGGCAGCCAAGGTAATTTAGCGCCACGAGCTGCGCCAGGGCCGTCAGTGCATCGAGCCCCAGTGTGCCCGCCACCCAAGCCATCAGCGCGAATACGCCGAAGGGCGTGAGCTCCATCACCACCATCGTCACCTTCTGCATGATGATCGCGCCGCTATCGAAAATCCTCTGCACCGGTTCGCCATCGCGGCCCGCCATCAGGATGCCCACGCCGATCAAAAGCGAGAACACGATCAGCGGCAGCACGTTGACATCGGCCATCACCTGCACCGGACTGGAGGGGACGATCTCCACGATCATGTCGGTGAAGGACTTGGCATTTTCCTGCGCCGCCTGCGCGGTCTCCAGCCGCGACTGGTCCATCTCGATGGCGCTGGTGTCCACACCGGTGCCGGGCTTCAACAATGTACCAAGGCCAAGCCCGAGCCATACGGCGATCTGCCCGGTGACCACGAACAGCAGTAGCGCCCGCCCGCCAACCGCGCCCAGCTTGCGCAAATCGCCGATCGCGGCAACGCCTGCCACCAGGCTGAAGAAGATCAGCGGCACCACCAGCATCCGGATCGAAGCGATGAAGAAATCGCCGATCCACTTGATGCTTGCCGCTTCCGGCCCCCACAGCCAGCCGGTGATAATGCCGAGCACCAGCGCCGCGATGACCCGCTGCCAGAGGGGAATGGCGAACCAGAATTTCATGCGGCGGTCCTCTCTCGGGCAAGCGCCGCTAAGGCGATGCGGGTGTAAATGTGGCTTAGCGTGGCAAGGTCTTCGATGGCCACTGCTTCGTCGGTCTTGTGCATGGTGGCGTTGACCAGGCCGAATTCGATTACCGGGGCGAGGTCCTTGAGGAACCGCGCATCCGAAGTGCCGCCGGTGGTGGAAGCTTCGGGTTCAATTCCCGTTTCGGCCAGCACGGCGGCGGCGACAGAGGCCGAAAATTCACCCGGCGGGGTCAGGAAAGGCTCACCGGAAATGACCGGACGCGCGGTGCCGCCGTGTTTGCGCGCAATGGTGGAGACCATTTCCGAGAGCGATGCACCCGAATGCAGATCGTTGAAGCGGATCGAAATGCGCGCCCTTGCCACCCCGGGGATGACATTGTGCGCGCGATTGGGAATATCGATCTCGGTAATTTCGAGATTGCTCGCCTGGAACCAGTCGGTCCCTTCGTCGAGCGCCAGCGCGTCAAGTTCGGCCAGCATGGCCACCAGCCGGGGCAGCGGATTGTCGGCCAAGTGCGGATAGGCGACGTGGCCTTGCGTGCCCTTCACCTCCAGCCACACATTGACCGAGCCGCGCCGCCCGATCTTCATCATGTCGCCAAGCCGGTTCACGCTGGTCGGTTCGCCGACAAGGATCAGGTCGGGTATCTCGCCCAAGCTACGCATATGATCGATCAGGGCACGGGTGCCGTGCAGCGCGGGGCCTTCCTCGTCACCAGTGATGATGAAGCTGAGCGTGCCCGCTTCCGCCGGGACTTCCGCCACGGCCGCCACCATGCAGGCGATCGCGCCTTTCATGTCCACCGCCCCGCGTCCGTGGAGCAGGTCTCCGCGCACTTGCGGCGCAAAAGCTCCGCTCGCCCAGCCATCGCCCGGCGGCACTACGTCGAGATGCCCGGCAAACGCAAAGTGCCCCGATCCGGCGGGGCCGTGGCGAATGGCAAACAGGTTTTCGACCGGAGCTTCGTCGGAACCCTCCGGCCCATCGCCGCGCAGGAAGCGATGCACCGCAAAGCCCAGTGGCGCGAGCATCGTTTCCAGGGCATCGAACACCGCGCCGCGCGCCGGAGTGACGCTTTCGCAGGCGATCAGGCGGCAGGCGAGGTCGAGAACGCTGTCTGGCTGGTGCATTGCTTATGCGGTAGACCAGCCTGACAACAGTTTCCAGCCACAGGTGATCCGCCATGCCCAAGCTCGATCTTGCCGCCATCCAACCCGTTCAGCGCACCGGCTATCCGCCGCCGCACGACCGGGCGGTGCAGGGGCGCTGGCAGAAGCGGTTCGCGAAGGATGTGGGATTCGAACAATTGGGCGCGAACCACGTGACACTCGAACCCGGCGCCTGGTCATCGCAGCGGCACTGGCATTTCACCGAGGACGAACTGGTGGTGATGCTTTCGGGAAGTGCCGTGCTGGTGGAGGATGAAGGCGAAACCGAACTGCACCCTGGCGACGTCTGCGTCTGGCCGGCAGGGGTGGCCAACGGTCACTGTATCCAGAACCGCAGCGCCGCGCCGTGCAGCTTCCTCGCAGTGAGCGCCGGGCCCGATACCGGCGGCAGTTATTCCGATATCGACATGTGCTGGGGGCCGGACGGGTTCACCCGCAAGGACGGCACCAAGGTCTGATCAGGACTTCCCGGCAATTTCGAACTGCGAGATCGTCCATTCCTCGGCCATTGCAGCGTCGATCCAGCCTTGCATCCAGTCGTGTTCCCACACCGCCTGCATATAGGCCTGGGCAAAGCCGGGGACGCCGATGCCGTAGCTGACGAAGCGCGCAACGACGGGGGCGTAGAAGATATCCGCCGCGCCAAAGGTGCCGAACAGGAACGGCCCGCCCTTGCCGAAGCGGGCGCGGGCTTCCGCCCACAGGCCGAGAATGCGGACAATGTCGGCCTTCACCGGATCGTCCAGCTCGATGTCGATGCGGGTCCGGATGTTCATCGGGCAGGCCCGTCGCAGCGCAAGGTAGGAGCTATGCATTTCCGCCACCATCGCCCGCGCCATACCGCGTGCCTCGTCATCCTTGGGCCAGAACCGGTCACGCCCGACCTTGTCGGCGAGGTATTCGAGGATCGCCAAGCTGTCCCACACCACCACTTGGCCATCCCACAGCACCGGCACCTTACCGGCAGAGGGGTGGAATTCGCCTTGCTGCGCCTTCATCGCCTGCCAGTCATCCCCATCGATATTGACGGTCAGCTCTTCGAAATGCAGCCCGCTCTGCTTGGCCGCCAGCCAGCCGCGCAGCGACCAGCTGGAATAGTTCTTGTTGCCGATAATCAGCTTCATGGTGTCACGCATCCCCTTGTCGCCCCGCAGGTAGCCATCGGGGCCGGATGTGTCGAGGCTGAACCCGGTCCTGCGGAGCTATCGGCCCGGTCCACCGGTGAGATGTAAAAAGGCTTACGGGTTTCTTTACCATCTTCTGCGAAAGCGAAGGCATCGCCCTGAGCGAAACCGGTTGCATGAAGGTGATGAGTGGTCGGACCAAAGCCGACAGGACGGGCCAAGGCCCACAGGATCGAAAGGCTGCGCCAGGTGGTGTGGGCCGGACTGATCTCGCTTGTGCTGGCCTTCCTTACAGTGCTCAGCCCGGTCGACATCTTCCTCTGGATTGCGCAGAGCCGGATCGCCAGTGTCGAGGCATCGGGCGAAATCGTCTACCTCACCAGTGGACAGGATCTGGCCGATCCCGCATTTCCCGAGAGGCGGCGCCATCTGGCGCAGCTGGTCGACCGGCTGGACGACGCCGGAGTATCGGCAGTCTATGTCGATGCGGTGTTCGATCAGCCCACAGATACTGCCACGGACAGCAATTTGAATGCCGCATTGCGTGATTTCGGAGGCCGGGCTTTCCTGACCCAAAGCGTTCGCACGGGAATAGACGGTGAACCCATCCGGGTACGCTCGACAGTCCAAGTGCGAGAGGGGGTTCAGCAGGTCGGCGGGTACCTCTACAAGGATTTCACAGGCTATGCCTGGAACGCCTTCTATGTTGTCGATCATGGTGATGGCGAGTTGCCCAATCTGTCTGCCCAGATTGCGGGAATAGAAGGCGCGCCTGACGAACGCTTCCCTATAAACTACAATTTCGACCTTGAGACGATACCCTTGCTAACCTTAAGCAATGGATTGGCCCAGGACGCAGATCTCTCAACTCTGGCGGGAAGATCGGTAGTCATCGGTAGCGAAAACCGGATCGACGGATCGACTTTCAACGTTCCCGGCCTGCCGGAGGTTTCTCCGACGCTGGTGCATGTTCTGGCTGCGGAGACATTGCTGAAAGGCCGCACGGTGCTGATCAGCGGCTGGTTTTCCGCGCTCATTGCGATCGCTACGCTCGCCGGCGCCGCAATGATCCGCGCCCGCCGAAGGCGGCGAGGTATCTACCTGGCGATAGTACTCGCAATTCCGATCGCACTGTTGGCGACGGCCCAACTGGGTTGGCGTGTAGAATTTTCGCCGATGCTCGGGGTCGTCGGGATTTACGGCATTTTTCGCTTGCGGGCGATCTGGAAAGATTCCTTCGCCCTGATCGACCCCGAAACCAGCCTTCCTTCTTTCGCAGCCCTGGAAGCCAGTAAGGATGTTGCCGATACGGTGCCCGCGATCATCGTCGCCAAAATCCAGCGCTTCGAACAGGTCCGGAGGACCCTGCCAAAGGAATTGCACGCCGAATATATCCTGCGGATCATCGCGCGGTTGAAGGCCGCCACACAGGACGCCACCATTTACATCGGTCAAGGCCACATGATCGCCTGGACCGTGCCGGAGAAGGACCCTGCCCTCCTGCGCGAACATCTCGAAGGTCTGCGCGCACTTTTTGGCTCGCCGCTGATCGTGGGCGAAAGCCAGGTCGATGTGGGCATTACTTTCGGCGTCGATATCACCCCCAGCCCCAAGGTCACCCGCCGCCTTGCCTCCGCTGTGGACGCTGCGGAAAGGACCAACGAAACCTACGATCCGATCGCCATCGCCGACAGTTCTTCGGATGAAGACCTGATCTGGAATATTTCCTTGCAAGCGCGCATCGATACCGCGCTTTCCAACGGGGAAATCTATCTGGTCTACCAGCCCAAGGTGATGGTGCAGACGGGCGAAATCATCGGCGTGGAAGCACTGGTCCGGTGGAAAGACCCGATGAAGGGCCACATTCCGCCAGACAATTTCATTCGCCAGTGCGAAACCGTTGGTCGGATGAGCCATCTGACCCGCTTCGTACTGGAAGAAGCCTGCAATGCCGGCAATGCCTTCGACGAACACGGGCTCGGCATCCCTGTTTCCGTGAACATATCCGCCACGCTGGTCCACGAACGCGGAATTGTGACGATGGTGGCCGAAGTGTTGAAGAAGACCGGCTTCGATCCGCGCCGCCTGACGCTCGAAATTACCGAGACCTTCCGGATTTCCAGCATCGACAGCGCGGCCGAGGTCCTGGGTGAACTGAAGGCGCTGGGCATCAAGATATCGATGGACGATTTCGGCGTCGGCGCAGCAAGTCTTGAGGCATTGCTGCGGCTGCCGTTCGGCGAACTCAAGATCGACCGCCTTTTCATCTCCCGCATAACCACAGATCCCAAGGCCCTCGGTATCGTTTGCAATGTCCTGCGCCTGGGCAAGGACCTGCGAATCATCGTTGTGGCCGAGGGGGTGGAAGACGCCGGGACGTTAAACCTCTTGCGCGAATCGGGCTGCCTGGTGGCGCAGGGATACGCTATTTCCCGGCCAGTGGAATTCGATAGAATTGTTGCTTTTCAAACGGCTAGGAAAATCCTGCCAATCGAGAACATGGTTTAGACTTTACAAACATAGGTGGTTAACGCATTGCTAACCCTCCATAACAGGAGATTAGCAATGGGTGGATTTTGGGACTGGTTGCTCGGTGGTCGTCACTCGGGCTAATTCCAGCGAAATCGAATTTGAAAAAGGGCGTTGTGGGCGCCCTTTTTTATTGCCTGAAGCGCGAGCGTGCGGTCCGCACCTGCAAACCTCCGGAAAGAAGAAGGGCCGCCCCGCCGGTTGCCCGGCGAGACGGCCCCTTCTGCATCCCGGTCCTGCGATCAGATATCGTAGGACGCGGGCAGCACGCCATCGACGGTGATCGTCGCATCGAGCACGCTGCCATCGTCGAAAGTGATCTGCACCAGCACCTCGCTGTCATCGCCCAGATAGGGTGACAGTTCATCCACGCTGGTGTTGATCGACAGACCGAACGGCCCCGAAACGAGATCGGTCTCGTCAATCTCCGCCACCACGACGCCGTCCACCGTCAGCACCAGATCGGTGACCGAGCCCGAGGGGATCGGCGATCCCAGCAGCGCGGCACCAAGTGCATCGGTGTTGTTCACGAATTGCGCCCCCCCGGTGTTGTCGAGTGCATTGAGGAACTGTGGATCCAACGGCGTCGCAGAGCCATCCAGTCCGATGCCGGAAATCTGCGCGCCGTAATTGACGATCAGGTCCTGCACCTCATCGGTATAGGCGGCGATACGCTGCGCGATCGTGCCGCTGGGCACAGTCGGTATGCCGTCGGACAGGAAATAGACGAAGTTGTTTTCCGTCCCCGTCGGATCCAGCACAGCCAGTTCAGCCAGCACCGAATCCAGCGCCGCTTCGTAATTGGTGGTGCCACCATAATCCAGCCCGGTCAGATAGCTGTTGATACCCGCTATGTTACCACTGCTGAAGGTAGTGGTGCTGAACGCCCCGCCAGCAGAAGCAACGGTCGTCGGGTCGGCAGTATTGTTGAACGGCACGATGGTGACCGTGACATTGCCCGGCGGGAAGCCGAGCGACTGGATTTCGGCCGTGAGCGCCAGCAGGCTGGCGATCTCGGCATCGAGCACGGTGTTCGGCCTGCCGTCACCATTCACATCTCCCACCGGTGTGCCGGCGAAAGTTCCCTGCGTGCTGCCGGAAATGTCAATCACATAGAAAATGTTGATGATCGGCTGCGCCACCAGCCCCAGGCCGACTTCGATGGTGATGCTGGCATCCCCGTCATTCGTCTGCCCTTCGCCGCTCAGCGTCAGGGTAACGTCCTGCCCGTTGACCAGCGTGGTGGTTTCCGAATCGCTGACGATCGGCGGGGTGAACACGCCTTCGCCCTGCACGGTGATGACCGCTGTGGCGGTATCGGATCCGCCCGAACCATCGGAAATCGTGTACTCGAATTCCACCGTCGCTGTCTGGCCCACCGAGAGTCCGGCGAAAGTCGTGCCCGGATCGAACACCACGTTACCCAGACCGTCGATGGACACGCTGCCTTCGACCGGCTGGGTGACGCTGACCACGGTAAGCGGATCGGCGTCATCGTCGGTATCGTTGGCCAGCACGTCGAGAATGGTGGTGCCGCTTTCGGAAACCGCGAAGGCATCGTCCACCGGGTCGGGCGGCGTGTTATCGCCGGTGATCGTCACCGTCACCGTGGCATAGCTGACCCGGCCATTGGCCATGCGAATCGAATAGGTGAAACTGTCCTCGGCGATTTCACCTGCGCCGAGATAGTCGAACGCCGTGCCTGCATCGTAAAGCACCTGCCCGCCGACGAAACTGATGCTCGCCCCGCTGTCGAGCCAGATGGTATCGCCCTCTTCGGTCAGAATGCCCATGTCATCCTGCACCAGCCCCCACAGGCTGCTGGCATTGGCCGCCAGATCGTTGGCGGCCACATCGATCAGCACGCTTTCCCCTTCCAGCACGGCTGCCGAATCTGCCCGCGCCTGCGGCCCGGCACGCACGTTGCGCACCGGCTTTTCGCTATCCACCTTTGGCATTGGAAATTCCCCTTCCAGATCACTGCCGCCCGATCCACCCCGCTGCCCCCATGCAACGGAATGTGAACGGCGATCGTCAGCGAACCGAAGGTATCTGGACTGTTATCCCGTGCGCACCTTAAGCGTATTTTTACCTAAAATCCAGCGGCAGCAGGAAACTTCAGACTACTGCCGGACATCCTGCAAGATGGCGGCGCGCAATTCGTCCAGGCCCATGCCCTTTTCGGCACTGGTTACATGGACTTGCGGATAGGCGGCGGGATGTTTGCGCGCTTCTTCGACCACCTTTGCGGTGGTTTCTTCAAGCTCGCTGGCCTTGATCTTGTCGGCCTTGGTCAGCACCAGCCGATAACCGACCGCCGACTGATCCAGCATCGCCATCATGTCACGGTCCGATTCCTTCAGACCGTGGCGGCTGTCCACCAGCACCATCGTCCGCTTGAGCACCACGCGCCCGCGCAGGAAAGTGCGCACCAGGCTGCGCCACTTCTCGGCAACCTTGAGTGGGGCTTTGGCAAATCCATAGCCAGGCATGTCGACCAGCCGGAACTGGGTGGGGTCGCCGACTTCAAAGAAATTCAATTCCTGCGTCCGCCCCGGCGTCACCGAAGCGCGGGCAATCGACTTGCGCCCGGTCAACGCGTTGATAAGCGAGCTCTTGCCGACATTGGAACGCCCGCAAAAGGCGACCTCCGGGTAATCGGCTCCCGGCAGGAATTTCAGCTGCGGCGCGGAGAGCAGGAATTCCACCCGCCCCGAAAACAGCCGCCGCGCTTCTTCCGCCAGTTCCTGCTCTTCCTCGGTCACCCTTCGGCCCCTACCCTTCGGCCTTGGCGCGCTCGGCTGCGCGCGCCTTCTCTTCGCGCTCCTTCGCCATCGCCGCCTTCAGCTCCGGGTTGCGCGCGTAGAGGTACTTCTGCTGTGCCAGCGTCAGGATGTTGTTGCTGATCCAGTAGAGCAGCAGCCCGGCTGCAAAGGGTGCCATCACGAACATCAGCAGCCACGGCATGATCATGAAGATCTGCTGCTGCATCGGGTCCATCGCTGCCGGATTGAGCTTGAACTGGAGCCACATGGTAACCCCCAGCAACACCGCCAGCACACCGATGGCAAGAAAGCCCGGGGGCGTAAAATCAAGCAGGCCGAACAGGTTCAGGATCGTCGCCGGATCGGGCGCGGAGAGATCGCGCAGCCAGCCAAAGAACGGCTCGTGCCGCATTTCGATGGCCAGCAGCAGCACCTTGTACAGCGCGAAGAAGATCGGGATCTGGATGAAGATCGGCAGGCATCCTGCCAGCGGATTGACCTTCTCCTCCTTGTAGAGCTTGGCCATCTGCTGTTGCAGCTCGGCCTTGTCGTCCTTGTAGCGTTCCTGCAGCGCCTTCATCTTGGGCTGCACCGCACGCATCTGCGCCATCGAGTGGAACTGCTTTTGCGCGATGGGGAACATTATCAGGCGGATGATCAGTGTGAGGCAGATGATCGCCACGCCGAAATTGCCGACCAGCCCGAACAGGAAGATCAGCACCTGCCACATCGGCCAGGCGATCCAGCTGAACCAGCCCCAATCGATGGCGTTGCCGAACAGCGGTACGCCCTGCGCCTGGTATTCGGACAGCACGCCGCTTTCCTTCGCCCCTGCAAACAGGCGGGTGGTGCGGGTGACGGTCTCGCCCGCCGCAACATTGACCGGATCATACAGCAGGTCGGCGCGATAATTGGCGCCACCTGCCGAACGGAATGTGCCAGATGCCGCCTGATCGTCCTGCGCCACCAGCGCGGACATCCAGTAGATATCGGTAAACCCGATCCAGTCGGTGCCGCTGCCCAGATTCACCGGGCCTTCTTCGAGCACCTCGTCGTAATCCCAGTCGAAATTCACTCCTTCGCCGCCAGCGGCAATGGGGCCGGAATGGACGTTGAACGAACTGGGGCTGGCATTCACGCTGGTGCGGTTGACGAAGGCATAGGGGCGCAGCGCCACGGTGCCTTCCCCGGTGTTGCTGACGGCCTGAGTGACGGTGAGCATATAGTGCTCGTCAATCGCAAAGCGCAGGCGGAATTGCAGCCCCGCGCCGTTATCCCACCCCAGTGTGACCGGCGTTTCCTGCGTGAGCACGTCGCCCTGCACGACTCGCCACGGAGTACTCGCATCGGGCAGCGTCACGCCTTCACCCACCCAGCCGAACTGGGCGAAATGCTGGCCTGCCGTGCCTGCGGGAGAGAACAGGCGGATCGGGCCGCTGTCGCGTTCCACCGTCTGGCGATGGGTCTTGAGATCGATATCGTCCACCCGCGCACCGACCGGGTTGATCGAACCGCTGATTTCGGGCGCGTCGATCCGCACCCGCTCGGCGCTGGCGAGTGCAGTCTCGACATCGACCTGCTGCGCCGGGCCGCCATCGACGCCCGGATCGATCGCGCCGTCAACGCGCGCTGCCGGATTGTCTTCGCGGCTGGCCATGTTCGCGGGGACTTCCGGTTCCGGATAGTAGGTCCGCATGGCGAAATCCCAGCCGAACAGCAGGATCGCGCTCAGCACGACGGCGATGATAAGGTTACGCTGGTTGTCCAAGGTATGTCGATCCGTCGAGAAATAGGCTTGCGAGGTCTTTACGGAACCGGGTCATGCCCGTGTCCCCCCCAGGGATGGCAGCGCATTATACGCTTCAAGGCCAGCCATCCACCCCTTATCGCCCCGTAGCGTTCGAGGGACTGGATGGCATAGGCGCTGCACGATGGCTGATAGCGGCAGGTGGGCGGCAGCACCCGGCTGGGGCCAAGCTGCCAGGCGCGGGCGACGAGGATAAGGAGCTGCTTCACGCACGGCGGCTCCGGTTGCCGGTTCGCGGACGGCGGGCGGGATCGCCCCTCCCCTGCGCCGCGCGCTGGAGGGCAATGGCAAGTTCTTCCGCCAATTGTGCAAAATCGCGCTCCACTCCGCCCTCGCGTCCGATCAGCACGTGATCGTGATCGGGCAGTCCATGCGCAGGCAAGGCTGCGCGGAGCAATTCGCGGAACCGCCGCTTCATCCGGTTGCGGACCACCGCATTGCCGATCTTCTTGGTCACGGTAATCCCATAGCGCACCCCTGCCCCGCCATTAGGCCGCGCCAACAGCACGAACCCCGGCCGCGCCACACGCAAACCCCGGTTCGCCGCCAGGAAATCGGCGCGTCTGGTGAGTACGGGAATAGTCACGGGGTGTTATATAAGACTAACACGCAGCCACTTGAAGATGGCAGAAATGCAAACGGGCTCCCGAAGGAGCCCGCAAGGCCGACTGGCCGCCCGCAGCGGGGCCAGCTTGCTGGCCACATAGCGAGGACGAACCCGCGGAGGCGGGCTCGCAAAGAAAATTACGCGCAGAGCTTCTTGCGGCCGCGACGGCGGCGGGCACGCAGGACGTTGCGGCCACCGACAGTGGCCTTGCGGGCGAAGAAACCGTGGCGGCGAGCGCGCACCAGGTTGCTCGGCTGAAAAGTGCGCTTCATGGCGAAAAACCCTCAAACTGAATAAAAAAGGGCCGCCGAACGGACGGCAGCCGCAAACTATGGCGCGCGCTTACGGAAGCACGGGCTGGAAGTCAAGCATTGCGAGGCTAGGGGCGAGGGTAACTCGCGGCGTTTCCTCCGCACCGATCCAGCCGCGCATTTCGCTTCCCGTCAGCCACAGCGCCTCTTCGAAGGGCACCGAATTGGTCATCGCGTAGAACGCCCGCGCTGCGTCCGCCGCCATACCCATTTCGGCGTAATAGTCGAGGTAGCGGCGATGTTCGGGCGCGCTGGCGGGGTAGTCTTCCGCCCCGCGCCCGCGATCGTCGAGCCAGCCGTGGACGGCGAATTCGCTTTCCGGATCGATGGAGCGCGCGGTCCCCGCGAGGAACAGTTCGACCGCGCCCGACCGCACCGATCCACCTGCGGGCGCGCTGGTGGCGAGGCCGTGGGCGCGAATCATCCGCCCGACTTCGAGATTGGCCACATCGTCGTGCGTGCCGGGAGCCTCGACAAATTCGAGCACCTCTACCTGCGGATAGGCCGCGAGCAACGCCGCGAAATGTGCGGGTGCGCGGGCATCGGTCACATCGACCAGCGCAGCGGTGCGGGCATCGATCATCCGAAACGGTCCGAAAGCGGCCAAGGCATTGCGCTCGACCGCTTCATGCTGCGTCGAAACATAGCGCGAAGCGGGAACTTCCTCGATCCATTCCTCGGTGACGATCGTATAGCTTTGCGCCGCCAGCGGGGCGGGCAACAGCGCGAGGAAAGCGGCAAGCAGGGGCAGGCGGAACAGCATTTGTGTAAAATGCGCCGCCGCTCGTTCGCAAACTGCCAAGGCATGGGGTTGCCATCGGGTTAACGCCATTCGCACTCGACAGCGCGCAAGTCTGCGTTATCACCCTCCCCGCAAAGGGGTTCTCGCTTGGTTTCTCTCGTTTCGACCGTCGCCTATCTCGGGCTGGAAGCACGCCCGGTGGAAGTGCAGTGCCATCTGGCCGCCGGAATGCCCAAGTTCCTGGTGGTCGGCCTGCCCGACAAGGCAGTCGCCGAAAGCCGCGAGCGGGTGCAGGCGGCGCTCTCGGCGATGGGCCTGTCGCTGCCGCCCAAGCGGATCACCGTGAACCTCTCCCCTGCCGACCTGCCCAAGGAAGGATCGCACTTCGACCTGCCGATTGCGCTGGCGCTCTTGGGCGCGATGGGGATCGTCGATGCCGAGGCGATCAGCGAATGGGTGGCGGTGGGCGAGCTGGCGCTCGACGGGCGGATCGTCGCTTCGCCCGGGGTGCTGCTGGCAGCGCTGCACGCGAGCGAGACCGAAAAAGGCCTGATCTGCCCCAAGGTGCAAGGGCCGGAAGCGCGCTGGGCGAGCGATGTGAATGTCTGCGCCGCGCCCGATCTCACCAGCCTGCTCAATCACCTGCGCGGCGCGAGCCGGCTGCCCGATCCCGAACCGGGCGAGGTCGAGGAAGCCGCGCACGGGCCGGACCTCAAGCAGGTCAAGGGACAGGAAACCGCCAAGCGGGCGCTCGAAATCGCCGCTGCCGGGGGGCACAACCTGTTGATGAACGGGCCGCCGGGCGCGGGCAAATCGATGCTGGCGGCGTGCCTGCCCGGTATCCTCCCGCCGCTCACCCCAGCAGAAGCCCTGGAAGTGAGCATGGTCGCTTCGGTCGCGGGGACGCTGGAGGGCGGGCGGATCAGTCGCACCCGCCCGTTCCGCGCGCCGCACCATTCGGCGAGCATGGCGGCGCTCACCGGCGGCGGGCTGCGGGTCCGCCCCGGCGAAGTCAGCCTCGCGCATCTGGGGGTGCTGTTCCTCGACGAATTGCCCGAATTCCAGCGCCCGGTCCTCGATTCGCTGCGCCAGCCGCTGGAAACGGGCAAGGTCGATGTCGCCCGCGCCAATGCCCACGTCGCCTACCCCGCGCGGGTACAGCTGATTGCGGCGATGAACCCGTGCCGCTGCGGGCACCTGGGCGATCCTGCGCTCGCCTGCTCGCGCGCCCCGCGCTGCGCGGTGGATTACCAGAGCAAGGTTTCGGGGCCGATGCTCGACCGGATCGACCTGCACGTTGAAGTCGATCCGGTCAGCGCCGCCGACCTCCATTTGCCCCCGCCCGCCGAAGGCAGCGCGCAGGTGGCGGCGCGGGTCGCGGCAGCGCGCGCGCGGCAGGTGGCGCGCGGCGTGCGCTCGAACGCCGAGCTCGATGGCGACCTGCTGGAGACGCACGCCTCACCCGACGAGGCCGGGCGCAAGCTGTTGATGCAGGCCGCCGAAGCGATGCGACTCTCGGCGCGCGGCTACGTGCGGATGCTGCGCGTGGCGCGCACGATTGCCGACCTTGCCGGGGTGGAGCAGATCGGGCGGGTGCATGTGGCCGAGGCGCTGAGCTATAGAAGGCAGGCACCCCGCGCGTGATTGCCGTCCTCGTTCTGGCAGTGGCGCTGGCAATGGACGCCTTTGCGGTCGCGCTGGTGCGCGGGGCGGCAGGGCCGCATTCGGGCTGGCGGGCGCTGGAGACGGGGCTGGCCTTCGGGATAGCTCAGGGGGTGATGCCGCTGATCGGCTGGGCGTTGGGCGCATTGTTCGTCGGCTGGCTGGCTGCGGTGGATCACTGGATCGCCTTTGCCCTGCTCGCCTTCCTCGGCGTCCGGATGTTGCGCGAGGGGCTCGGGGACGAGGATGAAGAGGCCGATAAGAGGGCTGGGGCCGCGCCATCGGGCCGCTCGCACTTCGGCGCGCTCCTGCTTGCCGCGATTGCCACCTCGATCGATGCCGCCGCCGCAGGACTGACGCTGGAGCTGTTCAGTTCGCCCGTGCTGCTATCCTGCGCGCTGATCGGCGGCGTGACGCTGGCTCTGTGCGCCCCGGCCTACTGGTTCGCGGCACGGATCGGCCCGGCGTTAGGCAAGCGGGCGGAAGTCTTCGGTGGGATCGTGCTGATCGGTTTGGGAGTGAAGATACTCGCCGAACACAGCGGCTGGATCTAACAGCAGTCCTTCTTCCACTCGGCGCCCACCTTTTGCCACGCCAGATCATGCCAGCCGATTTCGCGCCCGTCATGGGCGTGCAGTGCGATCGGGGCGATCGGTTGGCCGTCACGGTTGTCTACCAGCACCAGATCGGAGGTGATATTGTCGGCATAGCGTTCGCCCCACTGGCGCAGCGCGAGCATGGCGGGGAGCAGACCTGCGCCCTTTTCGGTCAGCCGGTATTCCACCTTGCGCCGGTCATCCGCGCAGGGCGTGCGCTCCATTACCCCGTGCTCAACCAGCTTGGCGAGGCGATTGGAAAGGATGTTGCGGGCGATGCCCAGCTCGCTGGAGAATTCCTCGAAATGGACCAGCCCGTTGAACGCCGCGCGCAGGATCAGGAACGACCAGCGCTCTCCCATAACTTCCAGCGCATGCGGCAGGCCACAACCCAGTTCGCGCAGCGGTTCTCTGATTCCCATAGGTAAATTCTCTGTCCCGCGCTCTTCCTACAGGGAAAAGCGCGTTTGCCAAAATAATCGCGAATAAAGGGTTGCGAATCAAAACTCGGCTGGATAGGTAGCGTTCGACTACTGGTTGTCAAACGCAACTTACAAATATGTCCACAAGGAGTCCTCCCATGTCGCGCCTCTTCTCCTCGTTGCTCGTCGCCGCCCTGCCGCTCGCCGCTTTCGCTGCGCCGCTGACCGCGCAGACGGCCGCTACTCCCTATTTCAGCGCCGAACTGGCGCAGCCCGCCACCGAGGAGCAGGCCATTGCCGGCGGCGTGGTGTTCACCTGCGAGGGCACCACCTGCACCGGCCCGCGCAGCGGTGACCGCCCACTGCGCGTCTGTTCGGAACTGCGCCGTGAAGTGGGCCAGGTCGCGGCGTTCGCCGTGCGCGGTGAACCGGTGGCGGCAGACGTTCTGGCACGCTGCAACGGCTGAGCCGCAGCATCTCATCCCGCCACCTCCCTCTCCATCCGGGGTGGCATTCCATTGCCCCGGCAACCGCAAGGTTCCGGGGCTCTTTTTTTGGAATCAGCCGATCAGGCCGCGCGCGACCAGGTCCTGCTCCAGCCGCTCCGCATCGGTGAACACGTGCCCCTGCCAGCCGCGCGCAACGGCGGCGGCGATGTTCTCGGGCTTGTCGTCGATGAACAGCAGCGACTGCGGCGGCAGGCCGAAGCGGCGTTCCGCCAGCGCGTAGATTGCCGGGTCGGGCTTGGCGAGCTTCTCGTGGCCGGAGACGACGATATCGCCGAACCCCTCGAATACCGGCTGGCCGGCGTGGAACACGTCCCAGAAGTCGGCACCGAAGTTGGACAGGCCGAACAGCGGCACCCCGCGCGCCTTGAGCCGTTCGATCAGATCGAGCGTGCCGGGGATGTGCTCGGGATAGGTTTCCGCGAATCGTTCGGCGTAGGCGCGGATCAGCGGCTCGTGCTCGGGGAACCGGGCGATTCGCTCGGGCACGATCTCGGCCAGCGGGCGGCCTTCGTCCTGCTGGTGGTGCCATTGCTCGGTGACGACATTGGCAAGGAACCAGTCCAGTTCCGCCGGATCGTCGATCAGCTTTTCGAACAGGTACCGCAGGTCCCAGCGGATGATGACCCGCCCGATGTCGAAGACGACGGCGCCAACGGGATGCGCATCAGACATGCAAAAA
The DNA here is from genome assembly GCA_019739335.1 of Erythrobacter sp. Taxonomy (NCBI): domain Bacteria; kingdom Pseudomonadati; phylum Pseudomonadota; class Alphaproteobacteria; order Sphingomonadales; family Erythrobacteraceae; genus Erythrobacter; species Erythrobacter sp. The sequence continues at coordinate 1,177,442 of CP073261.1, forward strand.
GCCCCCGGTTGCGCGGGGGCTTTGCAGGAGACCAATGCCGCGAATCAGGCGCGGCATAGACCGATTAGCCCTGGCGGGCCTTGAACCGGCGGTTGGTCTTGTTGATCACGTAGGTACGCCCGCGACGACGAATCACGCGGCAATCGCGATGGCGGTTCTTCAGCGACTTGAGGCTGTTGCGGATCTTCATGGTTTATTCCTGAAAAATAATGGGCACCGGAGCGGGACTCCGATGCCGGAATTTCAAGCCGCGCCGATAAGGGGGCGAGGCGGTGAAGTCAACCTTCTCTGCGCCGTTTGCTTTTCGCTGCGACCTCCGTCGCAGCGTCCTCGGTGCTGTTCCCTCCGCTGGCGCTACGGGGCGCACCTGCGGGCGGCCGTTCGGCCTTGCGGTTGGCTAGTCGCTGACCGAGCCTCCCCTTATCTCCGCCAGCCGCCGCTCCCAGGCCAGCGCATGGTTCACGATGGCATCGAGATCGGCGTGCTGCGGCTGCCACGGCAGGGTGGCCTTGATCCGCGAGGGATCGGAAATCAGCGCGGCAGGATCGCCCGCGCGGCGCGGGGACATCACGCGATTGAGCTTCAGGTTCGTCACCCGGTCCACTGCGTCCAACACTTCCATCACCGAGAAGCCGCGCCCGTAACCGCAGTTCATCGTCATCGAACGTGCGGGATCGGCGAGCAGCGCTTCCAGCGCCAGCACATGCGCAGCGGCGAGATCGCTGACGTGGATGTAATCGCGCACCCCGGTGCCATCGGGCGTGTCGTAATCGGTGCCGAACACGCTGACATGGTCGCGCTTGCCCAGCGCCGCTTCCACCGCCACCTTGATCAGGTGGGTGGCCCCGGCGGTCGATTGCCCGCTGCGCGCCTGCGGGTCGGCCCCGGCGACGTTGAAATAGCGCAGGGCGCAGTAATTAAGCGGATGCGCGGCGACGGTGTCGGCCAGCATTTGCTCGGTCATCAGCTTGGACCAGCCGTAGGGATTGATCGGAATCTTGGGCGAATCCTCGCGCACCGGCGATTCCTCGGGCACGCCGTAAGTGGCCGCGGTGCTGGAGAAGATGAAGTGCGGCACGCCTGCCGCCACTGCCGCTGCCAGCAGCGCGCGGCTTTTCACGGTGTTGTTGTGGTAATAGTCGAGCGGCTTCTCGACGCTCTCGGGCACCACGATGGAGCCTGCGAAGTGCATGATTGCCCGCGTTCCTTGCTCCGCAAAGATGCGCGCCAGCAATGCGCCGTCTTCGATATCGCCGAGATACAGCGGCACGCCATCGGGAATGGCGAAACGGAAGCCGGTCGTCAGATTGTCGATCACCGCCACCGGCCAGCCGGCATCGCGCAGGGCAAGGACGGCATGGCTGCCGATATACCCGGCGCCGCCGGTGACGAGTACGGGGGGTTTGTAGTCGCTCATGGGAGAAGCCGGTTAGCAGGATCGGGTTAAGGGGCAATGACTTGCAAACGCCGCTTGGCACGAGAGGTCATTTCGTGCGTTAATCCACACCATGAAAACCGCCATCCTCCCGCTCCTCGCCGCCAGCGCCCTGCTCGGTGCCTGCGCCACCCCCGCCTATGTCTCCCCGGTCGAGGTGACGCGCTTCACCGGCGCTGCCCCGCAGCAGCTGGGCCAAGGCACGATCAGCGTTACCGCCGCGCCGGGGCTGGATGGCGATTCGCTCGCCTTTGCTGCCTATGCCGATGCGGTGCGCAGCGAGCTGGAAGCGATCGGCTATCGGGTGGTCGCGAGCGATGCCGGGCAGGTGGCCGCGATTGCGCTCACTTCCACTCTGGCCGATCCCGAAGAACGGCGCAGCCCGGTAGGTGTCGGCGTGGGCGGATCGACAGGCACCTACGGTTCGGGCGTGGGTGTCGGCGTCGGGATCAACCTGGGTAGCCTCGGCGGGCCGCCACCCGAACGGATCGAGCGGCAACTTTTCGTCGCCATCCGTCCCGCCAGCGGAGGTCCGAACCTGTGGGAAGGCCGCGCCAACATGACCGCAACCAGCAACAGCGATTATGCCAATGAGCAAGCCGCAGCCGCGCGGATGGTCGAGTCGCTGTTTGCAGGGTTCCCCGGCGTCTCCGGAGAGACTATCGAAGTCGAATGACGCACAGCAATATCGTGATCGACGCCGCTTTCGACAGCGGCAATATCGAAGTGGTGGCCATCGACGGTGCCACTGCCCGCCTGCGCATCCCACGCGATTACCAGAGCGAATTCGCGCAATGGTTCCACTTCCGCGTTTCCGGCGCGGCAGGACGCGAACTGGTGCTGACCTTCGAAGGCCTGAAGGACACCGCCTATCCGCAGGGCTGGCCCGGATACCGCGCCTGCATTTCGGAAGACCGTGCCTTCTGGGGCCGCGCCGACACCGCTTACGATCAGCCCGACGACACCATGACGGTGCGCTACACTCCCGCGAGCGATATCGCATATTTCGCCTATTTCGCACCCTACTCTCTCGAGCGGCACAACGATCTGGTCGCCGAAGCCGCGAGCAGCGAGGGTGTGGAATACCGCCGCCTCGGCACCACGCTCGACGGGCGCAGTATCGATTGCCTAGAAATGGGCGAGGGCGAGACCGAGGTCTGGCTCTATGCACGCCAGCATCCGGGCGAAAGCATGGCCGAATGGTGGATGGAAGGCGCGCTGGAACTGCTCACCGATCCCGCCGACACGGTCGGGCGCATCCTGCGCCAGAATTGCCGCCTGCACGTGGTGCCCAACTGCAATCCCGACGGCAGCTTTCGCGGCCACCTGCGCACCAATGCCGAAGGCGTGAACCTCAACCGCGAATGGGCCGAACCGAGCGCCGATCGCTCGCCCGAAGTGCTCGCCCTGCGCAACGCGATGGACGAGACCGGCGTGCATTTCGCGATGGACGTCCACGGCGACGAAGCGATTCCGGCGGTGTTCCTTGCGGGCTTCGAAGGCATCCCCTCGTGGACCGATGCACTGGGCGAACAGTTCTACCGCTACGAGCGTATCCTTGCCCGCCGCTGCCCCGATTTCCAGACCGCCAAGGGCTATCCCAAGACCCCGCCGGGCAAGGCCAACCTCTCGATGAGCACCAACCAGGTTGCCGAACGCTTCGGCGCCGTGGCGATGACGCTGGAAATGCCATTCAAGGACAACGACGACTGGCCCGATCCGATGCAGGGCTGGAGCCCCGAACGCAGCAAGGCGCTGGCCCGCGAATGCCTCGCGGCGCTGGTCGAATGGCTGGAGGATAAGGCGGGATAACGATCTCGCATTCCCGCTGTCGGCGGGAGCAAATTGATTCTCGCAGAACGCAGAGAAGAATGAGGGCGCGGAGAGATCGGCACGGCGCGCAATCCCTGCGCACTCCGTTATCCCTGCGTTCTCTGCGAAGAATCCTTATCAAGCGCTTCCGGCGCCGACGTTTAGGGCTGCAACACCACCCAGCGCATCGGTTCGCCGTTGGCCGGATTGGCGAGGGCGCTGTTCGCGGTCCACAGCACCCACGGCCGCCCGGCATAATCGGGCTGGACCCAGTTCTTCTCCAGCCACAGGTTGCGTTCGATTCGTGCGGCGATGCCGTAGGCCGTTTCGAATTCCTCGCTCACTTTCAGCACCACCGGCTGCCCGGCATGGCCTTCGACCTGGTTGATAAAGGTGGTCAGCTCACTCTCCAGCGCCGCTTCCACCACCGGATCGTTGCAGGCGCTCGCGGGCTTGGCGAGCGCGATGGCGGGGGGCAGCAGTTCCGGATCGCGCGGAACGATGGTGACGAAGTTGGCCGCCTGCCGCTCTGCGGGAACGCAGGGATCGTAGGCGTGGACGGCGCCGTGACGGATGCCGGTATCGGCCAGCGCGGCCAGATTGCGCCCGAACACAGCATCGCGTCCGCTCGCCCCGCTGCTCGCTTCGAGATAGACGAAATCGACCCGCGCGGTGCGCAGCGCGGATACGTCCACCACTCCGTCGCTTTCGCCCGTCACCAGCCCTTGCGAAGGGAAGGTGCCGCGCGGCGGTGCCCAGTGCCGGGTCTGCCACCACAGCCAGCCGCCAGTGCCCGCCAATGCCAGTAGCAGCAGCGCCTCGATCCAGAAGCGCAGCACGCTTTTCTTCTTCTTGCCCATCGGGCGCGACCTCTAATGCAAACGCAGCGACACGCCATCACCCCTTGGTGTGGAGTACGCAAATTAGTGTAAACAGCCGCCGCGCGGTGTCGAAATCGGTTTCGATCTTGTTCTCCAGCGCTTCCTCCAGCTGCCGCGTCCCGCGATCGTGGATGCCGCGCCGGGCCATGTCGATGGTCTCGATTTCCTGCGCGGAAGCACGCCGCAGCGCCTTGTAGTAGCTGTCGCAAATGGCGAAATATTCGCGCACCACGCGGCGCAGGCGCGACAGGCCCAGCCCGATGGTGCCCGCGTCGTTCCCTGCGCGGTCACTCAGTTGCAGCGCCAACATCCCCTCCACGATGGCGAGATGCACGTGCCACGGCCCCTGATGCCCCTGCTCGATGGCGCGCAGCGGGCGAAACAGGTTGTCTTCCACCAGATCGCGCAGCGCAATTTCGCGCTCCTTCTCGATCTCCTCGTTGCGGGCAAGCACGGTCGCCTCATCGAGCGTGATTCGCTCGATCCGGTTGTCGGCCTCGGCAAGATTGTTCGTGGCATCCATCGCGCGCCCCTCTTGGCCCAGCGCGGGGGTATATTGCAATTGCGAAACAGGCGGCTGCGCGCGTCGTCCCCGCTTTCCACAGGCTGCGGGTGGAAAATGATACAGGCCACGCCTTGCCGCCGCGCCCGCAGGCTTCCATGAAGCCCGCATATGACCGCGTCCGACCTGCTCCTCCGCCCCGATTCTGCCGCCCATGCCGCAGGCGATTCCAGTGCCCCGCAAGGGCGCTCGCTGCCCGCCAACCTTGAAGCCGAAGCGGCGTTCATCGGCGCGGCGCTGATCGACAACCGGGTGCTGGAAGAACTGCCGATCGAACTGCGCCCGCAGCATTTCTTCGCCCCCGTCCACCAGCGCATCTACGAACGCATCCTGATCGGGGTCGAACGGCAGATGGTCGTCACCCCGGTGACGCTGAAACCCTATTTCGAAGCCGACGAAGGACTGCGCGAACTCGGCGGCAGCGCCTATCTCGCCCAGCTCACTGCCGACGGGCAGGGCCTGCTCGCCCCGCGCGAACTGGCGCAGCAGATATACGATCTGGCGCTGCTGCGCGAACTCGTCAGCGTAGGCCGCGAACTGGTGGAGACCGCGCTCGATACCTCCGAGGTCGAACCGATGGTGCAGATCGAAAAGGCCGAGGCGCGGCTGTTCGAAGTGGCCGACGGGGCGACCACCGAGAACACCGGGACCAGTTTCCGCTCGGCTTCGCACGCGGCGATCAAGCTCGTCGAAGCGGCAATGAATTCGGGCGGCGGCCTGTCGGGCAAGACCACCGGGCTGGAAGTGATCGACAACAAGACCGCCGGGCTGCACAATTCCGATCTGATCATCCTCGCCGGGCGCCCCGGCATGGGCAAGAGCTCGCTGGCGATGAACATCGCTTTCAACTGCGCCGAGGAACATCTCAAATGGATGCGCGACGGCGGGCCGAACAATTACGGCGCACCTGCCGCCTTCTTCAGCCTGGAAATGAGCGCCGACCAGCTCGCCACGCGTATCCTCGCCGAACAGGCGGAGGTTTCTTCCGAAGCGCTGCGCTCCGGCAAGCTCAACCGCGACGAATTCCACAAGCTGTCCTACGCGGCGCAGCGCCTGAGCGAGTTGCCGCTCTATATCGACGATACGCCCGCGCTCACCATTTCCGGCCTGCGCACCCGCGCCCGTCGGTTGAAGCGGCGGCACGACATCGGGCTGATCGTGGTCGATTACCTGCAATTGCTGCAAGGCTCGGGCCGCGCCAGCGACAACCGGGTGAACGAGATTTCCGAGATCAGCCGAGGGTTGAAGACCCTGGCCAAGGAATTGCAGGTGCCGGTGATCGCGCTCTCGCAGCTCAGCCGCGCCGTCGAATCGCGCGAGGACAAGCGGCCGATGCTGTCCGACCTGCGCGAATCGGGATCGATCGAGCAGGACGCGGACATGGTGTGGTTCATCTTCCGTGCCGAATACTACCACGAAGCCTCACGCCCGGACATGGTGACCGAGACCAGTTCGGAAGCCGACAAGGAGAAGTACCGGACCTGGGAAGACCGCTACATGGAGCTGAAAAACCGCGCGACGCTGATGGTCGCCAAGCAGCGGCACGGCTCCACCGGCAATGTGCCGCTGCATTTCCAGAGCGAATTCACCAAGTTCACCTCGCCCAATATGAAGGACTATTCGGACTACGGGTTCGAATAGCCGGCTCAGTCCTCCATCGGCGCGAATTCGATCCGGTCCGCCGCTGCGCCGCTCATGATGAAGCCGATCGGGCCTTCGCTTTCTTCCTGCAGGTGCGCGATCAGGCTGGCGGTGCGGGCGAGCAGCGAGATGCCCTTGAGCGCGGCAAGCGGGAAGCCTGCATCGAGCATCACGGCCGGGATCGCCCCGTTGACATTGATCGGCAGGCTCCGGCCGATGGCTTCGGGCAGCACCGCTGCAATGGTTCGCAGCATGGCGATGTGCTCGCCTTCCATGCCCTGTTCGGCAGCGATGGCGAGCAGGCGATGCGCACGCGGATCGCCGCCCGAATGCTGCGGGTGGCCGAAACCGGGGATCGCCTTCTTCTCGGCACGAAGGGCAGCTATCCCGGCCTTCGCGGCTTCCCCGGCCGATATTCCCTCCCGCACCTTGGCAACACATTGGGCGTAGAAGCGCCCGGCCACCTCGGCACTGCCCAGCACCACCGATCCGCAACCGAGCAGACCGGCGGCGACCGCGCCGTGGAATGCTTCGGGCGCGGCAGCATAGGTCATCCGGGTGGCGACTACGCTCGGCACGAGTCCGTGTTCGGCAATCGCGCAGAGCACCGCGTCGGCCAGCACGCGCTGCTTCTCGCTGGGCTGTACGCCGGTGACCAATAGCCAGAAATAGCTGGTGAAATCGAGCTTGCCAATGACCTCGCTGCACAGGTCAAGCCCGCGAACGGTGATGCTGGTGGCATCCGACTGGCAGATCGAACTGACCGCGTTGTCCTGTTTCCCGATCCGCATGGCACTCTCCTTTTTCGAATGGCGAAGTTGATTTCGTTATTCGAAGAATATAGGAGAGAGTCAACAATATGCTTTGAAGCCGGGGATGCCAAGGATGACCGCCAAGCCGCTGCAGGATGTCACTGTGCTCGAAATGGGCACTTTCATCACCGGCCCCGCTGCGGGGATGTTGCTGGCCGATCTGGGCGCGAATGTCATCAAGGTCGAGCTGCCGGGGTTGGGCGATCCTTTCCGTTCGTTCAAGGGTGGGCTCTACTCTCCGCATTTCCAGACCTACAATCGCAACAAGCGGAGCGTGACGCTGGATACGCGCAAGGCTGAGGACTTGGCTCAGTTCGATTCGCTGGTCGCGGATGCGGATGTTTTCATTCAGAATTTCCGGCCGGGGGTTGCGGCCAAGCTGGGGGTGGATGCGGAGCGGTTGCGGGGGATCAATCCGGCCCTGGTCTATGCCTCGATTTCCGGCTTCGGCGCCGAGGGGCCGGACCGGGACCGGCCCGCCTTCGACACCGTGGCGCAGGCGGCGAGCGGGTTCCTGCGGCTGCTGGTCAATCCCGATCATCCGCGCGTTGTCGGTCCGGCGATTGCCGATGCGATGACGGGTTTCTACTGCGCGCTGGGGATTCTGGCGGCGCTGAATGAGCGGCATTCGACCGGCAAGGGACGGCTGGTCGAAACGTCGATGTTCGAGGCGATGTGCCACTTCAATCTGGATGATTTCACCCACCTTTTGTCCGCTGGCGAAGTGATGGGGCCGTACTCGCGTCCGCATGTTTCGCAGAGCTATGTGTTTGAATGTGCGGACGGAAAATGGATCGCCTTGCACATGTCCTCCCCGCCCAAGTTCTGGGAGAACCTCGCCACGGCGGTCGGGCAGCCGGATATGCTCGCCCGGCCCGAGTTTGCCAGCCGCGAGGCGCGGATTGCGCACTATGACGAGGTGATTGCCTTCCTCGCCCCGATCTTCGCCGGCAGGCCGCGCGGCGATTGGGCGCAGGTGCTTGAAAAGCTGGAAGTCCCTCATTCCGAAGTGCGCACCTCGCGCGAAGTGCTCGACAGCGAGCAGGCCAGGGCGTTGAGAATCGAAGTCGCCGATCCCGCTGGGCCGCACGGAGAGTTTCGCACGATCCGCTCCCCGCTCAGCTTCGATGGCGAGCGGATGACCGAAGTCACCGCCCCGCCCACACTCGGCCAGCACGACGCAGAAATTCGCGCCGCAACAAAAGGTTAGCCGCACTATGGCCGAAAGCAAGGACCCTGAATTTCTCTCCACGCTGGAACGGGGCCTCAGGGTGCTTACCGCGTTTGATGCCGACCATCCGGAAATGACGCTGACCCAGGTGGCGCAGAAAACAGCGCTTTCTCCGGCAGTTGCGCGGCGCTGCCTGAATACGCTGGTGGAGATCGGCTATGTCGGGCGGCAGGGGCGTAGCTTCATGCTCAAGCCCGCGGTGCTGACCATCGGTTCGGCCTTCCTCAGCTCGATGCACGTGCAGGATATCTGCTTGCCGGCGTTGCAGAATCTGCGCGACCAGACCGGCGACAGCGCCTCGCTCGCGGTGCTTTCGGGCAGCGAAATCCTCTATGTCGCGCACGTTTCGACCGACCGGCGGTTCCGGCTGCAAACCAATGTCGGCACCCGCTACCCCTTCCACGCAACCTCCATGGGAAAGGTCCTCGCGGCGTTTTCAAGCGACGCAACGGGCGCACAATTGGTTCAATCGGGCACATTGCAGCGCTTTACCGAACGCACCCTGACCGATCCCCAGGCACTGCAAGAGCGTTTCCAACTGGTCCGCGAGCGGGGCTACGATTCGGCGCTCGATGAACTCGATTATGGCATCGTATCGGTCGCTATTCCGATCCGCGATCGCGAGGGCCGGACCATCGCGGCGATCAACTGCTCCACCTCCACCACCCGCATTTCGCAGGACGAGCTGGTGCGGACCAGGCTACCGCTCCTCCGCAACGCCGCTGCCGAAATCGAGGCAGCCTTACGGCAGTGGCCTGCGCTGGCAGCCTCGCTAACTGCCGCCTAGTTTTTCGCATATCGAATTTGACTTCGCATTTCGAAGCATGTAACACGCAACCCATAAAGGTGCAGAATCGCGCCATCATGGGGAGTGAGTGCATGAAAGCTCAGGGGTTATCCTTCGCCAGCGCCATTGCGATCTCGGCAGCCATTCTGACCGCGCCAGCCCATGCGCAGGACAATCAGTCCACCGAAGAACCGCAGGCCGAAGCAGCCACCGGCAACGACATCGTCGTCACCGCGCTGCGCCGCGAGGAGAGCTTGCAGGATACCCCAGCCGCGATCACCGCGTTCAACGCGCAGGCCATCACCAATGCCGGGATCGAGCGGCCGGGCGATTTCATCGCGCTCACCTCCAACGTCAATCTGGTCGAGACGCAGAACGCGGGTAACTCGTTCATCATCATCCGCGGCATCACCCAGGCGCGCAATTCGGAGCCATCGGTGGCGGTGGTGATCGACGGGGTGCAGCAGGTGAATCCCGCGCAGTTCAACCAGGACCTGTTCGATATCGAACAGATCGAAGTGCTCAAGGGTCCGCAGGGCGGCCTCTACGGGCGCAATGCCATCGGCGGCGCGATCATCATCACCACTCGCCAGCCGAGCGACGTGCTCGAAGGCAACCTGCGCGTCGGCGTGGACAACGGCTTTGGCTACTATGCGCGCGGCGGCATCAGCGGCCCGCTGGCCGAAGGCGTCGCCTTTCGCGTGGCGGGTTCGTACTACAACACCGACGGATTCATCGAGAACACCTTCCTTGGCGAGGAAGCCGATCCGGTCGAAGATTTCAGCCTGCGCGCCAACTTGCTGGTCGAAGCCACCGACCGGTTGAGCTTCGACCTGCGCGCATCAATGAACCAGCTGCGCACCCAGGCGCTCTATTTCAACATCGTCAACGATGTGAACGACACCAGCCTCGATGTGCGGGTGAACAATCCCGGCCAGAACGATCGCGACATGAACAATCTGGCGCTGCGCACCGTCTACGAAGGCGACAACGTGGTGTTCACCTCGGTCACTTCGTACGACACGGTCGAGGAAGTGCTGACAGGCGATGCCTTCGACTTCCTGCCGATCGAGGATTCGTTCTTCTTCAACCTGTTCGAATTCCTGTTCGGCACTGGCAACGGCTTCGACCTGAACCAGAGCCAGTTCCTCGACGTGAAGGCGATCAGCCAGGAAATCCGCCTCGAATCGCCGAGCGGTAGCGGACCGTTCAACTGGATGGTCGGCGGCTATTTCATCGATACCGAGCGCTACATCTCCACCGGCAACATGATCGATACCAACAACGGCGTGTTCCCGGTGTTCCGCACCCCTTCCACCAACCCGCTGAACCCGCAGTTCAGCTTCCTTGCCGATGGGCAGGAGAATTTCGCCTGGGCACTGTTCGCCAATGCCGGGTACGAAATCAGCGAACAGCTGCGGATCGACGGTTCGCTGCGCTATGACCGCGATCGCCGCCGCAACACCACGCTCACCCCCACCGCCTACCTCCCCAATGTCCCCGGCTTCCCGCAGGGTGCCACCGGCGAGGTCCGCACGCGAACCTTCGACGACTGGCAGCCGCGCCTGACCGTGACCTACGAACCCAACGACGATCTGACGATCTACGGCGGCTATGGCCGGGGCTTCCGTTCGGGCGGCTTCAACCAGACGGGCGTGGGCGGCGTGGCCGCCAGCAACGGCATCGTCGGCGTGAACGACATTTTTGAGGCCGAAACCGCCGATACCTTCGAACTCGGCTTCAAGGCCGATGTCGGGTTCGCCGATATCAACGGCGCGGTGTACAAAACACAGTCACGCAACAGCTATTTCTTCGTCTTCCTTGCCGCCAATTCCACCCAGAACCTCGGCAACATTCCCGAAGTCAGCTTGAGCGGCTTCGAGCTGGAAGCGACGGCGGAACTGTTCCCCTATTTCGATGTCAGCGCGGCGCTGGGCGTCACCTACAGCGAGATCGACGAATTCCCCGATCCCACGGTGATCGGCAACGAAGCCCCGCTGATCTCGCGCTATACGCTGAACCTTGGCGCGCAATATGACGGGCCGATCAGCGACAGCGTGGATGCGCTGTTCCGTGTCGATTACCGCCGCACCGGGCGGACCTGGTGGGAACCCTACAACACCACCTCGCGCAATCCGGTCGACATTGTCGATGTCCGCGCGGGCGTGCGAGTGGATGGCTGGGCCGTCACCGCCTTTGCGCAGAACCTGTTCGACGAGGAATACAACGCCGAATTCTCGCCCGGCGGCTTCGTGTACAAGGCACGGGGGCTGCGGTACGGCATGGAACTGGGTTACGAATTCTAAGGGAAACGAAAATGGCTAAGGTTCTGGTGCTGTACTATTCGAGTTACGGCCATATCGAGACGATGGCCCACGCCGTGGCCGAAGGTGCGGCGAGCGTGGCAGGAACCGAAGTGACGGTAAAGCGCGTGCCCGAACTGGTGCCCGAGGAAGTCGCGCGGGCATCGGGCGTGAAGCTCGACCAGGCCGCCGAAGTGGCCACTCCGGACGAACTGGCCGATTACGACGCGATCATTTTCGGCACCCCCACCCGTTTCGGAAACATGGCCGCGCAGATGCGCAATTTCCTCGACCAGACCGGCGGGCTGTGGTTCCAGAACAAGCTGGTCGGCAAGGTCGGTTCGGTGTTCTGTTCCACCGCCAGCCAGCACGGCGGGCAGGAGACAACGCTGACTTCGTTCCACATCACCCTGCTGCATCACGGGATGGTGATCGTCGGCCTGCCCTATACCTTCGCGGGCAACAGCGAGATGGGCGAAATCAGCGGCGGCACCCCCTACGGCGCGACCACGCTGGCGGGCGGCGACGGCAGTCGTCAACCCAGCGAAAACGAGCTTGCAGGCGCCCGTTTCCAGGGGCAGCATGTGGCGCAAATCGCTGCCAAGCTCGCCGCCTGACGGGGCAGACGCAGCGACACAACAAACGGAGGATCACGCCATGGCCAATTTGCTTCCCAGCCGACTGCATCACACCGCCTATACCGTGAAGGATCTGGGGGCGACCCGGGCTTTCTATGAGGATGTGCTGGGGATGCCTCTGGTGGCCACCTGGTGCGAGCAGGAGGAACTGTTCGGCGCGGAGCGGACCTATTGCCATTGCTTCTTCGGGCTGGCCGATGGCAGCGCTTTGGCCTTCTTCCAGTTTGCCGATCCGGCGGACGATGCCGAGTTCAATTCCCCCGTGCCGCCTTCGCCGTTCCGCCACATCGCGCTCAATGTCGACGCGGCAACGCAGGCCGAACTCGAACGCCGGATCGCTGCTGCCGGGTTCCAGCCGCCGCAGACCTACGTGCTCGAACATGGCTATTGCCGCTCGGTCTATGTCGTCGATCCCGATGGCATGATCGTCGAATTCACGCTGGACGCCGATCATGCCGAGCAGATCAACGCGCTGCGCAAGGCCGATGCCCATGCCGAGCTCGAGCGCTGGCTGGCGGGCGATCACCGGCCGAACAACGACGTGCGGCCCGATCACCTGCTGGAGCAGGCGCATTGATCCTGCTGCCGACGAGCCTGGTCGGCTCCTACGCGCAACCCGAATGGCTGATTGACCGGGCCAAGCTGGCCGGGCGTTTTCCCCCACGCACCCGGCAGAAGGAACTCTGGCGGATTCCGGAGGATATGCTCGAAGAGGCGTGGGACGATGCCACCGTTTACGCCATCCACGAGCAGGAGCGTGCGGGCCTCGACATCATAACCGACGGGGAAATGCGGCGGGAAAGTTATTCGAACCGCTTTGCCACCGCGTTGGATGGCGTGGACATGGACAACCACGGCACTGCGCTCGACCGCTCTGGCGAGCCGGTGCCGGTGCCGCGCGTGGTGGGCGAAATTTCGCGCCGCCATGCGGTGCAGGTGCGCGATGTCGAATTCCTGAAGGCGCATACCAGCAAGCCGGTGAAGATCACCGTGCCCGGTCCGTTCACCATGAGCCAGCAGGCGCAGGACGATTACTACGGCGATCCCGAAGCGTTGGCGGTGGCCTATGGCAAGGCGGTGAACGGCGAGATCAAGGACCTGTTCGCGGCCGGGGCGGACGTGGTCCAGCTTGACGAGCCGTACATGCAGGCGCGGCCCGACAAGGCGCGGGCCTTCGGGCTGACCGCGCTGGCCGCTGCGCTGGAAGGCGTGCAGGGCACCACCGCGCTGCACATCTGCTTCGGCTATGCGCACCTGATCCACGAACGGCCCGAGGGCTACAGCTTCCTGCCCGAACTGGCAGCGGCGGCGGTGGGGCAGATCTCGATCGAAACCGCGCAGTCGAACCTCGATACCGCGGTGCTGGAAAAGCTGCCGGGGAAGACGGTGATCCTCGGCGTGCTTGATCTCTCGACGCACGAGGTGGAAGCGCCCGACGTGGTCGCCGCGCGCATCCGCCGCGCGCTGCCGCATGTCGCGCCAGAACGGCTGGTGATCGCCCCCGATTGCGGGCTGAAGTACCTCCCGCGCGAAGTCGCTTTCGGCAAGATGCAGGCGATGGCGCAGGGTGCGGCGATCGTCCGGGGCGAATTGGCGTGAGCTTTCGCACTACGCATGTAGGCAGCCTGCCGCGCCCCGACTACCTGCTCGAGCTTATGCTGGCGCGCGAAGCCGGCGATGACGTGTCGGCGGAAGCGGTGGACGAGGCGGTGGAGCGCGCCACGGCAGAGATCGTCGTCCGCCAACAGGCCGCGGGGATCGACGTGGTCAACGACGGCGAGATGTCCAAGCCCAGCTACGCCACCTATATCAAGCACCGCCTCTCAGGCTTCGGCGGCGAGGCGGGGCAGTACGAATTCGCCGATCTGGAGGCCTTCCCCGGTGCCAAGGCGCAGGTGTTCGGCAACAAGGGCCGCGCCAAACGCTCGGCCCCCGCCTGCACCGCGCCCATCACCGTGATCGACATGGAGGCCCCGCGCGTCGATGCCGAACGGCTTGGCCGCTTTGCAGGCAGCAGCGCCACATTCATGTCCGCCGCCAGCCCCGGCGTCACCGCGCTGTTCTTCCCCAACCAGTTCTACCCCAGCGACGAGGACTATGTCTTCGCCCTCGCCGAAGGACTGCGCCACGAATACGAGACCATTGCCGCTGCCGGGATCATCCTGCAGGTCGATTGCCCCGATCTGGCGATGGGGCGGCACGTGCAGTTCACCCACCTCTCGCTGGAGGACTTCCGCAAGCGCATCGCCATGAACGTCGCCGCGCTCAACCACGCGCTGGCGAACATTCCGGCGGAGCAGTGCCGGATGCACCTGTGCTGGGGCAATTACCCCGGCCCGCACCACTGCGACGTTGGCTTAAGCGAAATCGCCGACATCGTCTGGAGCACCAAGCCACAGACCGTGCTGATCGAAGGCGCCAATCCGCGCCATGCGCACGAATGGGTCTTCTTCGCCGATCACCCGCTGCCCGCCGACAAGATCCTCTGCCCCGGTCTTGTTGAGCCGCAGAGCCCCTATATCGAACACCCCGAACTGATCGCCCAGCGCATCGGCCGCTACGCCGACCTGCTTGGGCGCGAGCGGGTGCTGGCGGGAGTCGATTGCGGCTTCTCGGTCCACGCGGGGAGCAACGTGCTCGATCCGGAGATCGTCTGGGCCAAGCTGGCGGCGCTTGCCGAAGGCGCCGCCATTGCTTCGGCGCGGTACTGCTAGAAGCCGATCCCCAGCCCCACGCGCCCGCCCCATTCGCCGCCGCCGGTGCTGCCGCTGACGCCTGCCGAGACATAGACCTGTTCGGAAACGCGCCCGGTCAACGACCCGGCGACTCCCTGTTCCCCGCCGTAGGTCGCGGCATTGACCCAGAGCGAGAGATTGCTGCCGGGAATGATCGGCGCATTGCCCATCGCCATCGCCGCCGCAATCCCGCCGGAGAGCTGTTCGTCAAGCTCGTCGAGCCGGAAGTTGGTCGCTGCCAACCCGCTTTCGAGCGACCCCACGCGGCCCGACAGCGCACTGAATTGCGCATCTGTCACCGCCGCGAGGTAATCGACGCTGACCCGGACATTGGCGACGCTGGCGGCACTGGCAACGTTCGAGACACCCAGCGTTCCGGCGCTGTCGATGGTGACGACCTGCTCCTCGCCCACTTGCACAGCGTCCGAAGCCATGATGTCGCCGATGGCGACCGAGGAGCCTGCCCCGCCGATCATCACCTGGTTGGCGGCAGTGGTGTTGGCGAGGTAGCCCACTGCGGTCGACTGGATCTCGTCGGCAACCGCGCTGTCGCCCACCGCGGTGCCGCGGGTGGCGGAGGCACTGGCTCCGGCACCCACCGCCGTGCCGCGGGTTCCGGAAACGGTGGAAGAAAAGCCCACCGCCGTGCCGCTGATGCCGGTGACATCGGTCGACCGGCCCACGGCCGTCGCATTCTGCGCATCGGCCCGCGCCAGCGCGCCGAAGGCCGAGCCGGATAGGCCGGTGGCCCCTGCAGAGGCGCCCACGGCTGTGGCATTGTTGTTGGTCACTTCCACCGCATTGCCCAGCGCCACGCTGCGTAGGCCGGTAACGAGCGCATCGCGCCCGATCGCGGTGGCGTCCTCTGCCAGTGCCTCGGCGTCGACGCCCAAAGCGATGGATTGCGCCCCGGTGGCCTGTGCGCCCAGCGCCAGATCATCCACTCCGTCGCCGCCGATGGAAATGGCGCCAAGGCCGGTCGCCTGCGCGGAGGAGCCGACTGCAATCGCATTGCCGCCATTGGCCCTCGTGGGCGCTCCAAATGGATTGCCACTGGTCCCTGCCGGGCCAGCACTGAGGCTGCCGAAGTTCGTCCCGCCGATAGCGATATTGCCGGTGTTGCCCAAGCCGCCCGCAGTGGTGGCAAAGGCGCCCAGCGCAACCTCGTTGAATCCGGTTGCCGAACTTTCGAAACCACCGGCAAAGCTGACTTGGCCTGCGTCGCTCGCCCCGCCCACGGCGGTCGCACCAGTGCTCAGCGCCTGGGCGGACGAACCCAGCGCCGTTCCGCCACTCGATGAACTCGCAGACGAGTTGCCCAGTGCGACGCTGGAATTGCCCGCGGCTGTTGTGCTCTTGCCGATGGCGATGCCGAAAAACCCGGTTGCCGCAGCCGAGGTGCCAATAGCCAGCCCGGATTCCAGAGCGGCATTGGCGCCATTGCCGATGGCGACGGTCGACGCGCCTACCGCATCGGAGTTGGAACCAAGCGCAATCGCGCGTTCGCCATTGGCGGTGGCGGTGTTCGCGAACAGGGTTCCCCCGCCGATCGCCACCGACTCAAGGCCAAGCGCCTGCGCGAACTGGCCCCCGGCAAACGAGCGGATCCCGGAGCCCTGCGCCCCCTGGCCGACTGCTGTCGCCCCGTCGGCGCTGGCGTTGGCCTGCCCGCCCAACGCCGTCGCATTGATCTGCGCCGTGCTGTCGAAGCCCAGCGCCACCGCGCCGCCGTTTAGCGTGCGGGCATTGCTGCCGATGGAGATCGAGCGGCTGCCGGTGCTGGTCGCATCTTCGCCGATCGAAATCGTGCCCGCGCCCGTCGCCTGCGCTCCCGCTCCTCCAGCATCTGCCCCGTCGCCGCCGATGGCGATGGCTCCCACCGCGTTGGCCGTGGTGGCTGTGCCAATGGCGATGGCGCGGTCAGCTATCGCGCGGGCGCCGGTGTTCCCGCCCTCTTCCCCGCCGATGGCAATAGAGCCGATCCCGCTCGCTTGCGGAAACAGGGCGTTGCCGCCGCCGATCGATACCGAACCTGCTCCGGTGGCTCTGGCGTTGACCCCCACCGCGAGCGACTTGTCGGCGCTTGCTTGCGCTCCGCCGCCCAGTGCTGCCGACTGATTGCCGGTCGCCTGGGAAAAAGCACCGACCGCAGTAGCGACGAATTGCGTAGCATCGGAATTGGCACCGATGGCGGTGGAAGCGCTGCCAGATGCGACGGCATTCAGACCGCATGCGAGACTGCCATCGTCGTTCAGCGAATCGGCTCCAGCGTCGTTGTCGGTCCCGGCGTCGACCACGCCGTCGTTGTCGCGATCGAGCAGGCAATCGTCAGCTCGCGCCTGCTGCGGGGCGAGCAAGAATGCTGCTCCGGCAGTGCTGGCGAGCAGGGTGGCGGCAAACAGGGTGCGCTTGGTGGTGTTCATTTCGGGTTCCCTCCAGTGGAATGTTTCCCACCGGAAAGGCACCCGCTGCGCCCTTCCGGCAAGGATACGAGAAAGCGGAGCGACCCGAACTGTTGTGCAAGAATCAGCGGTGCGGGGAAGGGCGCTCGGCCCCACCCGCACAACCGTTATAGAACACCCGTCCGCGACCACGTCAATCGCGCACTACGAGCGGAAATCCCGTTTCGGGACGGCGTTACCACCCCAGCGTAAAACCGACCCGTCCGGCGGTGCTGCCCCGGCGGTTGAATCCCGTCGCCACCCCGGCGTTCACCGCCAGATTGTCGCTTACCAGCGCGCCGATTTGCACCGATCCGGCGTGCGCCCCGTCATAGGTGCCGACATTGGCGGTGAGGTTGAAGTGCTTCTCGGGCAGGAACACCGCACCACCCATCGCGACCGCCACGGCAGTGGACCCGGCGATCCTATCGTCGAGCCGCTCCAGCCCGAATTCGAGCGCATCCATCCGCGTGCCCAGCATCCCCACATCATTGCTGAGCGCACTGAACTGCGCATCAGTCACCGCCGCGAGGTAATCGACGCTGACCCGGACATTGGCGACGCTGGCGGCACTGGCCACGTTCGAGACACCCAGCGTTCCGGCGCTATCGATGGTAACGACCTGCTCCTCGCCCACCTGCACGGCATCGCTCGCCATGATGTCGCCGATGGCGACCGAGGAGCCTGCCCCGCCGATCATCACCTGGTTGGCGGCAGTGGTGTTGGCGAGGTAGCCCACTGCGGTCGACTGGACCTGGTCCGCCACCGCGCTGTCGCCCACCGCCGTGCCGCGGGTGGCGGAGGCACTGGCTCCGGCACCCACCGCCGTGCCCCGGGTGCCGGAAACGGTGGAAGAAAAGCCCACCGCCGTGCCGCTGATGCCGGTGACATCGGTCGACCGGCCCACGGCCGTCGCATTCTGCGCATCGGCCCGCGCCAGCGCGCCGAAGGCCGAGCCGGATAGGCCGGTGGCCCCTGCAGAGGCGCCAACGGCTGTGGCATTGTTGTTGGTCACTTCCACCGCATTGCCCAGCGCCACGCTGCGCAGGCCGGTAACGAGCGTATCGCGCCCGATCGCGGTGGCGTCCTCCGCCAGCGCCTCGGCATCGACGCCCAAAGCGATGGATTGCGCTCCGGTGGCGCGGGCGCCGAACTGGCCCCCCGTATCGTCATCCGCCCCGTCCCCTCCGAAAGCCATGGCGCCAAGCCCGCTGGCCAGCGACAGGTTGCCGAGCGCCAGCGCCGATGCCCCGGTCGATTGCGCAGCTGTGCCCAGCGCAATCGAATTGCCGCCGTTGGCAGTGGTGCGGGTACCTGACGGGGAAATGCTAACGCCGGTGCTGCCGTAAGACCCGCCGGCTGAGCTTGTCCCGCCGATAGCGATATTGCCGCCGCTGACCGCGCCGCCTGCGGTCGTCGCAAAGCCGCCAATGGCGACATCGGCTGCGAAGAGAGCCTGGGCTCCGCTCCCGACCGCCAATGCATCGGCCGCCGCTTCCGAATCCACGCCGATCGCTGTCGCGTTGATCGAACTGGCGGTGGCCGAGGCGCCCAGGGCAGTTGAACCCAGATTGGTTGCCGAACTGCTGTTGCCGACCGCAGTGCCTGAGTTGTCCGTTGCCGTGGCGCGATTGCCCAGCGCGACCGTGTGCGCACCGGCCGCTGAGCTGTCGACCCCGATGGCGATCGAATTGGTACTAATAGAACGTGCGCCGAATCCATCGTTATCGGCGTCGCTGCCGATGCCGATGGCGCGCAACCCGGTGGCGTTCGCGCGTGCGCCCAAGGCAGTGGAAGTAGTGCCGCTGGCTATCGTGTCGGCCCCGACGGCGGTGGAATCGGCTCCGCTGGCGGATGCTCCGCCGACGCCAAGATCGGTTCCGTCGCCCCCCAAGGCAACTGCGCCCTGACCCGAGGCCGCGCTGCTGCGGCCCAGCGCCACGGCGGATTCAGCCGTGGCGATGGCCGCCTGCCCCACGGCAACGGCGTTGATCGTATTCGCCACCGCGCTCTGCCCGACCGCCAACGCATTTTGTCCGGTGGCATCGGCATTGTGACCAAGCGCGGTTGCATCAGCAGCGGTGGCATCGGCGATGCGCCCGACAGCGACTGTGCGGTCCGCCGTGGCATTGCTGTTGGAGCCGATAGCGGTGGCAAAGGATGCCGTGCCCGTATTAGCCCCAATTCCGCAAGCAGTCGAGGTGTCGTCGTTATTCGAATTGGCCCCTCCATCGTTATCGGTCCCGGCATCGACCACGCCGTCATTGTCGCGGTCGAGCAGGCAGTCGTCGGCGCGGGCCTGCTGCGGGGCAAGCAAGAATGCTGCTCCGGCAGTGCCGGCGAGCAGGGTGGCGGCGAACAGGGTGTACTTGGTGGTGAGCATAGGTAGTCCTCCCGAGGTGAAATCCCCTTCGGAAGAACGCGCACTACGCCCGCCCGAACAGGGACAGAAATGCGGTGCGACCCGTTATGCTTGATTGCCTGTCAGTAGATCACCACTCTCACGCGGGTCAATCCGCGCCGCCCGATAACCCCAGATTGAGCCGCCGGGTGACGGTGTAATCGAGCACGCCGACCAGCAGCCAGCTAATCCACCACTTGGCGCGGTTGAGCAGGGTTGCGTTGCGGGCGTGGGCCTCCGGCGTCACTTCCTCGCTCGCCGGAATATGCTGGTGGATATAGGCGCGCATCGTCTCCGCCAGCGCCGCATCCTCGATCCGCAGCACCACTTCAAGATTGAGATAGAGGCTGCGCATGTCCAGGTTGGCGCTGCCGAGATAGACCGCATCGTCGAGCACGATCAGCTTGGTGTGCAGCTTGCACGGCTGGAATTCGTAGATCTTCGCGCCCGATTCCAGCAGCTTCTTGTACAGCGCGCGGCTGGCCCCGATGGTGGCGCCATTGTCGCTCTTGCCCGCAAGCACCAGATGCGTGTGCCCCTTGCGGGCGATCTGGCGGATCCGCTTGCGCAGCTTCAGGTTGGGCGAGAAATAGGCCATCATCATGTCCAGCCTCTCGCCCTCGGCCAGATCGAAGCGGATACAGCGCGCCCAGCTCGATAGCCCCTTGGTCGGCCCCCCGATCAGCAATTGCACCGGCCCGCTTCCTGCATCCCATTCGCGAACCCGGCGACGGATATCGCGGAACTGCGCCTTTTCGTTGATCGCCCAGGCTTTCAGCTCGGCAAACCAATCCGCAAGCCGCTGCACCACCGGGCCTTCGAGCCGGAAGCCGAGGTCGTTCCAGCCATTGTCCTGCGGCGGGGAGAAGTAGTCGTCCTCCACATTGAACCCGCCGAGCATCGCGACGGTATCATCCGCGAGGACGATTTTCTGGTGGTTGCGGATCAGCGCCCGGCGCGACCAGCGGGCCATGAAAATGCAGAAGCAGCCACCCGCGGCAGTCATTTCGGCAAAGAACGCCTGATCGACGCTGGCACCGAACCCGTCGACGATCAGCGTCACATCGACCCCGCGCAGCGCGGCGGCCACCAGCGCATCGCGCACTTCTTCCCCCACCCCGTCGGCAGCAAAAATGTAGAAAGCGATTTTCAGGCTATCCTGCGCCGAATTGATGATGTCGAGCAGCGCCGTGCGGCGATCCTTACCCGCCGGATAGAAGATGAAGGACAGCCCCTGCGCTTGCGCCGCGAATGGTTCGGGGTCGCTCCAGGCGGCAATCTGCGGATCGGTCATAGCCCTTGATAGCACCCCTCGCACTGTGGAAAACCTTGACGAGCGCGCCTTGCCCGACTATCTGCGCGGCTTTCCGACAACACCAGCTATATCGGAGTGCCCCATGGCGCGCGTTACCGTCGAAGATTGTGTCGACAAGATCCCCAACCGTTTCGACCTCGTGCTGCTGGCAGCCCAGCGTGCGCGCGAGATTTCCGGCGGGGCAGAACTGACCATCGACCGCGACCGGGACAAGAACCCCGTCGTCGCCCTGCGCGAAATCGCCGAGACCACGGTGAAGCCCAAGATCCTGCAGGAATCGCTGGTGCAGTCGCTGCAGAACATCCTGCCCGATGAAGAGGACGAGGCCGACGATATCGGTTCGCTGAGCCAGTCGGCCGAGGCGATGCGCCTTTCCGCCGCTGCGCCTGCCCGCTCGACCTCGATCGGCGGCGATTACGACGGCTGATTCGAGGCTGAAACGAATTTGAACGGGGCCGTCCGAAAGGGCGGCCCTTTTCGTATCATCGCCGCGTAAACGGCAGCCACAGGCTGAAACCCAGCCTTGCAGGCCGATCATCCTGCCATTCGGCCAGCCCTATCGCCATGCTTTCCTGCGGATCGCGCGCGCTGCCGCGATAGGTGCCGAACAGGCGATCCCACAGGGTCAGCGCGGTGCCGTAATTGCTGTTGGTTTCCTCCATCCGTACCGAATGGTGAATGCGGTGCAGGTCGGGCGTGACGATCAGCTTGCGCACCATGCTTTCGACGCGCGCGGGCAGCGCGAGGTTGGAATGGGTCCACAGGGTGAATAGCGCAAAGCCCGTTTCGAACACGACCACCGCCAGCGCCGGCGCGCCAAGCGCTGCCACCACGCCCATCTTCCAGCCCATCGACAGGACGATTTCCAGCGGATGGAATCGCGCCGCCGTGGTAACGTCGAAATCGCGGTCGGTGTGGTGGACGCGGTGCAGGCGCCACAGCCACGGAACCCGGTGGGTGGCCCAGTGCTGCACCCACAGCGCCAGATCGAGCGCCAGCAGGGTGAGCGCGAAAGCCAGCCAGCCGGGAACAGCGATGGTGTTGAACAGCCCCCAGCCACGTTCTGCCGCCAGCAGCGCGGTGCCGAGCATCGCCAGCGGCAGCAGCAGCCGCACCGCCAGCGTATCGATTGCGAACAGTGCCAGGTTGGTCACCCACCGCCGCCCTTTGGGCTGCAGCCCGCGGCGGAAGGGCAGCACCAGTTCGAGTGTGGCGAACAGCAAGAAGCCTGCCGCGATTACGGCGAGGCCGATGATCGGCGCTGTTTCGGGGGTGAAGTCCACCTGAAGGATGTGGTCTGCCGCGCCTTCCAGCGCAAGCCGCCCTGTCCTATACTCCAACCGCGAACAGGAGCGCGGGGCGGATGAGCGACATCATGGAGGGTATCGGCACGGCGGCGAGCGGCGGGCTGTTTGCGCGTGTGCTCGAACCCGAATCGGGCGCGAAGGCTCCCGATCCGCACCAGCCGGATAATTGCCTCAATTGCGGCACGCCGCTCACCGGCGCCTATTGCTCCGCCTGCGGCCAGAGCGGCCACGTTCACCGCACCATCGGCGCCTTCATGCACGACCTGCTGCACGGCGCGCTGCATTTCGAAGGCAAGCTGTGGCGCACCCTGCCGATGCTGGTGTTCCGCCCCGGACAATTGACCCGCCGCTATATCGAGGGCCAGCGCGCCCGCTTCGTCAGCCCGATGGCGCTGTTCCTCTTCAGCGTGTTCCTGATGTTCGCGGTGTTCCAGATGGTCGGCCTGACCGCGCCCAGCACCGTCAACGGGAGAGGTCTCGACGGCGCGGATCTGAATGGCGGCGTCGTTGCGGTGGACAACAACGTGGAGGAGCAGCGTGCCGCCCTGCGGGAGCAACTGGACACGCTGGCTCCCGGCGATCCGGCGCGCGCCGAGGTGCAGGAAGATCTCGGCGTGCTCGACGCGACGCAGGACGGGATCGAGCAGCTCCAGGAATTCCGGAACAGCGGCCTTGACGAGAGCAATGTCACGCTCACCGGCATCGAAGCCATCGATGCCGGACTGATCGCGAAATGGAACGAAAACCCCGGCCTGATGCTCTACAAGTTGCAGGCAAATGCCTACAAGTTCAGTTGGCTCCTGATTCCGATTTCAATCCCGTTCGTCTGGCTGGTATTCGCATGGAAGCGACGTTTCCGGGGATACGATCACGCGATCTTCGTCACCTATTCATTGAGCTTCATGACCATCCTGTTCATCGTAGCTTCGCTGCTGGGGGTGGCGCGGGTGCCGAGTGCGCTGATCGGGCTGCTGGTGATGCTGATCCCGCCGGCGCACCTCTACAAGCAATTGCGCTATGCCTACGATCTCAGCCGCTTCTCGGCCTTCTGGCGGCTGCTGGTGCTGAGCGTGTTCATCTGGATCATCGTCTTCCTGTTCCTCGAAGCCCTGCTGTTGCTGGGGGCCGTGTGAGCGCCACTCTCGATTTCCCGCACCGGGTCGATGCCCTGCGCGGCGATGTGCAATGGGCGAGCACCAGCGTGGCACAGTTGCGCGCGGCGACCTTTCTCGACGGGCGGGAGACCTTCTGGAGCGGGTCGCGGGTGGAGGCACTGGCCGAACGTCCGGCCCCCGAAGCGCAATCGCCGGGAATGATCTTCCATGTCGGGTTCTGTGGTTCGACGCTGCTGGCGCGGCTGCTTGATCGGTCAGGCTCCGTGCTGGTGCTGAAGGAGCCGCAGGCGCTGGCCGATCTAGCCAGTCAGGCACCGCAACTTGGCGAGGCGCGGCTCGCCGAGGTGCTGGGCTGGGCCATGCCGCATCTCGCCGCCGCTGCTCCGGCGGGGGAGGCCTGCGTCATCAAGCCCTCGAACTGGATCAACGGTCTCGCCCCGGCGCTGGCGGGCGGCGGGCACGTGAGGCGGGCGATATTCCTGACGATGGCGCCCCGCGCCTACCTTCGCGCGGTGTTTCGCGGCGGGCGTGATCGGCTGGCGCACTGCCTGCGGCTGGCGGAACTGCTGGCTCATTCCGTGGCGGGCGGCGGTGAGCTGGTGCGGGCGGCGATTGCCCGGGCCGACGATCCGCTTGACCGTTCGGCGCTGCTGGTCGTGCTGTTGCACCGCTTCCAGCTCGACCTCTTCGACCGGGCGGAGACACGGCTGGCGGATGGCTGCGCCCTAAGGATCGATCACGCCGAACTGGCCGCTGATCCGCTGGAGGCCACCCGCAGGGCAGCAGCGGTGCTCGATCTGCCGGGGGAGCCGACGGCGGACTTCGATGCGGCCCGCCATTCGAAGGACATGGCTCAAGTCTCCTCGGCCGACGCCGAGGAATCAGCCAACCGCGAGATCGAACACCATCACGGGGCGCGCTTCGACATGGCGCTCGCTTGGTTTGAAAGCCGGATTACCGCCGCAGCCAGCCGGTAACCGAATAGCGCCTGAAGGGACTGGCGCGCGTCACCTCGCTGACTGAATGCATCTGCGGCACGGCGAACAGGTTCAGCCGGTTGAACCCCGGCACGAGTGCTTCGGCAGCGTGGCCGTCAGGATGGTGCATCAGGAACAGCCCGCCCCATTCGATCCGCCATTGCGGATTGAGGCTCATGACGTAGGCAGCGCTGCGGTTCTTGCCCGCGACATCGTCATCGTGGCGGGTGAGGAAGTCGCCCGGCGAATAGGCGGTGGCCTGCGCATCGGCGAATTCAATCCGCGCATCGCCCGTCACCTGCCGCAACAGGTCGCGCGCAGGGCCGTGCGAAAGGAAGCGGGCGAAGGCGAACAGCAGGTCATCGCTTGCGGCACGTTCACTGTCGTCATCGGGCACGCGCACGGTTTCATAGCGGAACTGGAAGTCCTGCCGCGCCCCGGCATAGACCGCCTTGTCGAGGGCCTCCTTCTGATCCCGTGTCAGCGCGGCCTGCCCTGCGCGATCGAACTCGAAAACCTTGTCGTGCCCGCTGTTGATCACCTGCC
The DNA here is from genome assembly GCA_019739335.1 of Erythrobacter sp. NCBI lineage: Bacteria > Pseudomonadati > Pseudomonadota > Alphaproteobacteria > Sphingomonadales > Erythrobacteraceae > Erythrobacter > Erythrobacter sp. The sequence goes on from CP073261.1 coordinate 1,202,381, forward strand.
GCCAGTCGCTCCGCTCGCGCAGCAGGCGATAGAGCGCTTCGGCCTGTTCGTGCTTCACAAAGGGTGCAAGCGTGACACGGCCGCTGGCGGCATATTCCGCCGCCAGCGCGCCTGCGTCTAACGATTCGTGCAGCGAGAACACCTGCTGCGGCCACGCGCGCCGTGTCAGGCCCCTTGCGGAGCCTCGCCGCCGCCGAAGCGCTTGCCTGCCTTGGGGATCGAGGAGCCGTGGGTGCTCGGCACGAGGATCGGCCCGCTTGGCGCATTGGGGCGGTCGATCTTTCCGTTCGCCATGAGCTGGTTGATCTCGTCCCCGGTCAGCGTCTCGTATTCGAGCAGCGCCTGCGCCAGCAGGTGAAGCTTGTCCTCCTGCTCGGTCAGGAGATCGGTAGCGCGCTTCAGCCCGCCTTCGACCAGTTCCTTGATCTCGGCATCGATCAGCTTGTTGGTTTCGGCCCCTGCCATCGTCCGGGTGGTCTGCCCCATGCCGAGATAGCCCTCCTGGCTCGATTCGTACTGGAGCGGGCCAAGCTTGTCGGACATGCCCCACTTGGTCACCATGTTGCGCGCAAGATCGGTAGCATACTGGATATCGCCCGAAGCGCCGCTGGAGACCTTGTCATGGCCGAAGATGATCTCCTCCGCCACACGGCCACCCATCGCCACTGCCAGGTTGGCGTGCATCTTGTCGCGATGATACGAGTAATTGTCCCGTTCCGGCAGCCGCATCACCATGCCCAGCGCACGGCCGCGCGGAATGATGGTGGCCTTGTGGATCGGGTCCGACGCCGGTTCATTGATCGAAACTAGCGCATGGCCGGCCTCGTGATAGGCGGTCATCTTCTTCTCGTCCTCGGTCATCACCATAGACTTGCGCTCGGTGCCCATCATCACCTTGTCCTTGGCGTCCTCGAATTCCTGCATGGCGACCAGCCGCTTGTTGCGGCGGGCGGCGAGCAGGGCGGCTTCGTTGACCAGGTTGGCGAGGTCCGCGCCGGAGAACCCGGGTGTGCCGCGGGCGATGGTGCGCGGATTGACGTCGGGTGCCAGCGGCAGCTTCTTCATGTGCACGCCGAGGATCTTTTCGCGCCCGTCGATATCGGGGATCGGCACCACGACCTGCCGGTCGAACCGGCCCGGACGCAGCAGCGCCGGGTCGAGTACATCGGGGCGGTTGGTGGCGGCGATAATGATGATGCCTTCGTTCGCCTCGAACCCGTCCATTTCCACCAGCAACTGGTTCAGCGTCTGCTCGCGCTCGTCGTTCGAATTGCCGATGCCATTGCCGCGATGGCGGCCCACGGCGTCGATTTCGTCGATGAAGACGATGCACGGCGCGTTCTTCTTCGCCTGTTCGAACATGTCGCGCACGCGGCTTGCACCCACGCCGACGAACATCTCGACGAAGTCCGAACCCGAAATCGTGAAGAACGGCACCCGCGCCTCACCCGCAATGGCGCGGGCCAGCAGGGTCTTGCCGGTACCAGGCGAACCGACCAGCAGCGCGCCCTTGGGGATCTGCCCGCCAAGCTTGGAGAAGCGCTGCGGATCCTTGAGGAATTCGACGATTTCCTCCAATTCCTCTCGCGCTTCATCGATGCCCGCGACATCGGCAAAGGTGACACGACCCTGCTTTTCGGTAAGCAGCTTGGCCTTCGATTTGCCGAAGCCCATGGCGCCCGAACCGCCGCCCTTCTGCACTTGCCGCAGCGCGAAGAACGCGATGCCGAGGATCAGCAGGAACGGCAAGGTCTGGATCAGGATGTAGAGCAGCATGTTGGTCTGCTCGGGCTGGGTGCCGGTGTATTGCACGCCTGCTTCTTCGAGCTGCTCGGTGAGCCGCACATCACCGGGAACCGGCGTGGTGGAAAAGCGCTCGTCATTCCGCAACACGCCGGTTATGCGGTCGCTGGCCAGGGTGACCTCGCGGACGCTGCCTTCCTCGACCTTTTCCTTGAAATCGGAATAGAGGATCGGCGTGCCCGGCGCTTCGCTCTGCCCGCCGAACATCGATACTGCCAGTAGCAGCGCCATGAAAATGCCGCCCCAGACCAGCAGGCTCTTCATCCAGGGGTTGGGCTGTTCTTCGGGCTCGCGGTTGTCACTCATGCAAAGGGAATCCTTTCAGGCGTCCAATGTAGGCGCGGCTGGGTGAATGGCAAGATAACGTCGATACGGGATTTCGGGTGGGGATTTGCTAGTCGTGCGGGCGAGCGACCAGCAGACGGTTCGCAAGATTGGCTCCCCGCTGGCCGCTGATTAGGAACAGGGCTTCGAACCCTTCGCCCTCCGCCACATCTGCGAGTTCGGCAGGCAATACACTCCCGGCAACCAGCGGAGCGATTCCGCGAAGGCCGGTATCGCGCTGGCTTGCCACCACTATAACCTGCGCGCCGGTGCTGGCGGTGTAGCGGGCCACGTAGGCATGATCCTCATAGAATGCCGGGCTGGGCAGGCTGCGGGCTTCGCTGCTGGTCCAGGTCTCTCCGCTGGCGCGGTCGACCAATTCGTCATAGCTGTTGCCGATGGCGAAGCCGCCGGCACGGAAGTTCTGTTCCTCCAGCACATGCATCCCCGACAACAGCCCGACATAGACCACGTCGAAATAGTTGAGCATGTCGGGCTGGACGCCGGAGGCGGGGATGACGGTGACTTCCTCGCCTGCTTCGGTGAGCAGCGGCAGCACTTCGAGCAACCCGTAGGCGCTGGAAAAGGGCAGGTAATTCAGCCCGACGTCCTCGGCATTGCCGTAACGCTCCGGCTCGGCCTCTTGCAGGGCGGCGAGTTCCTCCGCCGAATCGATGCGGAAGTCGCGGATCAGGCGCCCTTCATCCGGGCGGACCGGATCGATCTCCCCGAACAGGTAATAGTCGCCGAGCACCAGCAGCACCGGGCGATTCGATTCGGCGAGCGGCTGCCAGATGGGATTGGGCACGCTGGGGCGCTGAACGAGGTAGAACGCGATAGCAGCGATCAGGACGACTGCGAGACCGCCGAGCAGGGCGGGAGCAAGTCGGCCCGGTCGTGCGCGCGTAGGCTCTGGCGGGGACGCCGTTTCATTCGCGGTTCCTTGCGGCCGCAAGGCATAAATCCCGGATGGCAGTTCCAGCCGTGTCCCCGCTTCGCCCCTACCCTTCGACGCATAGTGATCGTCGATCTTCTTGCGCAGCCGATGAACATAGACCCGCACCGTGGCATCGTCGGCATCGGCCTCGCCTTGCCCGAAAACCTCACGAGCGATCTCTTCCTGCGTCGCCGGTGCCGCATCCGGGCCACGCGACGCCAGCCAGTCGAACAGATCGCGCAGCCTCCCGCTAGCCCCGGCCACTCCGGCCTGCCGCAAGCGCTCCGCCTCGGCTGCAAATAGCGATGTAACGTCCATGTAACGTACCGATTACCGTAATTTACGGTGCGGCGCGAGAGGGATCGCGGCAGGTCGATTGACTATGTCCAGATCGATCCGTCTTTCGCTGCTTCTGAGCGCTGTCGCGCTGCCCATCCTGTCCGCACCCGCCATCGCGCAGGAAGAAGCGCAAGAAGATGCCGAGACCGGGGAGACGATCTACGTATACGGGCGCGGTGAGGAGCGGATCGGCACGGCGGGCGCCGCCAGCGAAGGCGGCATTGCCGGGGCGGATATCGACCTGCGCCCGCTGCTGCGCCCTGGCGAATTGCTTGAAGCTACCCCCGGCCTGATCGCCACCCAGCATTCGGGCGGCGGCAAGGCCAACCAGTTCTTCCTGCGCGGATTCAATCTCGATCACGGGACCGACTATTCGGTCTATCTCGACGATGTCCCGCTCAATTTCCGCACCCACGGCCACGGGCAGGGCTATCTCGATGTCAACGGGCTGATCCCGGAAACGGTGGCGCGGGTCGATTACCGTAAGGGGCCGTACAGGGTGGACGCGGGCGATTTCAGCTTCGTCGGTTCCTCCGCGATCACCACGCACGACCGGATGGCTCCCTTCGTGAGCGTGGAGGCGGGTAGCTTCGACTATTACCGCGTGGTCGGCGGCGGATCGGTGCCGCTGGCAGGCGGTGATCTGCTGCTGGCCGGGCAGGCCAAGTTCAACAACGGCCCGTGGCAATTGCCCGAAGATTTTGAAGGCTATTCGGCGCTGGCCAAGTTCTCACGTCCACTGGGCCAAGGCGAATTTTCGCTCAGCTACAACTATTACAGCGCCAACTGGGCGCCGACCGAGCAGGTGCCTGATCGCATAGTCGGCACGGAGCTCTGCGCGGACCGCTACTGCTCGCTCGACCTGACCCTGCGCGGGCGCACCGAACGCGGGATCGTCACCGCAGGCTACGTTTCGGATGACTGGCGGGTCACCGCCTGGGGCCAGCACTATGACTGGAGCCTGCTCAACAATTTCACTTTCCTGCTCGAAGACCCGGTGAACGGGGACCAGATCCGCCAGTTCGAAAGCCGCTGGAGCCTGGGCGGGCGGGTCGAGCATACCGCGCTTTTTTCCGACGCCTTCTCGCTGCGGGTGGGCGGCGAGGTGCGGCACGATGATATCGGCCCGATCGGGCTGGACGAGACCATCGCGGGCGAGACCGAGTTCAATTACAACAGCTTCGGTGTGCGCGAGACGTCGCTCGGGCTTTATGCGGAAGCCGTGTGGCGACCGACCGAACGGCTGATGGTGATCGCGGGGCTGCGCGGAGACTGGTACGACTTCGAGACGCAAGCGCTTGACGGTGTCGACGTCTGGTCGGGCGAAGCGAGCGACCATGTCTTCTCCCCAAAGCTGGGGGTGAACTATGAAGTCGCCGACGGCGTGGCGCTCTACGCCAACTGGGGCGAGGGCTTCCATTCGAACGATGCGCGCGGCGTCACCAATCCCGCCAGTCCAGCGCCGGGGCTGGTCGAGGGCCACTTCGAGGAGGTCGGAGGGCGGTTCGAACGTGGCGGGCTGATCCTTACCGGGGTCTACTGGTGGAGCAGTATCGAAAGCGAGCTGATCTACGTCGGCGATTCGGGCGCGGTCGAACCCAGCGATCCGGGGCGGCGGCATGGCTATGAATTGACTGCCTTCTGGCGCCCCACCCGCTGGCTTGCGCTCGACGGCGTTTGGACCGGCACCACGTCTCGCTTCGAGGGCCTGCCCGCAGGAGAAAACTTCGTTCCCGGTGCGCTGGAGAATTCGGGCGAACTCGGCGTGATCGCCGCCTTCCCCGAATGGAACGCCGCCGCCCGGCTGCGCTATCTCGGCCCGCACCCGTTGGTGGAGGACAATTCGGTACGCGGCGCTTCGACAACGCTGGTCAATGCCCGTCTGGCCTGGACTCCGCAGCGCCAAGACCTTTTGCAAGGCTGGGAATTTCACGCCGAACTGCTGAATGCCCTCGGCTCGCAGGCTGACGATATCGACTATTACTACGAAACCCGCTTGCCGGGTGAGCCGCCGGGCGGCGTGCTCGGCACCAATAGCCGCGTGGTCGAACCGCGCCAGCTGCGGGTGGGAGTGACGAGGCGGTTCTGATGGGGCCGTTCTGATTCGGGCAATGGGAAGGCGCAGCATTGCGGGCCGCGCCTGCCCGACGAGGCCCCGCCTGCGAGCATGGTGCAGGCGGGGCCTTTTTATGTCTTTACTCCAGATACTTGTGCAGCTTTGGTCAAGCCTCCCGGTCATTTTGACAAGTGACCTTGACAACGGAATGCAGAAAGTCTAGTTTCCTTTACATCGTAACAAGGGAGCTTGACATGACTACAGCCGCAAAGGCGCTTATCTGGAGCGCCGTAATCGCCCTCTATGCCCTGGCCGCGGCCACCGGCTGGCTCGACGAGGACGTGGCCCGGACCATGTTCATCGTCCTGCCGGTGCTGATGTGGACTTCGATCCGGGCATCGCGCGGCTGCGCGCCCTGTGGCCTGTTCCGCCGCGCAGGAGGCGAATGATGACTGCCGCTGCCGTAACTCCAGCCAAACCCGGCGTGTGGGCGGGCCTGTTCTGCGTAAACATGGCGCTGATCGCGGTGCTGCATATCAGCGAGGCGATCGAGCCCCCGGTACCGTGGATCCTGATGGCTCTGAACATGGTGCTGCTGGTTCCGATGGGCCGCGCGGCGATGCGGCAACAGGAAGCGAAAGGCGCGATCAGCCCGGCGCTGCGGCGCTACAATGCGCGGGCGCTGGCGAGCATGGCCCTCTACGCAGTGGCGATGATCGGCGCGGGCAACCTGCATGACAGCGTCGCCGAAGGCTCGTCGCTAATGTGGCTGCTCGCGCTGGTGCCGGTTCTCCCTGTGATCGGGCTAATCTGGGCCATGTATCGCTACTACCACGAGGAAACCGACGAGTTCCTGCGCCACCGCCATGTTACCGCCGCGCTGGTCGGCCTGCTGCTGGTACTGCTGCTGGGCACCGTCTGGGGCTTCCTCGAAATGTTCGGATTGGTTCCGCAGGTGTGGAACTGGTGGGTGGTCCCCGTCTGGGCAATCGGCCTCGGTCTCGGCACCTGCTGGCCCCGCCGCGAAGGAGAAGACGCGTGACATCCGCATTCAAGAAGCCCGAGGCGCGACGGTACCTGATCCGGCTTGCGCTGGCGATGGCGGTCTATCTCGGATCGCTCTACGCCGCAGAGGTGCTGATCGAAGATGGCGGCTTGAGCGGCTGGCCCGCCTATGCGCTGGCCGCGCTGCCCGGTCTGTCGTTTGCCGCCGTGTTCTGGATCTTCGCCCGCCTGGTCGTGGAGGAACGCGATGAATTCCAGCGATTGCTCTACGTCCGCCAGGGGATGGTCGCCACCGGCCTCGCGCTGACGGCGGCGGCGGTGTGGGGCTTTCTCGAAACCTACCTGCCGGTCGGCCATGTCGAGGCGTTCTGGTGGCCCACCATCTGGTGCTTCGGGCTTGGCGTGGGCGCGCTCTACAACAGGGTGACAATGGGCACCGTGGGAGACTGCGCGTGAAGAATCGCCTTCGCGTCCTGCGCGCCGAGCGCGAATGGAGCCAGCAGGACCTCGCCGACCGGCTGGACGTCAGCCGCCAGAGCGTCAACGCCATCGAGACGGGAAAATACGATCCCTCGCTCCCGCTCGCCTTCCGTATTGCCGATGTGTTCGGGCTGCGGATCGAGGAGATTTTCCTGCGCGATGTAGAAGCGCAGGCGGCGCAGTAGTCTGGCTCCTCCCCAGCCGGGGTGGAATTGCGCGGGGCTTTGTGCAAATCGCAACATTTCCTCTGCAACAGGCGGCGATGATGCCCGTCGGAAAGTGTGAGCCCGAAACCATGCTGCTGCCGATCCGTACGGTCGAGAAGGTCTGGGGCTGCGACGTCCTGCCCGCGCCTTTCACCGCGTCCGAGGGAATGCGGGTGGGCGAGATCTGGTTCGAGCCGCCGCCGGAACTGGCCGAACTGTTGGTGAAGTACCTGTTCACCAGCGAGAAACTCTCGGTCCAGTGCCACCCGTCTGACGATCAGGCCGAGGCGGCGGGGCTGGGGCGGCAGGGCAAGGAAGAGTGCTGGCTGGTGGTCGCAGCCGAACCGGGCGCCACGCTCGGCGTAGGGTTCCGCGAGGAGCTTTCGCCCGAAGCGATGCGCGCGGCCGCGCTCGATGGGTCGATCGAGGATTTGCTGGTCTGGCACCCGGTGCGGGCGGGGGACTTCTTCTATATCCCGGCGGGCACCGTCCACGCGATCGGGCCGGGCTGCGCGATCATCGAGGTGCAGCAGAATTCGGACGTGACCTACCGCCTCTACGACTATGGCCGCCCGCGCGAACTGCATCTGGATGCCGGGATTGCCGTGGCGCGCGGCGTGCCGCATCCGCCCCAGTTGCGTGGGTCGCTGCCAGCGAGCGGCCATGCGTCGCTGGTGGACGGCCCCCATTTCACGCTCGATCTGGTGCATGGGGTAGCCGATGACGCATTGCTCTATGGCTATGCCCGGGCGCTGCTGGTGATCCCGCTGTCGGGCCAGGTGCTGGTTTCGGGCGAAGTGGTGAAGCCCGGCGAATGTGCGCTGGCGCCTGACCTTGCCAGCGTCACCTTCGCCCCCGCTGGGAAATGCCTGCTGGCCGCGCCTGTTTAACCCCTTCCGTCACCCCGGCCTCCGAGCCGGGGTCCCGCTTGGGCAAAGGGTGTTGCCATATCGGAAGAAGCGGGACCCCGGATCAAGTCCAGGGTGACGATAAATCACTGATACTCGGTAATGATCGCGCTGAAATCGCGCCCGCCATTCCCTGCCGCGTCGAAAGCCTCGTAAAGCTCCCGCGCCTTCGCGCCGATGCGCGGATCGACGCCCGCCGTTTCCGCCGCCGCCATCGCCAGCCGCAAGTCCTTCAACATCAGGGCGGTGGCAAAGCCGCCCTGATAATCGTTGTCGGCAGGCGTCTTCGGGCCGACGCCGGGGACCGGACAATAGCTCGTCATGGACCAGCACTGGCCCGAACTGACGCTGGAAATGTCATAGAAGGTCTGCGGATCGAGCCCCAGTTTCTGCGCCATGGCAAAGGCTTCGCAGGTGCCGATCATGTGGATGCCGAGCAGCATGTTGTTGCAGATTTTCGCCGCCTGCCCGTTGCCTGCCGGCCCGGCGTGGATCACTGCCTTGCCCATGGCTTGCAGCACTGCTTCAGCGCGGGCGAAGCCTTCGGCGCTGCCGCCGACCATGAAGGTCAGCGTCCCCGCATCGGCTGCGGCAATCCCCCCCGAGACCGGCGCATCGACCATCGGATAGCCCGCCTGGGCCGCCGCTTCGGCAACCTCGCGCGCGGTGGCGACATCGATGGTCGAACAGTCGATCAGCACCGCGCCCGCCGGGGCATGGCCGATCACGCTGTCGGTATAGACCGATTTCACAATCGCCCCGTTGGGCAGCATCGAGACGACCGCTTCCACCCCTTCGCAGGCTTCGGCGGCACTGGTGAAAGTGGCGCAGCCCTTGCCCTGCGCCGCCGCCAGCGCGGGCTCCGACAGATCGAAGGCGCGCACCTCGTGCCCCGCCTTCGCCAGGTTCGCGGCCATTCCGCCGCCCATGTTGCCAAGCCCAATGAATGCGATTTTCATTCGTCTCTCTCCTTGTGCTTTGGCCTGTCAGAGCGCGCGGGATTTCGCAAGGCTCACGCCAGCGCCAGCACTCCTGTGAGCACGTGGCGCACCAGATCGACCTGCCCGCGCGCGCCGGTCTTGGCATATATCTTCTTCGAGTAATTGCGCGCGGTTTCCACCGTGAGCCCGTGTTCCTGTGCCGCCTCGGCAATCGACAGGCCCTGTGCCATCGACCAGGCCAGCCGCGCTTCCGAAGGAGTCAGATCGAACAGATCGACCAATTGCTCCGCCCGGTCGGCAGAGGATGAACGGTCGCCGCGAATATAGACCACCGCAACGGCATCGTTGCCCCCTGCCTCCAGCCGGAGCGGGGCGACTAGGATGTCGATCCACGGATCGTGGCTGAGATTGATCGCGCGCGGGCGGGCGCGGGGATTGGCAGCGAAGGTACGCACCAGCGCGGTCAATTGGCGATCGACGACGGGGGAGGACGGGGTGAGCCGGTCATAATGCCCGCGCCGCAGCGCCCCTGATTGCTGGAGCAGCCGCGCAGCCTGCGCGTCGCAGTCGACGATGCGTCCTCCTGCCGCCAGCGAAATCCAGCCGAAATTGATTCGCGCAAAGGCCTCCGCGCTCATTTCGGACCGGGCGCGTTCGCGCTCCATCGCCGCCAGCACTTTCAGCGCAACCTTGAAATGCGGAGCGAGCGCGGTGAGCAGTTGGGCTATATCCGCCCCCATCTCGCGCGCGCCCGCCACCACCAGTGCCGCATCCAGCCCGGTGCCGCTGGTGAGCCGCATGGCGCGCAGGTTCGGTGCACCCTCCCCCACCGTGTCCACCAATTCGCTCAGCGCGTAAACCCGCTCCTCGCGCATGGTGCGTCGCGCCGCGCCCTTGTCGCTCACCCGGTCGGCGAACAGCGTATCGAGCAGCGGGGACCACTCGCCGCTTGCCGATGTCAGCCGCACCGTATCTTCCCCCTGCGACGATCGCAGCACGATCCCGGCATAATCGGCGCGCGCCACCTGCCGCAGCCGGGCGAGGAAGGTCTGCCACATCGGCTGTTCGAACATGCCATCATGCAGCGGCACCAGCAGATCGGTCTCGCCAAGATTGGGAACACGCATAGCCTACTCTTACCTCCTCCCATTTGGGAGGTCCAGATTGATCCCATCCTGCCTATCTGCGGCGCCAAGCAACAAAGGCCATCCCGATGACTGCACCCCTGACCCATCTCCAGCGGCTCGAAGCCGAGGCGATCCACATCATCCGCGAAGTCGCGGCGGAATCGGAAAAGCCGGTCATGCTCTATTCGGTGGGCAAGGATTCCGCCGTGATGCTGCACCTGGCGCGCAAAGCCTTCTATCCCGCGCCGCCGCCCTTCCCGCTGCTGCATGTCGATACAACCTGGAAGTTCCAGGCCATGTACAAGCTGCGCGACGAGATGGCCGCCAAGACCGGCATGGAACTGCTTGTCTACCAGAACCCCGAAGCCGCCGAGCGCGGGATCAATCCGTTCGACCACGGCCCGCTGCACACCGACATGTGGAAGACCGAAGGGCTCAAGCAGGCGCTCGACCTCTATGGCTTCGATGCAGCTTTCGGCGGCGCGCGGCGGGACGAGGAAAAGAGCCGGGCGAAGGAGCGCATTTTCTCGTTCCGCACTGCCAGCCACGGCTGGGACCCGAAGAACCAGCGGCCCGAACTGTGGAACCTCTACAACGCCCGTAAGCGCAAGGGCGAGAGCATCCGGGTGTTCCCGATCTCCAACTGGACCGAATTGGACGTGTGGCAATATATCCAGCTGGAGAACATCGAGATCGTCCCGCTCTACTTCGCCGCCCCACGCCCCACGGTCGAACGAGACGGGATGCTGCTGATGGTCGACGACGACCGCTTCCCGCTCGCCGAAGGGGAAGAGCCGGTGATGCGCTCGGTCCGCTTCCGCACGCTGGGCTGTTATCCGCTGACCGGCGCGGTCGAAAGCGAGGCGGCGACGCTTTCCGAAGTGATCCAGGAAACGCTGCTCACCACCACCAGCGAACGGCAGGGCCGCGCAATCGACAAGGATGCCGGCGGCGCGGGCATGGAGAAAAAGAAGCAGGAGGGGTATTTCTGATGACTCAAGAGACTCTTGGGGAAGCCATCTACCAGACCGATGCCCTCATTGCGGAGGACATCGACGCCTATCTCGAAACCCACCAGCACAAGACCATGCTGCGCTTCATCACCTGCGGCAGCGTGGACGATGGCAAGAGCACGCTGATCGGGCGGCTGCTCTACGATTCGAAGATGATCTTCGAAGACCAGCTTGAGGCGCTCAGCGCGGACAGCAAGAAGGTCGGCACGCAGGGGCAGGATATCGATTTCGCATTGCTGGTCGATGGTCTCGCTGCCGAGCGCGAGCAGGGTATCACCATCGATGTCGCCTACCGCTTCTTCAACACCGAAAAGCGCAAGTTCATTGTTGCCGACTGTCCGGGGCACGAGCAGTACACGCGCAACATGGTGACCGGCGCTTCTACCGCCGATCTTGCCGTGGTGATGATCGATGCGCGCAAGGGCGTGCTGGTGCAGACGCGGCGGCATTCGTACCTGTGCCACCTGATCGGCATCAAGAACCTGGTGCTGGCGGTGAACAAGATGGACCTGGTCGGTTACGACCAGGCGGTGTTCGACACAATCGTCGCCGACTATGCCGAATTCGCGAAGAGCATCGGCATCGAAAGCTTCACCGCGCTGCCGATTTCCGGCTTCAAGGGCGACAACATCACCATCGCTCCCAGCGAGAATACCCCGTGGTATTCGGGGCCCAGCCTGATCGAGCATCTCGAAAGCGTCGAGGTGCTGTCCGACATTGCGGCGGACAAGCCGTTCCGGATGCCGGTGCAATGGGTCAATCGCCCCAATCTGGATTTCCGGGGCTTTGCGGGGCTGATCTCGAGCGGGCAGGTCAAGCCGGGCGATGCGTTGCGCGTGTTGCCTTCGGGCAAGACCAGCACGGTCAAGTCGATCGTCACCTTCGGCGGCGAGCTTGAGGAAGCCGTTGCAGGCCAGTCGGTCACGCTGACGCTCAACGACGAGGTCGATTGCTCGCGCGGCGACGTGCTCAGCGTCGCCGACAATCCGCCCGAAGTGGCCGACCAGTTCGAAGCCACGCTGGTATGGCTCAACGACGAGGACCTGCATGTCGGTCGCGGCTACTGGCTGAAGCTGGGCACCCAGACCGTTTCCGCCACGGTGCAGCAGCCCAAGTACCGGGTCGACGTCAACACGATGGAGCACCTGGCTGCCAAGAGCCTGTCGCTCAACGACATTGGCGTCGCCGAAGTGTTCGCCGACAAGCCGCTGGTGTTCGAATCCTATGCCGAGAACCGCACGCTCGGCGGGTTCATCCTGGTCGACAAGATCACCAATGCCACCGTCGCTGCCGGGATGCTCAACTTCAGCCTCCGCCGCAGCCAGAACGTGCACTGGCAGGCAAGCGACATCAGCCGCCAGCACCACGCGGCGATGAAGAACCAGACTCCGCGGGTGCTGTGGTTCACCGGGCTTTCGGGTTCGGGCAAGTCGACGATCGCCAACGAGGTGGAAAAGCGGCTGGCGTGGATGAACCGCCACACCTTCCTGCTCGACGGCGACAATGTCCGCCACGGGCTTAACAAGGACCTGGGCTTTACCGAGGCCGACCGGATCGAGAATGTCCGCCGGATCGGAGAAGTGTCAAAGCTGATGACCGACGCCGGGCTGATCGTGCTCACCGCCTTCATCAGCCCGTTCCGCGCCGAACGCGACATGGTGCGGGGAATGCTGGCGGATCACGAGTTCATCGAGATATTCGTCGACACCCCGCTCGAAGTGGCCGAAGCGCGCGACGTGAAGGGGCTCTACAAGAAGGCGCGGGCGGGCCAGCTGAAGAACTTCACTGGCATCGACAGCCCCTATGAAGCGCCGGAGAAGCCCGAGATCGTGGTCAACACGGTGGAGATGACCCCCGAAGAAGCAGCCGAGTTCATCATCCACACTATCTGGCCGCTGAAGTGAGTAACCCAAGCATGACTGACGCCGAACTGGCCGCCCACCTCGCCGAATGTGCGGGTAAAATCCTGCTCGAAGTGCGCAGCTCAGGAATGTTCGACGGGAAGGCGCTGGGCAAGGCGGGGGATGAAACTGCCAACCAGTTCCTCGTTCACGCGATCCGTGCGCAGCGCCCCGATGACGGGCTGCTGAGCGAGGAAAGCAAGGATACCGAGGAAAGGCTCGGCAAGTCGCGTGTGTGGATTGTCGATCCGGTGGACGGCACCCGCGAATACGGCGAAGCGCGCACCGACTGGGCCGTGCACGTCGCGCTGGCAGTGGACGGGGTGCCGGTCATCGGCGCGGTGGCTCTGCCAGGGCTGGGCGAGGTGCTGCGCACCGATGCACCGGTGGCTGTGCCAGCCGCTCCTGCCAAGCTGCGCATGGTCGTCAGCCGCACGCGTCCGGCTGCCGAAGCGGTGGCGGTGGCCGAAGCACTCGGTGCCGAACTGGTGCCGATGGGCAGCGCCGGGGCCAAGGCAATGGCGATCGTCCGCGGCGAAGCGGATATCTATCTGCATTCGGGCGGGCAGTTCGAATGGGATAGCTGCGCCCCAGCCGCCGTGGCTGCTGCGCACGGGTTGCACATCAGCCGCATTGATGGCTCGCCGCTGCTCTACAACCAGCGCGATACCTACATGCCCGACCTGCTGATCTGCCGGAACGAGCACGCCGAGCCGGTGTTCGCGGCTCTAGCTGCTCTCGGCTAGACCGCGCTGCAACAGGTCGTTGGCAATGTCGGCGACATGCGCGGAATCCTCCGCCTGCGACCACACGGCGTAGCGTAGGCCGAGGAACACGTTCATTCCCATGATCGCCCAGGCGTGCGCCTCGTCCATCCCGGCGCGCATTTCGCCTGCCTCCTCGCCTTTCTTCAGGCGAGCGAGAATGCGCTTGGCGGTGGTCTCGTAGTGCTCGCGGAAGGTGGCCGGATCGACGAACTCGGCTTCGTCGATGATGCGGTAGATTTCTTTGTGCTCGCGCGCGAACTCCAGGAACGAGTGCAGCGCCGCGCGTTCGATGGCGAAGGCTTGTGTTTCGCCCGCGACCGCGTCGCGCGCCTGCACCGCCACCTGCGCGCTCATATCCTTTACCAGCGCGCGGAAGATCGCGTCCTTGCTGTCGAAATAGGTGTAGAAGCTGCCCAGCGCCGTCCCCGCGCGGCGGGTGATCCCGCTGATCGAGGCTTCGTGAAAGCCCTTTTCCCCGAACTCCTTGGCCGCCGCATCGAGCAGGTTGCGCAAGGTCTGCCGCCCGCGAGCGGTGCGCGGGGCCTTGGCGCTCTCAGGAGGACGGGTCTGTGTTGCTGCCATGACACGGGGCTAAACCCATTTGCCGCCCGAGGCAAAGATTAAAGTTGAAAGATGGTTCATGTTTCAATACTAGCCTTTGCCAACGAAATGTCTCTTGGGAGAGAATCGATGACGAAGGCCCTTCTTTGGCAATCCACCGCTGCTGCGCTTGTGCTGGGCGCACTCGCGCTGCCCACTCAGGCTCAGGCGCAGCAGGCTCCGGCCGATCCGGAAGCGGAAGGCGAAAACGGCGGCACCATCATCGTCACCGCCCGTCGGCGCGAGGAACGACTGCTGGATGTGCCGGTGGCGGTCAGCAGCTTCGGCGGCGAGGAACTGCAGCGGCGCGGCTCGGTCGATCTCACCGATATCGCCCAGATCACGCCCAACACCACGCTGGAGGAATCGCGCGGCACCAATTCCACGCTGTCCGCCTTCATTCGCGGAATCGGCCAGCAGGACCCGGTCTCGGGCTTCGAACAGGGCGTCGGCATCTATCTCGATGATGTATACCTGAACCGTCCGCAGGCTGCCGTGCTCGACATCTACGATGTGGAGCGGATCGAAGTGCTGCGCGGACCGCAGGGGACGCTCTATGGCCGCAACACCATTGGCGGCGCGGTGAAGTATGTCACCAGCGAACTGCCCGACGATCCCATGGTGCGGCTGCGCGGCACGGTGGGCACCTATGGCCGCGCCGAAGGCATCGTTACCGCCTCTACCCCGATCACCGACATCGTCCGCGTGGGCGCATCGGTCGCCCGCCTGTCGCGGGACGGGTTCGGCGAGAACCTCACCACCGGGGAAGAGAACTACAACAAGGATATCTGGGCCGCGCGCGGCACCATCGAAGTCGGCGGCAACGGCGAGCCCTACCTGCTGCGCGTGACCGGCGACTATACCCACGACCAGAGCAATGCCCGCGGCGGCCACCGGCTGATTCCGGGTGCGGTTTCGGGCGCGCCGGTGCTGGACAACGTGTTCGACACACGCGGCGGGCTGGTCGATCCCGAGCAGGATGTCGAAGGCTTCGGCATTGCCATCAACGCCCGCGTCGACCTGTCCGACGCGCTGACGCTGCGCTCGATCACTTCCTATCGCGGCGACGACAGCGCCAGCCCGATCGATTTCGACGCGCTCCCTGCGGTCGATGTCGATGTGCCGGCGTTCTATTCGAACGAGCAGGTGAGCCAGGAAGTCCAGCTGATCTGGGACGATGGCGGCGCCTTCACCGGCCTGCTCGGCGGCTATTACCTCGATGCCCGCGCCGATACCGCGTTCGACGTGCGGCTGTTCACCACCTTTGCCGGTTTCACGGCCTTCACCCAGGCCAATGTCGATACCGAGACCTTCGCGGTGTTCGGCGATTTCACCTACGACATCACCGAACAGCTCAGCCTGTCGCTGGGCGGGCGCTATACCTGGGATGAGCGGCAGGCGACGATCCTGCGGCAGAACTATCTTGGCGGCGGTTCGCCGGTGTTCGGCGGCGCGGGGATTCCCTTCGGCGCGCCAGGGACCAATTTCGACGGGGCCGCGAACTTCAACAAGTTCACCCCGCGCGTTTCGCTGAGCTTCCAGCCGACGCCCGACCACAATATCTACGCCAGCTTCTCGCAGGGCTTCAAGGGCGGCGGGTTCGATCCGCGCGGCGTGGGCGTGAACGCGCCTGCCGCCACGCCGGGCGCACCGACCGATGCGGAAATCGCCGATTTCCTCAGCTTCGATCCGGAAACGGTGGACAGCTACGAAGTGGGCTACAAGGGCAGCCTGCTCGACGATGCGCTCTATGTCGCAGTGGCGGGCTTCTATGCCGACTATACCAATGTGCAAATCCCGGGCTCGGTGGCCTGCAATGTCGGCGGTATCGCCACCTTCTGCGGCGTGGTGTCGAACGCCGGGGCAGCGGAATTCTACGGCCTGGAATTCGAAACCAACGCTCGGCTGGCCGAAGACATGCTGGCTTCAGGCGACGAATTGCGGCTGCTCGGCTCGCTCGGCTGGATCAATGCCGAATATACCGAATTCGTCACCAACATCGGCGGCGTGCCGACCGACGTATCCGAATTCCGCGAAGTGCAGAACACTCCCGAATGGAGCGGCAGCGCGACGCTGGGCTATTCCACTCCGATGGGCGGCGGTGAACTCTATCTCGGCAGCACGCTGTCGTACCGCAGTTCGACGACGCAATTCGAAATTCCCAGCCCCTTCCTCGATCAGGGCGGCTTCGCTCTGTGGGATGCCAGTATCGTCTATACGGCGGACAGCGGGTTCACCCTCGGCCTTTACGGGCGCAACCTGACCGACAAGGAATATCGCACTTCGGGCTATACCTTCATTCAGGGCAATGCGGTGACGGGAGTCCCGACCATCGGGACCAACGGTCGCCCGATCCCCTCGCTCGGCACCGAAGGAACGCTGACGGCGTTCTACGGCAACCCGCGGCAGGTCTATCTTACCGCCACGATCGAATTCTGATCGCCGGTCAGGATCTGGCGGTGGAATACCGGGAGCACCGATACGCCAGCGCGGATGGGCGGCTGGAGCTTTTCGCGCGTGACTATGCCAGTGATGGGGCAGGTAATGGCACGCCGCTGCTGCTGATGCACGGGCTGACGCGCAACAGCGGCGATTTCGAACCGCTGGCGGCGCATCTGGCCGGGGACTATCGCCTGATCGTCCCCGACCAGCGCGGGCGCGGGCTATCGCAAGTCGATCCCGATCCGGCCAACTACCGGCCCGACGTCTATGCGCAGGATATGTTCGCCCTGCTTGCCAGTCTGGGGGTGGAAAGCCCCGGCCTGATCGGCACCTCGATGGGCGGGCTGATGGCCATGGTGATGAATGCCGTGGCACCCGGCACCTTTCCGGGGATCGTGTTCAACGACATCGGCCCGGTGCTCGCAACCGAGGGGCTGGCGCGGATCGGCTCCTATGTCGGTGGCGGGCAGCCGATGGCTGACTGGGACGAGGCCGCGCGCGCCTGTGCGGCGATCAACGGCGATGCCTTCCCCGATTTCGGAGAAGCCGATTGGCAGGCCTGGGCGCGGCGTACCTGCAGGGCGCTGCCCGACGGGCTGATTGCCTTTGCCTACGATTCCGCCATCGCCAGTGGCTTTGCCGATGTCGGCGACACGCCGCAGCCCGATCTCTGGCCGCTGTGGGATATGCTGGGGACTACGCCGGTGCTGGCGATCCGCGGTGCATTGTCGGACCTGCTCACGCCGGATACGCTGGCCGAAATGCGAAAACGCCATGCGGGGCCTTTCGCCAGTGTGACCGTACCCGATCGCGGCCATGCCCCGCTGCTCGACGAACCCGTGGCGCTTGAAGCCATTACAGAGTTCCTGAAGGACCATTGCCCATGACCGTCACCGCTGCCGCAAGGCCCGATCCGCACCGCAACGTGGTGCTGGGAATGCTGCTGGTGGTGTACATTTTCAACTTCGTCGACCGGCAGATCCTTTCGATCCTCGCCGCGCCGATCCAGGCCGACCTGCAACTGGACGATGCGCAGATGGGGCTCCTCGGCGGCCTCGCCTTCGCGCTGCTCTATTCGACGATGGCAGTGCCGCTGGCGGCGCTGGCAGACCGGACCAGCCGGAGCTGGGTGATCGCAGTCTCGCTGTTCGCGTGGAGCGGGTTCACAGCTGCCTGCGGGCTGGCGCAGAATTTCTGGCACATCTTCCTTGCCCGGCTCGGCGTGGGCATCGGCGAAGCAGGGGGCGTGGCGCCATCCTACGCGCTGATCGGCGACTATTTCCCCAGTTCGCAACGCGCCACCGCACTCTCGGTCTATTCGCTCGGCATTCCGATCGGTTCGGGACTCGGGGTGCTGCTGGGCGGTTATATCGCGGCGACGGTGGACTGGCGGGCAGCGTTCTTCGCGGTCGGACTGCTCGGCGTGCTGGTGGTGATACCGTTCAAGCTGCTGGTGCGCGACAAGTTGAAACCACCGGTGGCGGCAAATGCGCCTGCCCTTCCCGCGCGCCCCACCTTGCGCGAAACCGCCGCGGTGCTGGCGCGCAAGCCTTCGTTCTGGTTCCTCTCCTTCGGCGCGGCGATGTCCTCGATGCTCGGCTACGGCATCGCCTTCTGGCTGCCGAGCCTGCTGATCCGCAGCTTCGGCTATACCCTCGTGGAAGCCTCGCAATTCTTCGGCGCGCTGCTGCTGATCGGCGGCGTGGCAGGTGTTATGGCGGGGGGCTTGCTCGCAGACCGGCTGGGCGGGCGGGATCGGGCCTACTATTCTTGGCTGCCGGGCGTGGGCTTCTTCCTTGGCGCACCGCTGTTTGCGGCTGGGATCCTGAGCAGCAATGCCAGTATCGCCTTCCTGCTGTTCCTGCTGCCGCAAGCGCTCGCCTATGTCTGGCTCGGCCCGGTGCTCTCGGCGATCCAGCACCTGGTGGTGCCCGCCGCGCGTTCGACCGCATCGGCGCTATTCCTGCTGATCAACAACCTGATCGGGCTGGGCGGCGGAATCTACGCGCTGGGTGCCTTGTCCACCTTCCTTGCGCCCACCTATGGCGAGGAAGCGCTGCGCTGGTCGATGCTCTACGCACTTGGCCTCTACGGCGTGGCAGCGCTGCTGATGGCGGCGGCGGGGCCGCATCTGCGCAAGGACTGGGTCGCCGAGTAGCGCCTGCGGGAAAGCCCGCGATTCCCTCCTGAAATTGCCGTCTCCTAGGGAAACGATATGTCACATATTGTTTAGCAATATTATTGATTGACAATATGCCGCGACTCAGCCATATCGATATTCAGTAACCCACATATAGGAGATCGATAATGTCACGCTTCACCACCCACACCTTCGCCGCGCTGCTCGCCGTGGCCATCACCGCCACCAGCCTGTTCGCCGTCACCGACGTGCCCGGCCAGCCGCGCCTCGCGCTGGGCGCCGCGCCGGTCCTGGCCTGATCCGGCCGCAGGGGGAGAGACACCATGTCCACATTCAAATCCGACCCGCTGCTGGGAATTGCCGGGGCGATCCTCTGGTTCATGCTCGGCGTGATGGCCTTTGCCGGGATGATCGTCGTGCTCTGCATTCCCGCCGTGCTGATCTGGGGGGGTGAATTCGTCAACGCCGCAGACCTGCCACCGCTGACCATGAATGTCAGAATGCTGATCGCTCTGCTACTCGCAGGCGTTGCCGGACTGCTTTACCTCGGCTGGCGGTTCTTCCGGGCGATGCAAGCCATCCTGCGCAGTGTGGGCGAAGGCGATCCCTTCATCCCCGCCAATGCCAGCCGGTTGACGGCGATGGCGTGGATCATGCTCGCCATCAATGTCCTGTCGATCCCGCTGGGGGCACTGGGCATGTATATCGCCGATCTGGCAGGCGAGGCCGATGTCCATGCCGAGGCCGGTATCGATGCCGGTGGCCTGGTACTGATCCTCACCCTCTTCATCCTCGCAAGGGTGTTCCGCAAGGGCACCGAAATGCGCGAAGATCTCGAAGGGACCGTGTGATGCCCGCTGAAGAAGGAACCAACATCGTGGTCAAACTCGACGACCTGCTCCACGCCCGCCGCATGACGCTGACCGAACTGGCAGAACGCGTCGGACTCACCCTCGCCAACCTGTCGATCCTCAAGACCGGCAAGGCCAAGGCGATCCGCTTCTCGACCCTGGAAGCGATCTGCCGCGAACTCGACTGCCAGCCGGGGGACTTGCTGGGGTACGATACCGCAGCGTAATCATCTTCGTGAGTCCCTGCGCAGGCGGGGACCTCGTTTCTTCCACTCTGGCAAGACCGAACGAGACCCCCGCCTGCGCGGGGGTTCATGCTTTGGCCGGTTCGGCCCCCGGCCCTTCCGATTCAGAAAAGCAGGATGACCACGATGATGATAAGGATCAGCGTACCCAGCCCGATTGTGACGTTGCGACCCATAACTTCTCTCCTGTAAAATCCCATCTTCAGGCCAACAGCGTTTGGCGGACGGGGATGTTCCCCGCTTGACTCATGGCCCGCATAAGCTAATGGCCTGCCCGATCGGCAAAGTCGCAAGACTCGCCGGTCATCCGTCCGAGACAGTTGGTGACCGGAATCTGCCGGTCTTAATTTCCAGCCTAGACGGGGACAGAGTTTACGGCGGCTCCGCACAGGAACCGCCCTTCGCGTGATGTTCACGCACCTCCTTCCCCATCAAACGGACTTTGCTGCGGGGCATGAGCCTCGTGGTAATTTGAGCCGGTTGCGGTCCTGTCACAAGGCCCGCAGCCATAGTGAAGGAGTACGGCATGGATCGTTCGCAGAAATCCGAAGCGGTCGCCGAGCTGAACGCAGTCTTCAACGAGGTTGGAGTGGTGGTTGTCACCCGCAATCTCGGCATGACGGTGGAGCAATCCACTGCCCTGCGCGGGAAGATGCGCGATGCCGGTGCAAGCTTCAAGGTTGCGAAGAACCGTCTCGCCAAACTCGCCGTCAAGGACACCGATTACACGGGGCTGGATGAATATCTCACCGGTCCCGTCGGCCTCGCCTGGTCGAAAGACCCGGTCGCGGCTGCCAAGGCTGTCGTCGAATTCGCGAAAACGAACGACAAGCTGGAAATCGTCGGTGGATCGATGGGCGCGCAAGTGCTCGACGAAGCAGGCATCCGGTCTTTGGCCTCGATGCCCAGCCTCGACGAGCTGCGCGGCAAGATCGTCGGCCTCGTCAACGCTCCGGCAACCAAGGTTGTCCGGACGATTGCCGAGCCCGCCGGAATGCTGGCGCGTGTCATCGGCGCCTACGCGGCGAAGGATGCTGCCTGAGTTTCAGGCGCAAGAGACGTTTTTTCGAATTTCGAAACGAAACATTCTGGGGCCCAGGAAATGGTTCTTTTGCCCCGCCCATAATTTGGAGTGAACATCATGGCTGATATTGCCAAGCTTGTAGAAGACCTGTCGGCGCTGACCGTCATGGAAGCCGCCGAACTCGCCAAGGCGCTTGAAGAAGCGTGGGGCGTTTCCGCCGCTGCTGCTGTTGCCGTGGCCGGCCCCGCCGGTGGCGCGCCCGCCGAAGCAGTTGAAGAGCAGACCGAATTCGACGTGATCCTCACCGGCGACGGTGGCAAGAAGATCCAGGTCATCAAGGAAGTCCGCGCCATCACCGCGCTCGGCCTGACCGAAGCCAAGACCCTCGTGGAATCGGCTCCGAAGGCGATCAAGGAAGGCGTCAACAAGGCCGAAGCCGAAGAGATCAAGGCCAAGATCGAAGCCGCTGGCGGCACGGTCGAGATCAAGTAATCTCGAAAACGATTTTGCAGGTGTCTTGAAGCACCTGCGGAAGGAAGGGCGGTACCGCAAGGTGCCGCCCTTTTTCAATGCCCATTGGCTCCGCTACCTTGCAACCTCGCGGCAACCCTAGCTGCGCGACCGCAAGGAAATCCGCCGGTTCAGTTCGCGATAAAACGCATCGAGATCATCGACATCGACGTCAAGCACTTCATCCCATTCGCGCAGAAGGTGCTCGATGTCCTCACGTGTATGATTTCCTGCCGGGGTAACCGGCTCAAGCAGGGCAGGACCTGCACGGTGCGGCCAGTGGTGCCCTGTGGCGTTGTTGTAGGCCCATCCGGCCACAGCCAGCATCACCACATTGGTCGCGATCGGCACCAGATGCGGCCACGACCACATCTCAGGCCCGCTTGCTCCCAGCGCACAAAGCAGAGCGCTGGCACCGCCCGGCGGGTGCAGGCAGCGGGCGAGGCTCATGCAGGCGATCGCCAGCCCCACGGCGAGGCTGGCGGCAAGCCAGGGCGATCCGAGGTAGGCCCCCAACCCGAGGCCGATGAGCGCAGAAAGGAGATTGCCCCCGATGACGGGCCACGGCTGGGCCAGGGGACTCGCGGGAACGGCAAAGACCAGCACTGCGGAAGCGCCCAGTGGTGCCACCAGCCACGGCAGGTCGGCACTGTTCTGGCCGAGCAGGAGTCGAGTCAGCAACGCAGAACAACCGATCGCGATCGTCGCGCCCACTGCACCGCGCAACCAGCCGATGTGGCCGAGCGCTGCCTGCGGCAGAAGCGTTGCCGAACGATCGAGAAAAGCCTGGAACAAGGTGGGGTTTCTATCTGCTGCTGCGGGACCGGCGCGCTTGTGGGGCAATCCGCAGTCGATTGCAGCAAAGAATTGTTCGTCCTGGCGCAAGTTGCGGTAACCGTCTGCCCGGAGCAGCCCCTTTCCTACTTCCGCCTGCCGTGCTCGGCAGCAGCCATGCACGCGTCGCCTGCCTTGCTCCACCCGCGTTCGGATTCGCCGCCGCCGCTAGGCCACGTCTTGCTCTGCAAAGGGTGTCGCTTCGCGGTGCAGGGTTACACGATTACCCGCCAGGGTGACAGAGGGCGGTTTCTTGCCCCTGGACTGTGCTCCAAGTGCTCCATAATTCCCCGCCTTCGCTGGGCCAGCCCACGCCAAAACGGCCCGGAGCGCGAAGCTCCGGGCCGTCCTGGGTGGCGACCCCTCGGGTCGCTCTCGGTACGTTTAGCGCAGCAACGAGAGAACGTTCTGCTGGCTCTGGTTGGCCTGCGCCAGCATGGCGGTGCTCGCCTGGCTGAGGATCTGCGATTTCGCCAGCGCGGTCGTTTCCGCCGAGTAATCGGTGTCCATGATGCGGCTGCGGGCGTCGGCCAGGTTGGTGGAATTGGTGGTCAGGTTGTTGATCGCCGATTCCAGCCGGTTCTGACCGGCACCCAGGGTGGCGCGGGTGGCGCTGATGTCTTCGAGCGCCGCGTCGACCGCCGTAATCGTGGTGTCGGCCAGCGCGGTGGTCGTCACATCGAGCGCGGTGGCAGTCAGGTTGGTGCCGTCGATGCCGACGCTGGTGAGATCCACCGTGTTGGTGGCATCGGTAGCGATCGTCACCGTCACATCAGTACCCGCCGTGGTGCTGAACAGCGTCACGCCGTTGAATTCGGTGTTGGCAAGGATGTCGCTGATCTGTTCCTGCAACTGGTCGACTTCGGCATCCATGTGGCCACGATCGGCAGCGGAATAGGTGTCCGTTTTCGACTGCACGGCGAGTTCACGGACGCGCTGCAGCATATTGCTCACTTCATCCAGCGCACCTTCCGCGGTCTGCGCCAGGGCAATACCGTCGTTGGCGTTGCGGGCGCCCTGCTTCATGGCGCGAATGTCGGCGGTCATCGTGGTGGCGATGGCGAGGCCGGCGGCATCGTCCTTCGCACCGTTGATGCGCTTGCCGGTGGATAAGCGCTCCATGGCGACTGCCTGCATGCGGTCAGCCATGCTCGAAGCGTTCGAAGCGCGCAGCGCGCTGATGTTGGTGTTGATAACGGCCATGATTGGTCTCCTGATTGGGTGTCTTCGTTGGGTCTAAGTGTCGTAGCCGCAGCCTTCCGAACCTTGCGTTTGGCGCGGCTGCCAAGACCCAGAGCGGCCCCCGGCGGGAATGTTTAAGGGAGGCAGATCAACCCGGCCCGTTCGGCATTAGGTATTAGTGCGAGGGATTAACTTTTCGCTTCGTTGCCCGTTGAGGCCCGAATGGCGTGCCAACAAGGTTAACAGGGGCAAGGCAATGACACGGGTTTCAAGCACGCCGGAGCTGCAAAAAAAACATCCGGAAGTGGCCGGCCACGCGGCGGCGATTGTCGCCAGCCTGCCCGGAACCGCTCGCCTGGTGCTTTGCGAGCCGGGTGAAGTTTCTCCCGGCGGTCGCCGGGACGACCGGATGGTGACGATTGCCCACGCCGATGTGCCCGCACTCGAACTGCTGGGCAGCAACGCCGCCCGGATTGCCTATCCAGCCGCCGAAGCCGAAGCTGCGCGCGCCGCGCTGGTTGCCGCCGCGATTGCGCCCGGCGAGCCGGTGGCGGCGGACAGCGGCACCATCGCCATGCTCACTCTCGCCCAGCGGGTAGGGCAGAGCGAAATCCCGGTACTGGTCGAAGGGCCGACAGGGACCGGCAAGGAAGTGCTCGCCCGCTTCATCCACAACTCCAGCCCCCGCGCCACCGGCCCGTTCGTGGCGGTGAACTGCGCGGCAATGCCTGAAACCATGCTCGAAGCGCTGCTGTTCGGCCATCGCAAGGGTGCTTTTACCGGCGCGACCGAAGCGAGCGAGGGCTTCTTTCGCGCGGCTGACGGGGGCACGCTGCTGCTCGACGAGTTGGGCGAAATGCCGCTCAGCCTGCAAGCCAAACTGCTGCGGGTGCTGGAAGAGGGCGAAGTGGTGCCGCTGGGGGCTACTGTGCCGATCCCGGTCGATGTCCGCATCATTGCCTGCACCAACCGAGATCTGGCGCAGGAAATTGCCGAGGGGCGATTCCGCGAGGATCTGTACTTCCGTCTCAACGTCTTCCCGCTCCAGCTCGAAGCGCTGCGCGAGCGGCGTGCCGACATCGCTCCGCTCGCTTTCACCATGCTGCTGCGCCATACGCCGGACCGGGGCAACATCCCGTGGCTGTCCAGCGCCGCGATCGCCAAGCTGGAAACGCATTGCTGGGCGGGCAATGTGCGCGAACTGGCCAATGTCGTGCGCCGGGCGCTGCTCCTGCTGGGCCATGGCCCAGTCATCGGGCCGGACCACATCGTGTTCGATCACCGCGCCCGCGTGGTCGCAGCGCGTGAAATGGCCACCCCGCTGACTGAAACCGCACCGCGCGTCCTCGGCGACAGCGCCCCGCGCCACCTGTCCAGCATCGCCCGCCATTCGGAAATGCAGGCCATCGCCGACACTCTTTCCGCAAATGACGGTAACCGCCAGGCCACTGCACGGGCGCTGGGAATCTCCGAGCGCACGCTGCGCTACCGCCTTGCCACCATGCGCGAGGCCGGATTGCTGGCCGCAGGCGGCGTGCGATGAGCAGCGTGGGACCAGCCGCGATGGGTGGCCTGCAGGACGTGCTGGCGCTGCGCCGGCAGATTGCCGACCAGTCGGAAACCCTGCGCGGCCTGCGCGAATCGGGATCGCCCACCGCTGCGCCGCAACCCGCCGCCACCACCATCGGGGGCGGCTTTGCCGAAACGCTTCGTACCACCATTGACCAGGTCAGCGCCACGCAGGCGCGCTCCAGTGCGATTACCGAAGCCTATGAGCGCGGCGAAGTGACGGACATCGCGCAGGTAATGCTGGCACGGCAGGAATCATCGGTAGCCTTCGAAGCCACCCTGCAGGTGCGCAACAAGCTGCTTTCAGCCTACCAGGAAATCATGCGGATGGGAGTTTGATGAATGGCTGAAGCAACGCTTCCATCTCCCACAGGGTCACCTTCAGCGGGTGGCCTGTTGCCCGAACGGCTTGCCGCAGCGCTGGGCCAACCCGCCGTCCGCCGCGTGCTTCCAGCGCTGGCCGGAATCGGCGCCATGGCCGCCGTGAGTCTTGCCTATCTGGCGCTGGCCGAAGGGCCGCAACGGGTACTCTATTCGACTCTCTCCGATGCCGAACGCGCGGGCGTCGTCACCACGCTGGAAACCGGCGGCATTTCCTACGACATCGATTCCGCCACCGGGATGCTCAGCGTAGCGGAAGACGACGTCTATCGCGCGCGGATGCTGGTTGCTTCGGAGGGCTCGATCGCCAGCCCCGACAACACCATCGAACTGCTCGATTCGATCCCGCTCGGCTCCAGCCGGACGCT